>JANLPL010000355.1:0-11308 GCA_031367195.1 Bradyrhizobium sp.
CCAACGACGTAACTCCCAAGCCGTCTCCGTTTTGGACGTCAAAATCGGCATCGGTCGCCATTATCGTGGCTGCGGGTTCGGGTTTGTTCGTGATGCGATTCATCTTTGTTCTCGCGTCACCGCAATTCAGTGCTGGTAGCGCACTGTCCGGCCACTCAAAATGGGGGACGGCTTGGGAGTTACCCAACGACAGAAAAAGCCACTCAACCCGTTGAAAAACCCGGGGCGCGGTCTGTCGCGCGCGCGCCCCGGAAAACTTCACTTCATGGTCGGGATCGAGAACTCCGCGCCATCCTTCACGCCGCTCGGCCAGCGCGAGGTGATGGTCTTGGTCTTGGTGTAGAAGCGGATCGAATCCGGCCCGTGCTGGTTGAGATCGCCAAACCCTGAGCGTTTCCAGCCGCCGAAGGTGTAGTAGGCCACCGGCACCGGGATCGGCACGTTGACGCCGACCATGCCGACTTGCACGCGGCTGGCGAAGTCGCGCGCGGCGTCGCCGTCGCGTGTGAAGATCGCGACGCCGTTGCCATATTCGTGGTCGTTGCAAAGGCTCAGCGCCTCCTCATAGCCCTTGGCGCGCACGACGCTCAGCACCGGGCCAAAGATCTCCTCCTTGTAGATCCGCATGTCCTTGGTGACATTGTCGAACAGCGAGCCGCCGAGATAATAGCCGTTCTCGTAGCCCTGCATCGTAAAGCCGCGCCCGTCGATCCGGAGCGTCGCGCCTTCCTTGACGCCGATGTCGATATAGCCCTTCACCCGCGCCAAAGCTTCAGCGGTGACCAGCGGGCCGTAATCGGCGGTCGCGTCGGTAGAGGGGCCGATCCTGAGCGCCTCGACGCGCGGAATGAGCCGCTTCATCAGCTCTTCCGCCGCCTTTTCACCGACTGGCACCGCGACCGAGATCGCCATGCAGCGCTCGCCGGCCGAGCCGTAGCCGGCGCCGATCAGCGCATCGACCGTCTGGTCCATATCGGCGTCGGGCAGCACGACCATGTGGTTCTTGGCGCCGCCGAAACATTGCACGCGCTTTCCGGTCGCCGTCCCCCGCGCGTAAATGTACTGCGCGATCGGCGTCGAGCCGACGAAGCCGATCGCCTGGATGTCAGGATCGTCGAGAATGGCGTCGACCGCGACCTTGTCGCCGTTGACGACATTGAGAATGCCCGGAGGACCGCCGGCCTCGATGAACAATTCGCCTAAGCGCATCGGCACGCCGGGATCGCGCTCCGACGGCTTCAGGATGAAGGAATTGCCGCAGGCGATCGCCGGGGCGAGCTTCCACAGCGGGATCATGGCGGGAAAGTTGAACGGCGTGATGCCGGCCACCACGCCGAGCGGCTGGCGCATCGAATAGGTGTCGATGCCGGGCCCGGCGCCGTCGGTATATTCGCCCTTCAACAGATGCGGCACGCCGAACGAGAATTCGAGCACCTCGATGCCGCGCTGAATGTCGCCCTTGGCGTCGCCAATGGTCTTGCCATGCTCGCGGGACAGGATATCGGCGAGTTCGTCGGTGTGTTTGACGATCAGCTCGTAGAATTTCATCATCACGCGGGCGCGGCGCTGTGGGTTGGTCGTCCCCCATCCGATCTGCGCGGCCTTGGCGTTTTCGACCGCACCGCGCACGTCCTGAGCGCTCGCCAGCGCCACCGAACCGCGCACGGTCCCGTCCATCGGCTGAAACACCTGCGCCGTGCGACCCGACGTGCCAGGGACGGCCTTGCCGCCGATGAAATGGCCGTAATGGATCATTGCTCTCTCCCGATGCGTTTCCTGCCGCTGGTTATGCGCTCTGCTTTCCCGCACAGCAATTCCAGATTACGCGCTTCATCGGTGCAAGAATCGGCTAAGTTAACGGCCATGAACTGGGACAACGTCCGCATCTTCCTCGCCGTCGCCCGCGCCGGCCAATTCGTCGCCGGCGCGCGGCGGCTGCATCTCGACCACGCCACGGCGAGCCGGCGGGTGGCGGCGCTCGAAGTCGCGCTCGGCGCCAAACTGTTCGACCGCCGCACCACGGGGGCGCGGCTCACCAGCGCCGGCGAACGCTTCCTCGCTGCCGCCGAGCAGATGGAAAGCGCGTTCCTGCACGCGCAGACGGAAGTATCCGGCCTCGACGTCGAACTCTCGGGCGACGTGCGGATCGGCGCGCCGGACGGGTTCTCGACCTATTATCTCGCGCAGGCGCTCGGACCTTTCATCGCCAAAAACCCGGCGCTGCGGGTGCAACTGCTGCCACTGCCGCGCCTGACGCCGCTGGCGCGGCGCGAGGTCGATATCGTCATCGGCCTCGATAAGCCGGATTCAGGCCGCTTCGTGGCGCGCAAGCTGACCGACTACACGCTGGGGATTTACGCCAGCACCGCCTATCTCGCAACGCAAGGGGAACCGGGGCCGGATTTTTCCGGCCACCGGCTGATCGGCTATGTCGAGGAATACGCCTTCTCCACCGCGCTCGATTACGTGCGCGAATTGTTCGGCGGCGCCCCGACCCAGTTCGAATGCGCCAGCGCCGTGACGCAGTTGGAGGCGGTGCGCGCCGGCGTCGGGCTTGGCGTGGTGCATGATTTCATCGCCCGCCGCTTTCCCGATCTGCGCCGCGTCGCGCCGGAACGTGCGGCCGCGCGGGCCTATTGGATCGTCACCCATGAGGATACGCGCGGCCTGGGTCGCATCCGCGCCGCGCACGCGCATATCGTGGCTTGCATCGAACGCGACCGCGGCGCGTTCGACTGAACGCGCGTCAGCGCCGCTCCAACCGCGCCCGCAAATGGGCAAGGAAGGGAATGTCGGCGAACTGATCGGGCCGCACCTTCGACCAATCGACCCCGCGCGGCTGCGGCTGCGTCGTATGCGTCTCGATCAACTCCGCTTCGGTCGCGATGAAATGCAGGGCCGAATCGTGGCTCTCCATCACGACGGCGTGGCGCTCGACGATCTGCGACGAATGCACCGTGGTGGCGATTGGCGTGGCGTCGTCAACCAAACCCAGTTCGCGGAAAACGCCCTGCTCCAGATCGGCGAAGCCCGCGCCCTTGCCGGTTCGCCCGCCCGCGCGCGTGACCGCGACGCAGCCGACGACGCAGAAATCCAATCGCGGCATATCCTCGAAGCCGACCGGCTCGCCGTGCTGAAGAAAGCCCTGTGAAGTCGCCGCCGTCTCGAAATCGACGCCCTTGGCCGCGAGTTTCTCCGGATCGATGCGCAGATACGGAAACGCCTTCGTCAGATAGGGCACCGGCGAAAACAGCAGCTTGCCGTCGTAAAGCGCGCGCAATCGCAACGGGATTTGCGGCGGGTCAGGATTGCACTTCACCACGCGCGCCCGCTTCCACGCATCGAGTTCGCTGATGCGCTTCGCCGCCATGTCGGCGCCGACGAAATTGGGGATGCGGTCGAAAGCGGGCCCGACATTGACCCCCTCGCGCACGAGCGCTTCCCACACGCGCGCGCGCACCGGCGCCTTGGCGGGGCTGCGAGAACTCCAGCGCGCGGCCTCGCTCACGCCACTGCCCTTTGCAGCGCCGCGAGCGGCGTCGTCCAACCGACGATCGCGCCCTGCGCGCGCATCATCTCGATGGCGGCCTGCTTGAAGGTTGGAAAATAGGAGGCGGTGGCGTCCTCGATCAACAAACATTCATAGCCGCGATCGTTCGCCTCGCGCATCGAGGTCTGCACGCAAACCTCCGTCGTTACGCCGGCGAACACAAGTTGCCTGACGCCCATCGCTGTCAGCTGCTCGCTCATGTCGGTCGCGTAAAACATGCCCTTGCCGGGCTTGTCGATGACGATCTCTCCAGGCGCCGGGGCAAGTTCAGGCACGATTTCCGCCCCCGGTTCGCCGCGGATCAGGATGCGGCCCATGGCCCCAAGATCGCCGATCCGCAACGAAGGCTTGCCGCGCAGTCGCTTGGCGGGCGGACAATCCGAGAGATCGGCCGCATGATTTTCGCGCGTGTGAAATATTGGCCAGCAGCGCGCGCGGAACAAGGCCAGCAGCGCGGCCACCGTCGGCACGATCTGTTTGACGGGCGCCAGATCGTTGCCCAGCGTTTCGCCAAATCCGCCCGCTTCGAGAAAATCGCGCTGCATGTCAATCACCACCAGCGCGACAGCGCCGCAATCAAGCGCGAACGGGAATGGATTGGCCTCGACCTCGATCATGTCTCAATGCCCCGCCATGTGCCGGCCGATGGTCGTGCGATCGGCCCCCTCCGCCCGTGTTTCATAGGCGACATGGCCGCCCGACATGACCGCGATGCGGTCGGCCAGCTCCAGAATTTCGTCGAGATCTTCCGACACCAGCAGCACCGCCGCGCCGCGATTGCGTTGCTCCATGATCTGCGCGCGGATGTCGGCGACGGAGGCGAAATCGAGCCCGAAACACGGGTTGGCGACGATCAGCACGTCGACATCTTGCGAGAGTTCCCGCGCCAGCACGGCGCGCTGCACGTTGCCGCCCGAGAGATCGCGGATCGGCGTCTCGGTCGAGGGCGTCTTGACGTTGTAGCGCGCGATCAACTCGCGTGCCCGCGCGCGCATCGGCCCCGGCGACAGCCAGAACGAGAGGCTCGTCAGCGGCGGCTTGTCGAAATCGCGAAACGCCATATTTTCCGCGACCGACATGCCCGGCACTGTCGCGTTTTTGAGCGGCTCCTCGGGCAGGCCAAACACCTTGAACTTGGCGAAATGATCGCGCCGGGGCTCGAAGTTTTTGTCGTCAATCAACACCTGGCCGCGTTTGATTGGCCGCTGGCCCGACAAGGCCTCGACCAGCTCGCTCTGACCATTGCCCGAGACGCCCGCGATGCCGACGATCTCCCCGCCCTTGATCTTCAGGTTGAAGTCGACCACCTTCTCGCGCGCTTCGTCACCCTCCACAGTCAAGCCGGCGATCTCCAGCGTCGCGTTGCGCGGCGGCTGCGGACCACGCGCCGCCGAGGGGCGAACAACCGAATCGCCAATCATCATCCGCGCCATCTCGCGCGTCGGCACGACCCCCACCTTGCCCTCGCCGACTTTCGCGCCGCGCCGCAGCACCGAGAAGGCGTCGCAGAACGCCTCGACCTCGCGGAATTTGTGGGAGATCATCATCACCGTGATTTCGCCACGCTGCGTCATGCCGCGCAACAACCCGAGAATTTCGTCGGCCTCGCCTGGAGTCAGCACCGAGGTCGGCTCGTCGAGAATGAGGAACCGCTGGTTGAGATAGAGGAGTTTCAAAATCTCCAGCTTCTGCTTCTCCCCCGCCGCAAGGCTCGACACCGGACGATCGAGCGGCACGCGGAACGGCATCCGTTCGAGAAATTCATTGAGCGCCCGGCGCTCGGCGCGCCAGTTGATCAGCGAGGGCGCGTCGGCGCGGCTGACAACGAGGTTCTCCGCCGCCGTCAACGCCGGCGCGAGCGTGAAATGCTGATAGACCATGCCGACGCCGAGCGTCTGCGCTTCGCGCGGATTGCGGACCTGCGCCTCGGCGTCGTCGAGAATCAACTGACCTTTGTCGGCGCTGTAAAAACCCATGATGCATTTGACCAGCGTCGATTTGCCGGCGCCGTTTTCGCCCAGCAGCGCGTGAAATCCGCCGGCGGGAACTTTGATCGAGACATTGTCGAGCGCGCGCAGGGCGCCGAACGATTTGCTCATGCCCACCGTCTCCAGCGACGGGCCGCGGCGCAGAAGGGGCGCGCTCATATGAAGACTCCGTTGTGGGCGATGATCGCCACCGGGCCGCCGCCGTCCGGCCCCTGATGCTCGGCCCCGCCGGAGACATAGATCTCGGCATGGCCGACGAGGCCGCCGAGCGCGCCGGCGACAAAGGCGCGGGCGTGGCGGGTGGAGGAAATATCGCTGTCGTTGAGCATGGTGTGGCGCCGCCCGCGCAAAGTTCCGTGCGAACTGGCCTCGGCCTTGGCGAGCAGCGCGACGAGCCTGTCCTGCTGCGTCAACTTCAGTTGGCCGTCCGCGCCAAGGCCCAACCGCGACAGCGCCGCTCGCACCGGCTCGATGTCGAGCGCGTCCGCCATGACGGCGTGATCGACCCGCAGCGGGCCGGCCCAATTCGTCGAAGCGCCGAGCACGACGATTTCGTGATCAACCAACTCGACGCCCGCGGAAGTGGAGGCGCGGCCGGAATAGAGCGCGAAATTGGCGCCGATGTCGGCCTCCGACAAAGCGCCGCGCGAAACCTCGCCCAGCGCGACCGCGACGCCGAGCGCGCAGGCGGCGCGCGAAAAAGCCATCGATTTGAGCGTGTCGCGCGTCGCCGTCGCCGCGCCGCGCCGCTCGGCTTCAGCGATCCGTTCGGCGGTCAGCAGCGGACATTTGATCTGTACGAAATGCGCGTCATCCGCCGCATCGAGCCCAGCGTCCGCGATGGCGCGCAAGACGCCCTCGGCGACGAGATCGACCTGCGCCAATCGCCCGATCTGTTCGGGCGCAACCGCAGGCGTGCGCGCACGGCCGAACGCCAGCGCCGCGCCCTGCGCGTGTTCGCCCGTCTCCCGCGCTTCCAACACGAGAATGTGGGGGCTGAGTCCGCCCTCCGTGCCCCCGGACATCACCAGACAAACATCGCCCGGGTCCGCGCCGGCCCGGGCCAAGGCATCCCACAAGGCGCGGGTGGCAAAACCGCGCGAAAAATCGTTGACGCAACCGTTTCCCTCGGTCTTGCCGAGAATCGCGACGACGCCTCTTGGTTGAATAGCGCCCGAGGCGAACGCCGCCTCCAGCGCGCTCACGTCATCGGGCGCGCTCATGGGCAGACGATGCGCGTAGGCGCGGCGCGTCACGACAGGGCCGCGATCAGGGCTTTCGAGGTCGACACCGCGCCGAATACGCCCCCCTGCATCGTGACCATCTTGATCGCCGCCAGATGATTGCTGGGATCGGTGGCGCCGCAGCAATCCTCCAACAGCAAACATTCAAAGCCGCGGTCATTCGCCTCGCGCATCGTCGTGTGGACGCAGACATCGGTGGTGATTCCGGTCAGCACGAGATTCTCGACGCCTTTCGTGCGGAGGATGAATTCAAGGTCGGTGGCGCAGAACGAGCCCTTGCCGGGTTTGTCGATCACGATCTCGCCCGGCGCCAGCGCGAGTTCGGCGATGATCTCCCAGCCCGGTTCGCCGCGCACCAGGATCTTTCCGCATGGCCCCGAGTCGCCAATCCCTGCGCCGATGCGGCGCGAGCGCCAGCGCTTGTTGGCGGGCAGATCGGACAGGTCCGGCCGATGCCCCTCGCGGGTGTGGATGACGTGATAGCCCTTCGCGCGCGCCGCCGCGAGCAACGCCTTGATGGGTTCGATGGGCGCGCGCGTCAACGAGAGATCGTAGCCCATCTTGTCGACATAGCCGCCGGGACCGCAAAAGTCGGTCTGCATGTCGATCACGACGATGGCGGTGTTCTCGGGCCTGAGATCGCCGTTATAGGGCCAGGGATAGGGATCGGCTTCGAGAATTGTCATCGTCACTTCGCCATCGTGAGTTCGCCGGGCATGTCGGCGGCGGCGTGTTTGGCGCTCGACGTCGCGATCATGATCGCCAGCGTCAGGATATAGGGCGCGGCGTTGAAGAAATAATAGCCTTGCGTGACGCCGATCGATTGCAGCGACGGCCCGATCGCGCCCGCCGCGCCAAACAGCAACGCCGCGCCGACGCAGCGCAGCGGGCTCCAGCGCGCGAAAATCACCAGCGCCACCGCCATCAGGCCCTGGCCGGAGGAGAGACCCTGGTTCCACGAGCCGGGATAGGACAGCGACAGGAACGCGCCGCCGACGCCGGCGAAGAAGCCGCCGATGGTCGTCGTCATTAACCTGACGCCGTTGACGGAAACGCCCATCGCGCGCGCCGCCGCCGCGCTGTCGCCCACCGTGCGAACAACCAGACCCCAGCGCGTGTTGCGCAGCGCCCCGGCGAGCGCAAAGGCCGAGGCGACGCCGATGAAGAACAGCGGATTGACGTTGAGCGCGCTCTTCAGGTTCGGACTGTCGATCCACAGGCCGAAGGGAATCGAGTGCAGGCGCGGCGCTTCGGGCTGGATATAAGGCTTGCCGAAAAAGAACGCGACGCCGACGCCGAACAGCATCATCGCGATGCCGACGGCGACGTCGTTGACCTTGGGCAGACCGCAGATCGCGCCGTGCATCGCGCCCAGCAGCGACCCCGCCAACCCCGCCACCAGCACGCCCGCCCAGGGACTGCCGGTATGATAGGAGATCGCATAGGCCGTCATGGCGCCCAGCACCAGCGTACCTTCGAGGCCGAGATTCACGCGGCCGGATTTCTCCGTCAGACACTCGCCGAGCGCGACGAACATGAATGGCGTCGAAACGCGGATCGCCCCGCCGAGCATCGCCACGAGAACGATCAGCGCCGAATTTTCCATCAGCGCGCCCTGGGCTTGAAGATTGAGAAACGTCCGTACAGCGTCTCGGAGGTCAGCAACACCACGAAGATCAGGCCTTCGAGCACCTGCACGGTGGCGTCAGGCAGTCCCATGCGGCGCTGCACGAGACCGCCGGCGGCGACGATGCCGCCAAACATGATCGCGACGGGGGGAATCACCAGCGGATTGTGGCGCGCGAGAAACGCCACAAGGATGCCGGTGAAGCCATAGCCCGCCGCGAGCGAGGCATTGGCGCGGCCCTGAATCGCGGCCACCTCGAAGAAGCCGGCAAGCCCCGCGCAAGCGCCGGCAATCGCGGAGCAGGCGACGATCAACCGCCCGACGGGCAAACCTTGTGCGAGCGCCGCGCGGAAATTGCCGCCGGTCACCCGTGCGGCGAAGCCGAAGGTGGTGCGCGACATAAACAGATAAAGGGCGACGCACAGCACAATGCCGAACAGGAAGCCCCAATGCACCGACGTGCCGGGAATTGGCCCCACCATATAGTCGGAGCCGATCGGCATGGTTGACGGCTTGTTGGGGTTGGAGAGGTCGCGCAGCGGCCCCTCGACAAAGAAATTCATGATCGCGACGCCGATATAGGTCAGCAACAGCGAGGAGATGGTTTCGTTGACGCCGCGCGCATAGCGAAGAAAACCGCAGATTCCCATCCAGAACCCACCCGTCAGCATCCCCGCCAGCGCCATCGCGACCAGCGTCGGCATCGGCGGCGCGACACCCACAAGGGGAATCGCCACGGTGGCGGCGGCGAAACCGCCGAGCACCAACGCGCCCTCGCCGCCGATCATGATCAGGCCGATGCGCGCGGGAATCGCCACCGCCAGCGCGGTCAGGATCAGCGGCGAGGAGCGTTGCAGCGTGTTTTGCAGCGAAAACGCGGTACCGAAGCCGCCACGCCAGACGAGTTGCACGAACTCGACCGGCGATTTGCCGACGCCCAACAGGAACACCGCGAACAGCAGCAAAGCGGCGGCGATCGCCAGCGTCGGAATGACGATATATTCGGCGTCGGAACGCCAGCGAGACGAGCCGATCGCGACGGGCGCGATCACGCGCGGCGCGGATTGGGCGAGGTTGACGTCCGACAAGGGATGCCCCAGTTCAGGTGGTCGAGCCGATGACGCCTTCGAGCAGATAATCCATTTTGTCGAGGAACGGGTCGAGATTGCCGTAGCTCTTGTCGATCACCACCTTGCCTTTGTTGTCCTTCAGCGGGCCGACATAGATCGGCTTCTTGGCGCGCAGGCCATCGATGGCGGCGAGCGCGGCTTTCTTGCCCTCCTCCGAGCAACCGGCGCCGAACGTGGAGTTGCGCACGAAATCGGCCTCGTAGCCGCCGGCGGTGAAGTTGGCCAGCGTCTTGCCCGCGGCGAGATCGGCGGCGTAGCCCTTGTAGATCGTCTCCCACTTGTATTCGCCGCCGGTGATGAAGCCCTTGGGCGCGAGCGGCGCCTGACTGGCGTTGTGGCCGCAGGTCTTGGCGCCGCGCTTCTCCGCGGTTTCAATCACGACCTTGGGGCCGTCGACGTGACAGGTGATGACGTCGCAACCCGCATCGACCAGCGCGTTGGCGGCTTCCGCCTCGCGCACTGGCATCGACCAGTCGCCGGTGAAGATCACCTGCACCATTGCTTTCGGATTGACGCTGCGCGCGCCCAGCAGCACCGAATTGATGTTCGACAGCACGCTGGCGATCGGCTTGGCGGCGACGAAGCCGATCTTGTTGGACTTGGTGGAAAGACCCGCCGCGACGCCATCGACATAATGGGCCTGGTTGAGGTAGCCGAAATAGGAGCCGGCGTTCTTCGGGTCTTTGTCCTTGTTCCAAAGCGGCGCGGCGTGGCGGAACTGCACGGCGGGATATTTCTTCGCGAGGTCCACCACGAACGGCGAATAATAGCCAAACGAGGTCGCCAGGATGAGGCCGGCGCCGTCAAGGTTGATCATCGATTCCATCGACTTGGAGACCGCATCCGTCTCCGGCACATTCTCTTCCTCGACCACCTTCACGCCCGGCACTTCCTTCAGCGCCTTGATCGCGACCGCATGCGCCTGGTTCCAGCCGAAATCGTCGCGCGCGCCGACGTAGACAATGCCGACAGTGAGGTCTGCGGCGCGGGCGCTCGTCCAAGGCCGAAGACCGAAAACCGCGCCGGTCGCGCCGAGCGCGGCCGTCTGCAACAGCGCGCGCCGCGAAATGATAGTGCTCGTCATGTGTAATCCCCCGAAGCGGCCGCGCGTCGCTGGCGCGCCGAACTCGCGCGAACGAGGCGAGCAAGAGCCGTGCCGCTGGGCGCGCATGTTCAGCGCCGGGCGTTTCGCTGGATTGTGGGTCGGTTCACCGCTTGGGGCCGAGCAAACTTCTATGCGGCTGGCGCCCTCTCCGATGGCGCCAGTTGCATAAATCTTGAGCGATCGCGGCAAGCCAATCCGGCTCTCTGCTTAGGCGACGCGCAAAAATAAGCGCATCGACTCCTCGGCCGTCATGGCCTCGCTTCGCTCGCAATGACGGCGGTTCAACTTGATCGGCGACCGCGCTACAGCCCCTCGAACAACGCGGTCGAGAGATAGCGTTCGGCGAAGGAGGGGATGATGACGACGATCGACTTGCCCTTGTTCTCCGGCCGGCGGCCGATGTCGATGGCGGCGGCGAGCGCCGCGCCGGAGGAGATGCCGACAGGAGCGCCTTCGAGCCGCGCCACGAGCCGCGCGGTGTCGAACGCGGTTTGATTGCCGACGGTGATGATCTCGTCGATCACCTCGCGGTCGAGAATGCCCGGCACGAAGCCGGCGCCGATACCCTGAATCTTATGCGGCCCCGGCGCGCCGCCCGACAGCACGGGCGAATCCTCAGGCTCGACCGCGATCATTTTCACGCTCGGCTTTCGCGCCTTCAACA
>JANLPL010000380.1:0-11662 GCA_031367195.1 Bradyrhizobium sp.
CAGCGCCAGCTCTCCGATCTTGGCGTGGAGAGCCTTCAAATCGAACGCTGGCGCGGTCGCCTCATTCCTGTCGCGCCCAAAGACCCCGGCCGCCCCGTCGAGAAGCTGACCGCGCCATCGCGTGATCTGGTTCGGATGGACGTCGAATTGCTGCGCCAATTCGGCCAGCGTCTTCTCCCCCTTGATCGCCGCCAGCGCTACTTTCGCCTTGAACGCCGGCGCGTGGTTCCGACGGGCTCTCTTCGTCATGTTCGCTCCTGAAATGCGGCAAATCATGCCGCTGTCAGGCAGAAAATCCACTTAACGCCCTGTCCAGTTTTCCGAGGCCAGCTCTCATTCGCACGCCAATGCCGAGTACGAAGAATTTCTTCATTTTGAGAATATTGACGTGAAGGCCGACTTTCCCGATTGTAACAAGTGCGGGCGCTTAAGAAAATTGCCGTGGAATGGGAAACTGGCGTTCGAACCGAACTCGTATTTCGTGGCGCACCTCCGGTCGAAGTGCTCTCGCCTGCGTTTCAATCGAGGAGCCGGAGTCACGCATGAACCCGATTGCTATTTGTCGCCCGGAGCACGCGCAGAATCTCCCGACGTGAGTACGAAGAAATCTTGATCGCCGAAGCCCCGCGCGGCCACGTCTCGATACATGCCCTCGATACTCGAAATGAGCGGCATATCGTAGGAAGTTGCTGCGGCAACCTGTTTGATGAGATTAAAGTCCTTGAGCATTTGCGAAACGCTGAATGCCGCGGTGTAGTCGCCAGTCGTGATGGCGCCCCGTTTGTATTAGTTGAGAGGCGACGCGACAGCGCTTTCGGACACGACATCCAAAATGGTCTGAACGTCCAATCCGCCCTTTCGGGCTAGCATCAGCGATTCCGCTAACAGCGCCGAGGTTGCTCCCACCATGGCGTTGATTGACAGCTTGACGTAGCGCGCCTCCTCGCCGGAACCAACGAGGAAGACCTTCTTGGTGAATGCGGCGAAGCACTCAGCCATCGCGCTGAACGCTTCAGCAGGGCCCGAGACCAGAGCGGTGAGCGCGTCTTGTGTCTCGGTCGCCGTCGCCCCCGACACGGGCGCCCTGAGATGTACGCGCCTTATACGCAATAACGCCTTTGCGACTCGGGCGGACGCCTCCGGAGACGGGGCCCATGGTTTCTTCGCGCGCAACCGCCATTTCCGGGGCCACGTCGCGAAGTAGGGTCGGCTTGAGGAAATCGCCGCCGAGCGCGTTGCCTCCAACTACGATGGCCGCTCCATTCGCGAGCGCATCGTCGATATGCTCCTGAACCTTGGCGACAGCCGCGCGGTTGATCAGCAACCCAGTCGTGACGCCCGTCTGCGTTCCGTCGCCAACGCGCAGGGTCTAGACGGCCTCGGCGAGCTTGGGGTTAGTCTTGGGATCGCAACAACCGTGGAAGGCGTCGAGACCAACAAGCAGCGCGAACTCGTCCGCCTTCAAGATTGCGACCAAATACAGGAATATTTCTACGACCACCCAATCCCGAACAGGGACATTCTCAAGACCCTGAACGTCGAATCGTCACTCGCCGTGACGGCGCCATAGGAACGTGTCTGGTCGAAGTCCCATAAACCGCGGGGGGATTCCTCTGCCGCCTGGAACTTGAAGCCTGCGCCATTTAGGGCGCCGATTCATTTCGCTCTGCAACTCCCGAAAGCCGCCCGTCCGCTTTCGGTCCGAGCCGACCATCCACCAGCGAAAGTTCTGGACAGGTCGATGCTCGCGCTCCTGACGAACGGTCGCCGTTGAATCCGATCCTCGGCTATTGGCAATCGCGAATAACGGAAAGTTGCGCAGAGCAATTATGGATCGCGGCTCGCGCGCCCGATTCTACGAGCACATCCGAACCACAACCGCGTAACTCGTTTTTCCCGCCTGGCCCACCCTCATGACCAC
The DNA here is from genome assembly GCA_031367195.1 of Bradyrhizobium sp. GTDB lineage: Bacteria > Pseudomonadota > Alphaproteobacteria > Rhizobiales > Beijerinckiaceae > Roseiarcus. The sequence continues at coordinate 1,922 of JANLPL010000380.1, forward strand.
ACTCATCCACTCCAAGCCGCCCCCCCGAAATCGAAAAGCAAATCGAGGTCTAAAGCGCGGTGGGAGAGTGATTTAGAATTGCTGGTCCCTAGGGAGGAGCGGCTCAGAACGTCGCTTTCATGCCGGCGTAGATCGCCCGCGGCTTGGCGGGCGTGAGCGAACGTGGGTCGGTGAAGGCGGCGCCGCCGTTGTAGTAGTTCGGCACCGAGGTCGTGTCGAAGAACGAGCCGTAGGTGTAATAACGATTGCCGAACACGTTCTCGACCTTGGCGTAGAGCTGCACGTTCTTCGTCACCTGATAGGAGGCGTCGACGTTGGCGACCCAATAGGCGGGCAGTTGGGAGAACTGGTTGGAGGCGTCGCCGGCGTAATATTGCGGCCCAACGATATTGACATCGGCGCCGAGCTTGAACGCCGACGTTACGTCGTAGTCGGCCGACAGTTTGATGCGATGGTGCGGCGACAGCGGGATCCGATTGCCGGGCGCGACCTGAATATTGCCGTTGGCGTCGGCGAACGGCGAGTTGGAGCCGAGTTGCAGCGCATTGAGGAAGGTCGCGTCAAGATAGGCGTAGCTCGCGGAAACCGTGAATTTGTCGTTGCGATAGTTGATCTGCGCCTCAAGGCCTTGCCGGCGCGTCGAACCGACGTTCTGGAAATAACCGAAACCCTGCTGCACGGGATCGGGCACGTTGAGAATATCGTTCGACGTGTTCGTGCGGAACACGCCCAGCTTCCAGCCGATATGCGCATCGTCGCCGACATCGTGCGTGCCGCGCAGGCCCGCCTCGATCGTGCGCGCGATGACCTGCTGCAACGCCGGATCGGATACGAGGAAGCTCGCCAGGATGCAGGGATGGACCGGGTCGGCGCAGCCCAGTTCGAGCGGCGTCGGCGCCCGGTTGGCCTCGGAATAGCCGGCATAGGCCGAGATTTCCGGCGTGATCTTGAAGGTCGCGCCGACCATCGGGTTGAGACGCATGTAGTCGCCGCCGCCGTTGAGCGCGGTGCCCAGTTGGTCAGCCAACCGGATGTTGGCGAGATTGAAGCGGCCGCCGGCGCTGAGCGTCAACTTGTCGGTGACGTCGAACGCGTCGAGCGCGTAGAGGCCGGTATAGGCGTTGGTGGCGCGCAGCGAGACGGGGCCGTCGGACACCGGATTGCCGGAGGGGCCGAGGAATATGCCGGAGCCGGCGACGGTGAAATCAGGCTGGATCGCGCCGAGTTCGGCGGTGGCGCCAAAGCGGGTCACGCCGTAATCGAAACTGCCGCCGATCACGAAATGATTGTCGTGGCCGAACAGTTTATCGGTGTTGGTAGCCTGCAAGGTCGCGCCGACGGTGGTGGATTGCGTGCGTGTGCGGTCGATCTCGCCCAGCGTCGCGCCGGCAGGGAAATTATTGGCGAGTTGCTGGCCGTCGAGGCCGTTGGCGGGCGTGAACGCGTCGTTGAAGCAGAGAAAGCCCGCCGCGCCGCCCTGCGCGGGATCGCAAGCTTGCGTGTTGGTGGCGTTGCCGTCGATGCTGGTCTGGTTGAGCGAGCGCACATGCGCGTTGGCTTGCGTGCTCCAGGTCGGCGTCACGTTCACGTTCGCCGTGGCGTTGAGATAGGCGACCTGGTTGGTTGAGGTCTGCGGCAGCGTATAGACGTTGCTCCAGTTCATCTGCAGCAGTTCGATTGGCGACGAGGCCGAGGCGCCGAAGGTGTTGCTGGCCAGCCCGCCGCTGAGATGGAACTCGGCCGCCTCGCTCTTGTAGCCGATGTCGCCATAGACGCGGCGGATGTCGGAATTGGCCGCGCGGCGATAGCCGCCGTCGTGCGCGCCCTCGGCCGCGAGATAGGTCGACCAGGCGCCCACCTGTTTGCCATATTGCAGCGAGGCCTGCGCGCGGCCAAAACTGCCGCCCATCACGTCGAGCGTCAAGCCCTGAAAGTTGAATCCGTCCTTCATCTGCATCGCGATGGCGCCGCCGAGCGCGTTGAGGCCAAAGGCGGGATTGTTGCTGATGACGTCGATCGATTTGACGGCGGCGGTCGGAATGAGATCCCAGTTGACGACGTCGCCGAACGCTTCGTTGATGCGAACGCCGTTCTGATAGACCGCCAGCCCCTGCGGCGTGCCGGCGAGGGGCGAAGCGTCGAAACCACGGAAATAGACGTCGGGCTGGAAGTCATTGCCCGACACGCTGGTCACCGCGACGGAGGGCGTCGACTTTGCCAGCGAGTTGACGACATTGGGCGATTTCTCGCGCTCGATCGCCTTGGTCGAGACAGTCGTCACGGCGGACGGCACTTTGGTCACATCGACGCCGGTGCCCGACAAGGGGGTGTTGGTGAAAACGTTGATGGTGCCGAGATCGACCACCGGCGGCGCCCCGCCACCGCCCGCCGCCGAGGCGATCCCGCCGGCGCAGATGACGCCGCCCGCAGCCCACGCCGCCAAAACTCTACGCATCCCGCCCCCCAGACGGCCCACCACAAGCCGTTTTCTCCATAAAGACGCCCCGCGCGCGACTTGGCAATTGCAAGCTTTCTGAGGCGAGCGGGAAAATATCCCGCGCTCTCGCGCATGGACAGCGCCGGCCGCGGTCCGCTAGGGGGGTTAGCAGCTTGTTGGAGAGACCTCATGTGGCGCCAGACCCCGTTGCGCCGGCGCCTCAATCTGGTGTTCGCCGCGTTGATCGCCTTGTGGCTCGTCGGCGACATCGCGCGGATTCTGGCGCAGGCGAAGCCCCGCATAGCTGCGGAAGCGCGCGCGGTGACGCAGCTGACCCAGGAATTCCTGGTCTCCTCGCTCGATCGTGTGCAAACGGCGCCAGACCCGCAGGAAGCGGTGCTCGAACTGATCGTAAGCCTGCGCTATCTGCGCCACGCGCATGTCATCGTTGGCGAGGGCGCGGCGGCGGCTGCGCTCGCTCCCTCACCCTACGCGGCGACGGCGGCGCCCGCCTGGTTTCAGAAGCTGGTCGGCGCGCCGATCATGACGACGACGCTGCCGGTGATGATCGGCAAGCGGCGGCTCAATTACATCGTCATCCAGCCCGATCCGACCGAAATCATCGCGCAGGTCTGGGAAGAGGCGAAAGGCCAATTGCTTGCCGGGGCCGCCTTGGCGATCACGGTGATCCTGGCCAGCAACGCGCTGGTGCGCGTCGCGTTGAAGCCGCTGGCGGGCGCGGGCGAAACGCTCGCCCGGCTTGAGGCGGGAGACTACGCGGCGCGGGCGCGCATCTCGGGCTCGCCGGAGATCGCCGCGATTGCCGCGCGCGTCAACCGGCTCGGCCAGGCGCTCGGCGATCTTTCCGCCGACGTGAGGCATTTGCTGGTGCGCGTAGTCGATGCGCATGACGAGGAGCGGCGCGCCATTGCGCGCGAATTGCACGACGAGACCGGGCCGCATCTGTTCGCGCTGCGCGCCAACGCGGTCGCGCTCGCCACAAGGCTGGCGGCGGGCGACGAAGCGGCGGCGACGCAGGCGCGCGCCATCGGCGAGACCGTGGAATCGCTGCAAAAGCAAAACCGCCGCATCCTCGCCAATCTGCGCCCGGCCGCGCTCGATGAACTGGGCCTGAGTTTTGCGCTGGAGGCGCTGGTGGAGCAATGGCGCCGACTACAGCCTGATGTCGCGATCGATCTGGCCGCCGATCCGCGCGTGGCGGAACTTGGGGGCCGGGCGAGCCTGACGCTGTACCGCTTTGTGCAGGAGGCGCTGACCAACGCGTTCCGCCACGCCAACGCGTCGCGCATCGCGATCCGCATCGCCTACGAGCCGCCGGATGCGGAGACGCCGGGCGACCCGGAACTGGCGGGCCTGCGCGCGCGCGTCGAGGACGACGGCGACGGGCTCGCTGAGGGGCAGACGCCCGGCATGGGGCTGTCGGGCCTGCGCGACCGGGTGCGGGCGCTGGGCGGCGAGTTCGCCTTCGGCGCGGGGTCGCCGAAGGGGGCGTTTGTGGAGGCGCGATTCGGGCTGGCGGGGTAGGGGGCGCGGAGACAAGCGACAGAGGCGGTCGTCATGGCCGGGTTTGTCCCTGATATCCACGTCGGGACGTGACGCCGTCCATGTGGATTGGCCTCGTTTGCTTGTCAAACAACCAAGCGGCGCTTTACACGACGGCGTGGATGGCCGGGACAAGCCCGGCCATGACGGGGTTGGTGTGGGGCGCTAAGCTACTCTGCCGCCCGTGCCCACGCCGCCCCGCCACGCCAGGCTTCGACCCCCTTGGTCCATTCGGCCCGCACGGCCTCCAGATTGCGCGCCTTCACATAGCCATAACCACGAATCTTCTCCGGCAGGCTCGCGAGCGTGACGGCGAGGCCCTGGTTGCTGGCGTCGAGCTTGCCCGTCAGCTCGCACACCAGGGCGAAGTAATCCTCGACCAACTGGCGTTCCTCTCGCCGCTCCTTCGAATAGCCGAACACGTCGAACGCGCCGCCGCGCAGACCCTTCAATCCCGCCAACAGCGAGAACGCGCGCATCATCCACGGACCGAACGCGGTCTTGCGCGGTAGGCCGGTGCGTGGGTCCTTGCGTCCAAGGATCGGCGGGGCGAGGTGGAAGGTCAGCTTCAGATCGCCCTCGAACGCATCCGCCACGGCCTTGGCGAACGACCCGTCGGTGTAGAGCCGCGCGACTTCGTATTCGTCCTTATAGGCCATCAGCTTGAAAGCGTAGCGCGCGACCGCGAGCGCGAGACCGCTGCGGCCGGGCGCGCGCGCGGCCTCGGCCTTGGCGACCTCATCCACCAATGCGCGGTAGCGCTCGGCATAGGCGCGGTCCTGATAGGCGACGAGAAACTCGGCGCGCTTGGCGACCATGCTCGCAAGATCGTCCTCTTTGGCGGCGGGCGCCTTGGCGAACGGGACAAGCGCGGCGGGGTCGGCGCAAGCGGCGCGGCCCCAGGCGAAGGCGGCCAGATTCATCTCGACCGCTTCGCCGTTAAGTTCGATCGCGCGGCGGATCGCGGCCGAGGACAGCGGCACGAAGCCGGCCTGATAGGCGTAGCCGAGCATGAACATATTGGCGCCGATGGAATTGCCCAGCGCCGCCAGCGCGGCAGCGGAGGCGTCGAAGAAGCGCGCGTGGCCGCCGGATGCGGTCTGGATCGCCCGTTTCAGCCGCTCCGTCGGCAGCGAGAAATCGGGTTGCCGCGTGAAATCGCCGGGAAACACTTCCGCCGCATTGACGACGACGCCGGTCGCGGCGCCCTTGGCGGTCGAAAGCACCGCCCGCGAGCCCGACACCACGAGATCGCAGCCCAGAATCAGGTCGGCGCCGCCGGGCGCGATGCGGATGGCGTGGATATCCGCCGGGGCGCGGGCGAGCTTGACGTGGCTGTAAACGGCGCCGCCCTTCTGCGCGAGGCCGGCCATGTCGATCATGCCGCAGCCCGCGCCTTCGAGATGCGCGGCCATGCCGAGGATCGCCGCAATGGTGACGACGCCGGTGCCGCCGACGCCGGTGACGACGATGGCATAGGGCGTCGCGGTGAGTTCGGGCCGAACGGGTTCGGCGACGGGTGGGGCGGAAGCGGCGGCCTTGCGCGACTTGCGCGGCTTGGCGCCTTCGACCGTGACGAACGAGGGGCAGAAGCCGTCGACGCAGGAATAATCCTTGTTGCAACTGGATTGATCGATCACGCGCTTGCGGCCGAACTCTGTCTCCTTGGGCTGGATCGAGACGCAATTCGACTTCACGCCGCAATCGCCGCAGCCCTCGCAGACGAGTTCGTTGATGAAGACGCGCTTGTCGGGATCGGGGAATTCGCCGCGCTTGCGCCGACGCCGCTTCTCGGCCGCGCAGGTCTGGTCGTAGATCAGCACCGTCGTGCCGGGGACCGTGCTGAGTTCTTCCTCGACGGCGATCAGCTCCTCGCGCGGATATATTTTCATGCCGGCGGGCCAATGTTCGCCCGGCGCATATTTGTCCGGCTGGTCGGTCACAACGACCACACGACGCGCGCCGTCCGCCGCGACCTGCCGGGCGATCTGCGGCACGGTGAGGCCGCCCTCATGGCGTTGGCCCCCCGTCATGGCGACGGCGTCGTTGAACAGGATTTTGTAGGTGACGTCGGTGTTGGTGTCGATCGACCAGCGCAGGGCCAAAGCCCCGGAATGGTTGTAGGTGCCGTCGCCGAGATTCTGGAACACGTGGCCGCGCTTGGAGAAGCGGCTCTCGCCGATCCAGTTGGCGCCCTCGCCGCCCATCTGCGTGTAGCCGTCGGTGCGCCGGTCCATGAACTGCGCCATATAATGGCAGCCGATGCCGGCATAGGCGCGCGCGCCCTCGGGGATGACAGTCGAGCGGTTATGCGGACAGCCCGAGCAGAAATAGGGCGTGCGGGTCGCCTCCTGCCGGATTTCGGCCACGGCCGCGCGAGCCGCCTTGAGCCGCGCCAGCCGTTCACGCACTTGCGCGTCGTCGTGAAACTTCAGCAATTGCTCGCCGATGGCGACGCCGATCTGGTTGGGATCGAGCGAGCCCTTGACCGGGAACAACCACTCGCCGTCCTCGTCGCGCTTGCCCACCAGGATCGGTTGCGTGGCCGAGCCGTAAAGCTCCTCGCGCACCTGCACCTCGATCAGCGAACGCTTCTCCTCGACCACCACGATGCGCTCAAGCCCTTCGGCGAAGGCGTGAATCTCGGCCGGAACGACGGGCCAGGTGCAGCCGAGCTTGAACAGCCGCACGCCGAGTTCCTCGCAGCGCTTCTCGTCGAGGCCGAGATCGTCGAGTGCCTGGCGCACGTCGAGATAGCTTTTGCCCGCGGTGATGATGCCGATCTTTGGCGCCGCGCCGCCACTGGTGATTGTCTTGTTGATCCCGTTGGCGGCGAGCCAGGCGACCATCGCGTCGCGCTTGTGATCCTGAAGGCGGGCTTCCTGTTCGAGGATCGGGTCGGGCGTGCGGATATTGAGGCCGCCCGGAGGCAGCGCGTAATCTCCGGGAATGACCGGCGTCACGCGGTCGAGCCCGGCATCGACGACGGCCGTCGATTCAATCGTGTCCTTGATGCATTTTATGCCGACCCAGACGCCGGCGAAACGGCTTAAGCCATAGCCCAGCGCGCCGTAATCGAGGATTTCCTGCACGCCGGCGGGCGACAGGATCGGCATCATCACGTCGACGAAGGCGAATTCGGACTGGTGCGCCGTTGTGGAGGATTCGGCGGTGTGGTCGTCGCCCATCAGCGCCAGCACGCCGCCATTTTTCGATGTGCCGGCGAGATTGACGTGGCGCAACACGTCGCCGGAGCGGTCGACGCCGGGGCCTTTGCCGTACCAGAGCCCGAACACGCCGTCGAATTTGCCCTCGCCGCGCATCTCCGCCTGCTGCGTGCCCCACAGCGCTGTCGCCGCCAGCTCCTCGTTGAGGCCGGGCTCGAAATGCACGTCGGCGGCGGAGAATTCCTTCTTCAGCCGGGTGAATTGCAGGTCGAGCCCGCCGACCGGCGAACCGCGATAGCCGGTGACGAAGCCGCCGGTGTTGAGGCCGGCGCGGCGGTCGCGTTCCTTCTGCATCAGCAGCAGCCGCGCGACGGCTTGCGCGCCATTGAGCAGCACATGGGTCTTGGCGAGGTCGAACCTGTCCGCCAGCGCAATGTCGGCCAGCGCATTGCGCGACATATCGTTCATCTTGGTACGCCTCCTGCTCCCTCGCTTGGAGCGACGTTGTATTTGCGCTGTCCGAGGCCGCGTGACAAGCGCTGGGGATCAGGTCACGGGGAAAAGCCGCAGGCGGCCAGCGCGTCCGACATATGCGGCGGCGGCGGCGCCTCAACCGCGATCAGCGACTTGGCGGGCCCAAGCGGGATTTCCACGCGCCGGGCGTGCAGATGCAGGCGGGGTCCGTCGAGCGCCCGGGCGCCATAGACCGCATCGCCCAGAATCGGCCAGCTCTCGCTGGCGGCGTGGACGCGCAGTTGATGCGTGCGCCCGGTCAGCGGCGCCATTTCTAGCCACGCAATCGGTTTGCCCGCGAGCGAGGCGCGCCCAAGCACGCGCCAGCGCGTCTGCGAGGGCTGGCCAGCCTCGTCGATCTTCATCCACCAGCCGCGCTCGGGATTCTGCCGCCCGAGCGGTTTGTCGATCAGCCCCTCGTCGGCTCCGGGGCCACCCTCGACGATAGCCCAATAGGTTTTCGCGATTTTGCCTTGTTTGAACAATTTGCCGAGCTTTTCCAGCGCCTTGTGATGGCGCCCGAGCACTAGGCAACCCGACGTCTCGCGGTCGAGGCGATGGGCGAGCGAAGGGTTGCGCGGCAGGCCGAACCGCAGCGCGTCGAACGAATCCTCCAGGCTCGCGCCGCCCTTGGGGCCGCGATGCACCGCCACGCCCCAGGGCTTATCAATCACGAGAATCAGCCCGTCGCGGTGAAGAACGCGGGCGAGAATGTCATCTGGGGTCATGCTCGCCTATATAGCGCACATGAGAGCGGCCGCGCTGCGGTCGGATGGGGGATTTGCGTGGACGACAAAACAGAGGGAAAGCCGAAGGCCGGCCTGTTCCGGCGCCTGCTCGGCTTCGGCGTCGCGGAGGAACCTGCGTCGCCGCCGGAAGCCACGCCCGCGCGCGTCGCGCCGGAGCCGCCACCACCCCCTGCGCCGGAGGAGGAAAAGCCGCGCGCTGGCCTCGGCCGCTGGTTCGGTGGGGCCGCCGAGCCCGCCGCCGCGGAGCCCGAGCCCGAAGCGCCCAAGCGCAGTTGGCTGTCGCGGCTCACCTCCGGCCTGTCGCGCTCCTCCTCGGCGCTCGGGCGCGGCATCGTCGATATTTTCACCAAGAAAAAGCTCGACGCGGCCTCACTCGACGATCTCGAGGACATTCTGCTGCAAGCCGATCTCGGAATCGGCCCGGCGACCCGGCTGCGCGAGGCGATCGGCAAAGGGCGCTACGAGAAGGGGATCGACGCCGACGAGGTGAAGCGACTGCTGGCGGACGAGATCGAGCGCACGCTGGCCCCGGTCGCCCGGCCGCTCGTGCGCGATCCCGCCAAGAAACCGTTCGTCGTGCTGGTGGTCGGCGTCAACGGCTCCGGCAAGACGACGACGATCGGCAAGCTGGCGGCGAAATTCGCTCACCAAGGCGCGCGGGTGATGCTGGCGGCGGGCGACACTTTTCGCGCGGCGGCGATTGAGCAGCTTCGCATCTGGGCGGGGCGGGCTGGAGCGGAGATCGTCGCGCGCGAGCAGGGCGGCGACGCGGCGGGGCTGGCGTTCGACGCGCTGACGCGGGCGAAGGCGGAAGGCGTCGATGTTGTGCTGATGGACACGGCGGGGCGGTTGCAAAATCGCGCCGAGTTGATGAAGGAGCTGGAAAAGATCATCCGCGTGATGAAGAAGGTCGATCCCGAGGCGCCGCACGCGACGCTGCTAGTGCTCGACGCCACGGTCGGCCAGAACGCGCTGTCTCAGGTCGAGATTTTCGGCCGTGTCGCCGGCGTGACGGGTCTGGTGATGACCAAGCTCGACGGCACCGCGCGCGGCGGGATTCTGGTGGCCATCGCCGACAAGTTTAAGCTGCCGGTGCATTTCATCGGCGTCGGCGAGCAGATCGAGGATCTGGAGCCGTTCGAGGCGAGGGATTTCGCGCGGGCGATTGCGGGGTTGGGGGAGGGGTAGGGGCCAAAGCCCACGATTTGTACCCGTCGTGACAATGTCGCCGAAGGGCGGAAGGCGGACCTTTTGAACTTGGTCTTTGCGCCTCTCGAAATTCGCGGTTCGGCGATCCTTTGAGATTTAAAAC
>JANLPL010000404.1:0-2463 GCA_031367195.1 Bradyrhizobium sp.
CGGAACGGCCCAGGCGATCTCGTCGACCTCGGCGCTGGTGTGGGGCTCGCCCGACCGCCAGCGCGCCGCCAGAACGACGATCACGTAATGCGCGCGGACGCGGTTCCCCTCGCGCGCGATCGGCTGAACATGGCCGACGAAACCGGCGAATTCGACCTCGCAGCCGACTTCCTCCCGCAGTTCCCGCGCGGCGGCGGCCTCCAGCGTCTCGCCGACCTCGACCACCCCGCCAGGCAGCGAAAACGCGCCCGCCCACGGCGCGCGCGCGCGGCGCGCCAGCAGAACGCGGCCGTCGCGAAACACCGCCGTCGAAACCGCGACAATCGGCCGCGCGGGAAACAGCCGGTCGCTTGGCTCGCTCACGGATAGAGCCGCTGCCGCGCCCAGCCCCCCCCTTCGCGGGTGAAGCGGACACGGTCATGCAGCCGGGATTGGCCGTCGGCCCACAGCTCGACCTCGGTCGCCTGGAGCCGGAAGCCGCCCCAATGGTCGGGACGGGGAACCTCGCGGTCCGAGAAACGCTCGGCGAAATCTGCGGCGCGGCGTTCGAGCGCGGCGCGCGATTCGAGCGGGCGCGACTGCTGGCTCGCCCAGGCGCCGAGTTGCGACGCGCGCGCCCGCGAATGAAAGTAGTCGTCGGCCTCAGCGCCGCCGAACCGCGTCACGCCGCCGCGAAACCGCGCCTGAAGGCGCAAGGATTTCCAGTGGAACAGCGCCGCCGCCTTCGGTTGCGTTTCAAGCTGCCGCCCCTTCGCGCTCTCCCAATTCGTATAGAACAGCAGCGCGCCCGGTTCGACGCCTTTGCACAGCACCATCCGCACATCCGGCAGGCCGTGCGCGTCGACGGTGGCGAGCGACATCGCTTCGGGATCGTTGATCTCCCGTTCCCTTGCGGCTTCGAGCCATTGCAAAAACAACGCAAACGGATCGTCGCAGGCGTCCAGGTTACCTGGAGTTAAGGCCGATGAGGTCAAGATGAGGTTCTCTGGGAGAAGAGCTTCGCCTTGCAAATCATAATGGCTTCTACGCCGCGACGCGAGGGGTTCGCGCTTTTGGCCGTCGGCGCGCTCGCGCTGGCGCTGTCGGGATGCTCGATGTCGATCCCCGGCCTGATCGACCGCACGCCGACCGGCGCGGTCAAATCGGCGAACTATCCCTTCGCCAGCGAGGATTGGCCGAAGGCCGAACCCGCGCTGATCGCCGCCATCCGCGCCGACGCGGCCGACGATCCCGCGCTGTGGAACAACGCCGGGACGGGGCGAAAAGGTTCGGTCGCCGCGGTCGGTGCCCGCTTCAATCGCGCCGGCGCAACCTGTCGGGCCTTCGTGGCGCGGATTGGCGAGGACGGCGAGACGCGCGCCGTGCAGGGCGACGCCTGCGAGAAGGCGGGCGCCGTGACGATCTCCGGCGGGGCGCCATTCCGGGGGGTTTAGGCGGTACAGACTGCGTCCGAGCTCGCGGGTTCGACCCTCCAAGGCGCGGCCGCCCGGCCTGCCTCTTTGCCTCATTGCCGCCTCGACTTGCGCGAAATCGCGAAATCTGACGGGCAACCAATTCATATTTCGCGATATCTTTCGAGATTTCATCTATATTTCAACGTAACTTAAGGACGACATGCGGCCCGGCGCGCAGGAGATACGTGGCGTTTAAGATTCCAGGCTCTCTTGCCAACGCAATAACGGTCTGACAGACTGATTTAATGGCGGACATACGTTCCGAATTGTTTCGCCGACATGCAAATCAGGGAGGATCAAATGACTTCTCTCTTACGTCAACTCGCCCTCGTTTCAGAATCCAAACACATTCACGCCGCTGATGTGCAGAAGGTCTCTGCCGCCTTGCAAAAGCAGGCGAGCCGCGATCTCGCGCCGATCTGGGACATCACGGCGACGGTCGACTCGTTCGAGAAGCTCGAAGACGTACCCGTCGGCTATTGGCCCATCCTCGTCATGGACGATATCAACGTCCCCGACGCATCCGGCGTTCATGAAGACAAGAACGGTCAACCGTTCGCGTTAGTCACCGCCTCCGCGACGCTCGACGAATGGTCGCTGACGGCGAGCCACGAGGCGCTGGAAATGCTGGTGGACCCGTTCGGCAATCGCCTCGTCGCGGGTGATTCCCCGAAGTCCGACCAGGGCCGCGTCAGCTTCCTGGTCGAGGTCTGCGATCCCTCGGAAGCCTCAAATTTCGCTTACAGTTCCAATGGCGTCCTGGTCTCGGATTTCTATACGCCGAACTATTTCGACCCCGTGAAGGCGCCGGGCGTGCGTTACTCCTTCACGGGGGCGATCACGGAACCGCGGACGGTGTTGAAGGGCGGCTATCTCTCCTGGCAGGATCCCGTCTCCGGGAACTGGTGGCAGGAGATATGGTTCGACGCGGAAGCCGATTTCCGCGACCTCGGCGTGCTCGACGCCAAAGCGGAGGGCAATATGCGGGCGGCCATCGACCGAATGACCT
>JANLPL010000409.1:0-2018 GCA_031367195.1 Bradyrhizobium sp.
GGGCGTCGATCTCCGTGAAGCTTTCCTGCGTCGCGGCGTCGATCCGCTGCGCGTGTTCGCCGACGGTCTGCTCGAACGCGCCGAGCCGACGCTCCGCCTGTCCCTCGAAAGCGGCGTGATGGGCCGTCAGTCGGGCGTCGATCTCGGTGAAGCTTTCCTGCGTCGCGGCGTCGATCCGCTGCGCGTGTTCGCCGACGGTCCGTTCGAAAGCGCCGAGCCGACGCTCCGCCAGTCCCTCGAAATCGGCGTTATTGCCCGAAAGCCGTTCGTCGAACTGCTCGAACCTGCGCCGCGCGACATCGTCGATCCGCTCGGCGTGATGGCCGAGCCGGTCGTCCAGCTCGGCGCGACGGCTGCCGAGCATGGCGTCGAGCGTCTGCACCTGGGCGCCGATGTGGTCCTTCAGCGCCTCGGCGTGGGCGCCGATGCGCTCGATCACCGTATCGCCGCCGGCGCCGACCAGCTTTTGCAGCAGGTCGAGCGCGCCGCCGAGTTGACCCGTTTGCTGGGTCAACGTCTGCACGAGGCCCGCGCCGCGGCCTTCGAGCGTTTCTTCGAGCGCGCTGACGCTTTGCCCCAGTATCGCCTGCAAGTTCTCGCCGCTGCCGGCGAGCAGGGCGGCGGCGTTGTTGGCCGTGGCGCCGAACGCCTCGCCGGCCGTCGCCACCACGTCGCGCCAATGGGAAACGGCCTCGCGCGCCTGCGCTTCGAACCTGACCACCGCGCCTTCGCCTTCGCCGCCGATCAGCTGCGCCGCCGTGCGTCCCGCGCCGTCGATGCGGGCCGCGACATCAGCGCCCACCGTCTCGATGATCTGCGCCAGTTCCGCGCGCCGCGCGTCGAGATCGCCCAGCGTGCGCTCGCGCGCGCTTTCGAACACGGTCCGCGCGGCCTCTGTGCGCTCGTCGAGCCGGGCGGCGAGGTGGCCGCCTACGGCGCCGAGCACGTCCTCAAGCGCCTGACCGCGCACGACCACCGTCTCATGCAGCCGGTCGGCGGCTTCGTTGAGGCCGCTCATCAGCGCCTCGCCGCGCTCGCCGATCGTCGCGTCAAGCGCGCCGCGTGTCGATTCCAGCCGGTCGACCAGCGTGTTGCTGGCGCGCGCCCAGGATTCGTCGAGGGCGCGGCCGATCTCGTCGATGCGCGAGGCGGTCGCGTGGCCCTGGTCGCGCAACACGCGCGCGGCGTCCGAGGCGGCGCCGGAGAGGCGGGCGACGAGGTCGGCCTGACGGTCGCCGAATTCCGCGCCGACCTGGGCGTGAGCGGCGACGAGGCCGGCCACGAGCGAATCGCCCTGCGCGCGCATCGCCTCCAGCGAAATATTGGCGCTGTCCTCGATGCGTTTGGCGACGCCAAGACCCAGCGCCTGATGCTCCGCGGCGACGGCGCGATGGGTTTGGACGAGCCGCGCGGCGAGATCGTCGCCATGGCGTCCCAGCGCTTCGCTCGCTTCGCCCGCGTGGCGGCCGAACGCGTTGATCAGGCTCTGGCGGCGCAAATCGAGGTCGCGCGCGACCGTGTCGTGGCTTTCCGCGATCCGCGCCGAGGTCGCCTCGGCCTGCATTTCCAGGGTGATGGAGGTGGTGGCGGTGGCTTCCGCAAGGCGGGCGAGCATCGCTTCGGAGCGCTGGTCGAACGCCTGGGCGACGGTCTGGTGCGCCTGTGTCACGCGCGCGGCGGCGTCTTCGGCCCGGTCGCCGATCGCTGCGGCGGCGATCCGCGCGCCGTCGTCGAAACTCTGCGCGATTTCCGCGACGCGTTCGCCGATGTTGCGCGTAACCGATTGATGGGTCTGGGCGACGCGCGACGCGGCGGCGTCGAAGCTTTGGGTGAGATCGCCGATGCGCTGGTCGAGATCGCGCACGATCGTTTCATGCGCGCCGGCGACGCGCGACGCGGCGGCGTCAAAATTCTGCGCGAGATCGGCGACGCGGCGGTCGAGGTCGCGCACGACCGTTTCGTGGGTCTCGGCGATGCGCGTCGAAGTGAAGTCGGCGCCTTCGCCGAGCGCGGCCAGG
>JANLPL010000417.1:0-1556 GCA_031367195.1 Bradyrhizobium sp.
GCCCCAATCAGCGCTTCGAGCCTCTCGCGTTCCCGCGCGTTCAATTTCACCACGTACTTCTTGACCCCCGCGCCCGTCCCTGCCACGAATCACCTCCAGCCTCGCCTCAACCGCGCAGCCATAGTGATTCAGAGATGCTCATAAATTTCAAGGACGCGAGCCACTAGATGCCATCGAGGAGAGGCCGTCCACATCATCAATCAGGATGAGAGTCCAGCGACAATCAGGATGAGACTGCGCCGTTTTGACCCTTATGAAGGAAGGACGTAGTCCGACCGTAATAAGGGCCAAAACGGCGCGCGCCGAGAAAACGGCGGGGTTTGGCGGTCGTGGCGGGCGGGTGAATGGTCGGTTTTTCCCTTGGGAAGGAACGATCTTTTTGCCTGGCTCCCATGTCACCGATCGTCAAATGAGGCTCTTCATGAAGTTTCGAAAGTCGCACCCGGCTTGCGTGGCCGGCGCCAAGGCCGGCTTCAGTCCCGCCACCGCTCATCGGCTCGATAAGGATCCCCGACTGCCTTCGCGCAAACAGACGCCACGTGGGCGCCGACGCGCCGATCCGCTCGCCGATGTCTGGGAGAGCGAGGTCGTTGTCATGCTGGAGGCCGCGCCGGGATTGAGACCGGTCGCCATCTTCGAGGAACTGTGTCGCCGGCATCCCGAGCTGGGGGCCGGCGCGCGACGGACGCTGGAGCGTCGGATCAGGTGGTGGCGGGCGGTGAACGGCCCCGATCGCGAGGTGATCTTTCGCCAGGAGCATCCGCCGGGCCGAATGGGATTGTCGGACTTCACCGAGGTGGCCGATCTCAGCGTCACCGTCGCCGGCCAAGCCCTCGATTGCCGGCTCTATCACTTCCGTCTGCCCTTCTCCGGCTTCGAGCACGCCCATGTGGTGCTCGGGGGCGAAAGCTTCGTCACTCTGGCCGAAGGATTGCAAAACGCCCTGTGGGCCATAGCCCGTCATCTGGACGGGCGTCTTATCGGTCGCCCTATGGAGCGGCGTCCCCGAGCAGCACCGCACGGACAGCCTTTCGGCCGCTTTTCGTAATCTGGACGCCGAGGCCAAGCAGGATCTGACGACGCGCTACGAGGCGTTCTGCGCCCATTACGGCATGACGCCGACCCGCAACAATCTCGGCGTCAGTCACGAGAACGGCTCGATCGAAAGCTCCCATGGCCATCTCAAGAGCAAGCTCGAGGACGCCCTGTTGCTGCGCGCCTCCCGCGACTTCGACGATCTCGAGGCATGGCGCGGCTTCGTCGATGGGATCGTCGGCCGCGGCAACGCGCGCAACTCAAGGCAATTGCGCAGCAATTGTCCGGGCCAAGCGCATCGAGCAGGAGCGGATGGCGCTGAAAGATCTGCCAGCCCGCAGGACCGCCGACTATGAGGAGGTCAACGTCGAGGTCACCAGCTCCAGCGCCTTCACGCTGCGCAAGGTATTCTATTCGGTCCCCTCGCGGCTGATCGGCCATAGGCTGCGCGTGCGCCTTTATGACGATCGGCTCGAGTGCTTCCAGGGCGCGACGCTCCTCTTCACCTTGCGGCGCGGGCG
>JANLPL010000027.1:0-4318 GCA_031367195.1 Bradyrhizobium sp.
CCGGTCAGGGCGCACGGCGTCCGCTCCCCGCGAATCAGCAACGTAAGGCAATGCCCGCCCGTCGATGGTCGACGAGGAGACGGGGATGCCGGCGAAGCGGGAACTGAGCATGCGACAATTGCGAACATTGCTGCGGCTGCGCCACGATGGAGTGAGCGCGCGCGAAATCGGGCGACGACTGGGCGTTGCGCGCTCGACGATCCCAAGGCAAATGCAAAGCATTTGCCTTCGGGACAGTCTGAAACGGGCGGCGGCGGCCGGCTTGGCGTGGCCGTTGGCGGACGACGTCACGGACGACGTTTTGGAGCAGCGGCTGTTCGGGCGCGCGGGCGTCGCGACCGGCCAGCGGCGTCGGATCGAGCCGGACTGGGCGGCGCTGGCGCGCGAGTTGAAGCGGCCGGGCGTGACGATGATGATCCCAAGGCAAATGCGAGGCATTTGCCAGGGGAGGAATATCGGGAGATCAACCAGGACGGCTACGGCTACAGCCGGTTCTGCGACCTGCTGCGCGGGTTCGAGCGAAGGCTGACGCCGGTGATGCGCCAGCATCATGTGGCGGGCGACAAGGCCTTTGTGGACTACTCCGGCAAGCGGATTGGGATCATCGATCCGACGACCGGCGAAATCCGCGAGGCGGAGATTTTCGTCGGCGTGCTCGGCGCTTCGAACCTGACCTATGCGGAGGCGACCTGGACGCAAGCCTTGCCGGATTGGACCGGCGCGCACGTGCGGATGTTCCGCTTCTTCGGCGGCGCGCCGAAATTGCTGGTTCCCGACAATCTGAAGAGCGGCGTCGCCAAGGCGTCGTTCTACGATCCAGAGATCAACCGAACCTATGGCGCTCTCGCCGCCCATTATTCGGTCGGCGTGCTGCCGGCTCGGCCTCACAAGCCGCGGGACAAGGCGAAGGTCGAGGCCGGCGTCCGGTTCGCTCAAACCTACATTCTTGGACGGCTGCGCGCGCTGACATTCTTTTCGCTTGCCGAATGCAACGAGGCCATCGCGTCGGTCATGCAGCGCATGAACGAGCGACCGATGCGCAACCTCGGCCTCAGCCGGCGCGATCTGTTCGAGAAAATCGAGCGCGCCGAGCTCAATGCATTGCCGGCCGAGGATTGGGAGTTCGCGGAATGGCGGCGCGCACGCGTCAATCTCGACTATCACATCGAGGTCCATGAGTTTCTCTACTCGGTTCCGCACGCCCTCACCCGCGCCGAGGTCGAGGTGCGCGTCACGGAGCGCGTTGTCGAGGTCTTCCATCGCGGCCAGCGTGTCGCTGTCCATCAACGCCGCTACATGGGCCGCAGGCATGGCACGACGCCTGAGCACATGCCCAGTTCTCATCGGCGTTACGCCGAGTGGACGCCGGATCGGTTCCGCCGCTGGGCCGGCAAGATCGGACCGAATACTGAGGGCCTGATCGTCGCCGTGCTCGCCAGCCGGCCGCATCCTGAGCAGGGATTCCGCACCTGTCTGGGGATTTTGCGCTCCTATCGCGGCCTCGACACCGCGCGCGTTGAGGCCGTCTCGGCCCGCGCCGTCGAACTGGGCGTCCTCAATGGCAAGGGCGTGGCCGCGCTTCTGGCCCGCAAGACCGACAACGTCGCCGCCAAGGACGGCTCTCCGGCCCCGCTGTTCGACCACGCCAATCCGCGCGGCCCCGGCTACTACCATTGAGAGGATATCCTCATGCTCGCTCATCCGACGCTCGACCAATTGAACACGCTGGGTCTTTACGGCCTGGCCAAGGGATTCAGGGAACTGGAGCACAAGCCCGAGGCGCGCGGCCTCGATCACGCCGAATGGCTTGGACCGCTGCTCGAATACGAAACGACGCTGCGCCGACAGAAGCAGTTTGAAACACGGGCGCGGGTCGCCAAGTTGCGCCATTCGGCCAGCGTCGAGGACGTCAACTATCAAAGCTCGCGCGGGCTCGACCGCGCGCTGTTCCTCAAGCTCGCCGCCTGCGACTGGATCGCCGAGCGCCGTAATCTCATCATCACCGGCGCGAGCGGCCTCTGGCCAAGAGTTGGCTCGCCTGCGCGCTCGGCCACAAGGCGTGCCGGGAAAACCTGTCCGTTCTCTACACCCGCGTTCCCAGACTGTTCGCCGATCTCGCCATCGCGCATGGCGATCCGCGCTACGCCAGGCCGCTGCGCTCCCTCGCCCGCGTAAGGCTGCTGATCCTTGACGATTGGGGACCGGAGGCGCTCAGCGCCGACCAGGCCCGCGATCTCCTGGAAATCGTCGAGGACCGCTACGACAAAGGCTCGCTCATCATCACCAGCCAGGTTCCTGTCGCCCGCTGGCGCGAGTTGATCGGCATCCCGACCCTCGCCGACGCCATCCTCGACCGCGTCATTCACAACGCCTACCGCATCGAACTGGCCGGCGACAGCCTGCGCAAGCGGCCTCCTCAGCCCTGAAGCCGACGCTCGCGCCACGGCCGGGTCGCCCGACCGGCGGCGCTCACAAGGCCGTGGACAAAGCGGGCCACGCTACAGCGCTAGGGAGGGCGCGCTACGCCCACCTTGCCCACCGCCACCCGACCGCCCTTCACCGCCCTCAAACGCGCCCGCTTGACCTGTTCGCCCCGCCGAAACATGATCGGCTCGATCCGCGGAAGCGAACGCTGGGTGGCCGGCTTCAAATCGGAATGGTGGCCGGCTTCGGATCGGAATAGGTGGCCGGCTTCAAATTGGAAGGCATGGCCGGCTTCGTCGGAATCCGCATCTTGTGCGCGCTGCGCTATATCGAGCCCGATCGCGTGCACATTCACGGCGGCGAACAGAAGCGGCGCGATCTTCTGGCCGGAGGCGACGAGGCCGAATTCATGCGCTTGTTTGATCGCGTTTTGGGTGTCGCCGCCGGCGTTGGCGAGGGCGATAACCTTGGCCTTAGAGGATTGCGCCTGCAGTATGAAAGAAGAGAAATCGGCGGTGTTGAGCGGGGCATAAACGGCACCGAGCACTTTGCCGCCGTTGGCCACGATTTCCGCCGTCGCATCGGCCTGCAACGTCTTGCCGAACACATAGTCCGCGGTCACGAAGAACCCATGCCTATCCGGTTAAGGCAGACACCCACTAGATGTAGGGTGGACCCATTCTCCGGAATAAAGTTGGGCATAGGTCGGCGCCTCGACGCCGCCGGCAATTCCGAGCAACGAGCGGAAGGCGTTGAACGGGTAGAAGCGGCGGTTGAAGCGGAACGTGAATTCGTTGAGGTAGGCTTGTAGATGCTTCGCGCTCACGCCGTGGTGGATACCGTTTAGCCAGGTCTTCAGATTGGAGAAGACGAGGTGGATCATCGGCATGAACTGTTCGGCAATTTCGGGATCGCCGCTTTCAGCAATCGGATGGTGGTCGTAGCCCCGCTTGCGCAAGCTGGCATAGCCGCTCCAATCGTCGGTAACGATCAGCGAACCCGGCATGACGGCATTCTCGACAAAGCCGGACAAAGACTCGGTGCCGCGGTCGGCTACGATAGCCAACCGCACTCGACCGGCATAGCGACCGTCCTTTCGCTTGTCTTGCGCTGTCCCCGGTTTGCGGCGGCGAACCTCGACAGCGGCGGCCACCAACGTTTTGTGGTGGACGCCCCGGCCCTCGCCGCGCGTCCTTCCACCGACCCAGACTTCATCGACCTCGACATGCTCTTTCGCCCGACCACCGATACGGTCCTGGTCCGGCCGCACCATACCGGCGCGCAGTTTGTGCAGGATGCCGAAGGCGGTTTCATATCGTGTCAGCCCAAGTTGGCGCTGAAACTGAACCGCCGACATGCCCGGCGTCTGGCTGGCGACGAGATACGCGGCCCAGAACCAGACGCTGAGCGGCGTATGACTCCGCTCCATGACCGTGCCGGCCATGAGGCCGGCTTGGCGTCGACACGCGCGGCATTCCAAAATACCGGGGCGGGTTGCAATGCGGAAGGGTTCGCCAATCAACCCGCAATGCGCGCAGACAAAACCATCAGGCCACCGAGCTCGTCCAAGATAGGCCGCGCACGCGGCGTCATCAGGAAAAAGCTTCTGAAATTCAGGGAGCGATTGAGGGAAAGCCAGATCGTCACGCTGATGGATGTCCATGGCCGCCATGACAACGGCAACTAGCCCTAGTAGGTGTCTGCGTCAACCGGATAGGCACGGATTGTTTACCTGAAGGGTGAGGCCCACGATCGAAAGAATCGTCCATCATGCCCTTGATCTTGTGCGATTCTCCTCAGTCGGCAAAATCGAAACTGCCGGATTTAGGTTGAATGGTAGCGGCGGGATCAACTCGTCGCGCCGAATAACAGGCCAGTACATCCATGCCCACCA
>JANLPL010000038.1:0-6347 GCA_031367195.1 Bradyrhizobium sp.
GCAGCTCCGCAAACTCCTCGATTCTGAATTCGCCCGTCGCCCGCTCGCCCGCCTTGGCCAGATCGGCCTCGCGCCCGCGCAACTCGACGCGGCGGATTTTTCCCGAGATCGTCTTGGGCAGCTCCGCGAACTCGATCCGCCGCACGCGCTTGTAGGGCGCGAGCCGCGTATCGAGGAATTTGAAGATGTCGAGCGCGGTGGCGCGATCCGGCGCATGGCCTTCCGCCAGCGCGACGAAAGCCTTGGCGACCGTCAATCGCGCCGGGTCGGGCGCGGGGACCACCGCCGCCTCGGCGACGGCGGGGTGCTCGATCAGCGCGCTTTCCAGTTCGAACGGGCGGAGCCGGTAATCGCTGGATTTGAACACGTCGTCGGCGCGCCCGACATAGGTGATGAAGCCGGCGGCGTCGCGCGCGGCGACGTCGCCGGTGCGATAATAGGCGCCTTCGACCGGGCGCAGCGTCCCGTCATCGTCCTGATAACCCCGCATCAATCCGACCGGGCGCGGGTTGAGCGGAATGGCGATTTCGCCCTCGTCCGCCTCCAGCCCGTCAACGTCGAGCAGCACGACGCGGTAGCCCGGCAGCGGCCGGCCCATCGCGCCGGCGACGATGCGCTGGCCGACCGCATTGCCGACCATCATCGTCGTCTCGGTCTGGCCGTAGGAATCGCGCAACGGCAGTCCCCAGGCGTGCCGCACGCGCTCGATCACTTCCGGATTGAGCGGCTCGCCGGCCGAATTAAGTTCGCGTAAGGAGGTGCGCCAGTCTTCGAGCGGCAGTTGCACCAACTGGCGCCACACCGTGGGCGGCGCGCAGAACGAGGTCGCCTGATGCGTCACCAGATCGTCGAGCGTGGCGCGCGCGTCGAACCTCTTGTCGAGCGCCAGGATGCAGGCGCCGGCGTTCCAGGGCGCGAAAAAATTCGACCACGCGTGTTTCGCCCAGCCGGGCGAGGAAATGTTGAGATGCGCGTCGCCGGGCTTCAAACCCAGCCCGAACATGGTCGAGAGATGGCCGACGGGATAGCTGGTGTGGCTGTGCATCACCAGTTTTGGCCGCGCCGTCGTGCCGGAGGTGAAATAGAGCAGCAGCGGATCGTCCGCCCCGGTCACGCCATCGGCGGCGAAATTCGGCGAGGCCGCCAGCAGCTCGGCGAAATCGCGCCAGCCTGGCGGCGGCTCGCCACGCCCGGCGATCCGCACCACCTCCGCCGGCAGATCCACGAAGCGGTCGGCGAGCCCGGCCTCCGCGATTACGAACCGCGCCCGGCCGCGCGTGATGCGGTCGGCGATGTCGGAGCCGGTCAGCAAGGTCGTGGCGGGGATCACCACCATTCCGAGCTTCATCGCCGCCAGCGAGGCAATCCACAAGGCCGGCGCATTGCCGAGCATCAGCAACAGCCGGTCGCCGCGCCTGGCGCCGAGCGCGCGCAGGCCGTTCGCCACGCGGGACGAGGCGTGGGACAATTCCGCAAACGTCAGCGTCTGCACTTCCGCGCCCAGCACCTTCAACGCTGTCTTGCGCCCGTTGTCGCCCTTGGCGAGTTCGGCGTCGAACCAGTCGAGCGCCCAGTTGAACCGCTTCAGCCCCGGCCATTGGAAGCCGGAGCGGGCGAATTCGTAGTTGTCGCGCAGAGCCAGCAGGAGGTCGCGCGCGGATTTGAAGGTGGCGGTGGGCATGTCAGGCGCGCACAATCTCGACTTTGTCGGGATAGAAGGCGAGCCGTCCTGTGATCGCTTCGACATCAGCTATCGGCGTCTCGTAGCTCCACACCGCGTTGTCCACCCGTCCGTCCTCGTCGTTAAGATGAAAATAGCTCGCCAAGCCCTTGTGTGGACAGGTGGTGTGATGGTCGCTCGGCTCGAAGAAGAACATGTCCGCATCTTCGCGCGTAAAGTAAAGCACCGGCGGGTAGGAGCCCTCGCGCAATTCCACGGCCTGGGTTGTGTCGACCAGCGCGCGGCCGCGCCAGCGGACAACAACGCGGCCCGTGACGGGGACAATCTCGATTTTGGGCATGAGCGCGGCTCCCGGCGGCGGGCGCACTCCCTGCCACGCGAAGCCGGCGAAGTCGAGGCCCGCTCCATCGCCCAAGGCGAATAGCGTGATAGGGAAACCCCGCCCACACCAACGGAGACCGCAGATGCGATTCACGCCGCATCTCTATTTCAAAGGCGATTGGGAAGCCGCGTTGAGGCACTACGCCACATGCGGTCTGGGCGAGATCAAGGAGTTGCGGCGCTACGCGAATACCCCGGTGGCCGAGCGCGACGGCGGCGCGTGGCGCGAGAAAGTGCTGCACTCGGTTTTCGCAGGGCCGAACCTTCGGCTTTGCGCCTCGGATGGCGCCGATTCGGAGCCGATGAAAGGCTGCGCCCTGCTCCTCGAAATCGACGACCCCACCGAGGCCGCCGCGCAGTTCGCAAGGCTCAGCGACGGCGGACGCATCACGGTGGACTTCAAGCTACAATTCTGTGGCCACCATTACGGCAATTTCACCGATAGATACGGCGTGCAATGGGCGATCGACTGCCCGGCCGCCGGTTGAGCGCCCCGCTCACGATTTCCGCGAGCCCTTACCCACATAGGGATTCTCGCTCCCGCCCCGCATCGAAAGCCGGATCGGCACGCCCTGCAACTTAAACGTCTCGCGCAAGCCGTTGATGAGGAACCGCTTGTAGCTCTCCGGGATCGAATCGACCTGATTGCCGAACAGTACGAAAAACGGCGGCCGCGCTTTCGGTTGCGTCATGTAGCGGATTTTCACCCGCCGGCCCGACACCGCAGGCGGCGGCGTCGCGTCGATCACCGGCGCCAGCCAGCGATTGAGCCGGCCGGTGGAGATGCGTTTGTTCCAGGTCTCGTGGGTCTGGAACACCGCCTCCATCAGCTTGTCGAGATGCGCGCCGGTCAGGCCCGACAGCGGGATCACCCGCGCGCCGCGCAGTTGCGGCAGCAGCCGGTCGGCTTCGGCGCGCAGGGTCTGCGCGGCGAGGCTCTTGTTCTCGACCAGATCCCATTTGTTGAGGCCGAACACCACCGCCCGGCCCTCGCGCTCGGCGAGATCCGCCAGCGTCAGGTCCTGTTTCTCGAACGGGATCGTCGCGTCGAGCAGCAGGATCACGACTTCCGCGAAGCGCACCGCCCGCAAGGCGTCGGCGACGGCGAGCTTTTCGAGCTTGCCCACCACGCGCGCCTTGCGCCGCAACCCCGCCGTGTCGAACAGCTTTAGCTCGCGCTCGCCCCAGCGCGCGCTCAACTCGATGGAATCGCGCGTCAGACCGGGCTCGGGGCCGGTCAGCAGGCGATCTTCGCCGAAAATGCGGTTCAGCAGCGTCGATTTGCCGGCGTTGGGGCGCCCGAGCACGGCGATGCGAATCGGCTTGGTCGGATCGACCGGCGGGCCGTCCTCGTCCTCGGCGAGTTCGGGCTCCGCCTCCTCGTCTTGCCGCTCGTCCTGCGCGGAGGCCGGCAACACCGCGCGCAGCGCCTCGTAGAGGTCGGACGTGCCTTCGCCATGCTCGGAGGAAATCGGGATCGGCTCGCCCAGGCCCAGTTCGTAGGCGTCGAGCACGCCGCCGCGCCCGGCCGACCCCTCCGCCTTGTTGGCGAGCAGCAGGATCGGCTTGTCGATCCGGCGGAGCGCCTGCGCGAAATGGCGGTCGGCGCCGGTCACCCCGACGCGGGCGTCGAACATGAACAGCACCGCGTCGCAATCCGCCAGCGCCACCTCGGTCTGCGCGCGCATCCGCCCGGCGAGAGAGGCCGGATCGCCCTCCTCCAGCCCGGCGGTGTCGATGATGGTGAAGCTCAGCGAACCCAGATGCGCCTCGCCCTCGCGGCGATCGCGCGTGACGCCGGGCTGGTCGTCCACCAGCGCGAGTTTCTGGCCGACGAGCCGGTTGAACAGTGTCGATTTGCCGACATTGGGCCGGCCTATGATGGCGACTTTCGGGGTCAAGGCTTTCGGGGTCAAGGCTTGCGGGCTCAAGGTCTTGGCGACTGCGAGGCGACGAGGCCCAGCAGCCCCTGCGCGGTCTGCCGGTCGGCCTGCGGCGCCTGAGCGTCGCCCATCACCTGCTCCAGCCTTTTGTTCGCGCCCGGCCAATCCTTGGCCGCTATCGCCAGCGAAGCCAGCGCCAGCGCCGCCGTGCTGCGAAAGGGGGAAGTCGTCGCAAGCTGGTCGAGCGCGGCGCGGGCGGCGTCGGTCTCGCCGATATTGAGCCGCGCCAGCGCCGCGCGCAGTTTCGCCGTGTCGCGCAGCAGGGAATCGAGCGAGCCGTCGGCGGCGAGCGCGTCATAGGCGGTCACGCCCGCTTTTGCGTCCTTCTTCAGCGTCAGCCCCGCCTCGACGAAGCGGCTGAGATTGGCGTAGCCGCGCGGGGCCTCCCGTTGCAGCTTGTCAAGCGCGGCGAGCGCCTCATCCGGCTTGCCGCTGGCGTCAAGCCGCAAGGCGGTCTGGAACGCCGCGCCGGCGGCCTCGCGCGCCTGCGTCTCGCGATATTGCCAGAAGCGATAGCCCGCCGTCGCCAGCACCACCACAATGGCGGCGGCGAGGATGTAATTCTGGTATTTGGTCCAGAATTCGAGCGCTTTGTCGCGCCGGACCTCCTCGTCGACTTCCTGGAAAATATCGCTCATCGTATTCGACGCATCCATTAGACAGACGCCGCCCCTATCATGGGGCGCGCGTCGTGGCGAGACTTCAAGCCGCCGCCCGTTTCGGCTTCAGCCAGCCGCGATTGACGAGCACTTCGGCGATCTGCACCGCGTTGAGCGCGGCGCCCTTGCGCAGATTGTCGGAGACGCACCAGAAGTTGAGGCCGTTGTCGATCGTCGGGTCTTCGCGGATGCGGCTGATATAGGTCGCGTCCTCGCCCGCCGCCTCGTGCGGCGTGATGTAGCCGCCGGGCTCGCGGCGGTCGATCACCAGACAACCCGGCGCCTCGCGCAATATTTCACGCGCCTCGTCGGCGCTGATCGGATTCTCGAACTCGACATTGACCGATTCCGCATGGCTGATGAACACGGGCACGCGCACGCACGTCGCCGTCAACTTGATCTTGGGATCGAGGATCTTCTTGGTCTCGGCCATCATCTTCCACTCTTCCTTGGTCGAGCCGTCCTCCATGAAGTCGTCGATCTGGGGAATAAGGTTGAAGGCGATCCGCTTGGGGAACTTCTTCGGCTCGACCGGGTCGTTCACGAAGATGGCGCGGGTCTGCTGGAACAATTCGTCCATCGCGTCCTTGCCAGCGCCGGAGACGGATTGATAGGTCGAGACCACCACCCGCTTGATCCTGGCGTGATCGTGCAGCGGCTTCAGCGCGACGACGAGCTGCGCGGTCGAGCAATTCGGGTTGGCGATGATATTCTTCTTCCGAAAACCCTTGGCGGCCTCGGCGTTCACTTCCGGCACCACCAGCGGCACGTCGGGGTCCATGCGCCAGGTCGAGGAATTGTCGATCACCAGGCAACCCTGCGCAGCGATCCGGGGTGACCATTCTTTCGAGATCGCGCCGCCGGCCGACATCAGGCAGATGTCGGTGTCGGAGAAATTGTAATGGTCGAGCGCCTTGCACTTCAGCGTGCGGTCGCCAAACGAGACTTCGCGGCCGATGGAATGGGTGGAGGCGAGCGCGACCAGTTCCGAAACGGGAAACCGCCGCTCGGCGAGAATGGCGAGCATTTCGCGCCCGACATTGCCGGTGGCGCCGACGATGGCGACCTTGAAGCCTGACATGGAACCCCTCTTCCCCCCGTTTCAGCCCAGAACAGGCCTTCTCCCCCGGCGCCCCGCCGGGGGAGAAACCGGAGCAGAGGCGCGTTTATCCGTTCGTCCCGCCTTTGCAGGCGGTCGTCGTTTTCGTCGTCGTTTTGACGAAGCGCGACATCAGACGATCCGGCGCGGGGAGTCCGCGCGGGAGCGGTTGGCACAAAGGGGTGTGGAAGTCAACGATTTGTCGCGCCCGAGCGTAGCGCCGCAACGCGAAAATTCGCTGGACGAAACACGGGCGCGGAGTAGGTTGATAGCATCATCCGCTTAGAGCGGCATCCGAGCAGGTTGAATGGCAGCAATTCTAAAAGTAGCGCATCGCGTTCGGTTTATGGGCCATCGCGGATATTCACGAGTTCTGGCGGGATGGTGGAATTTGTGAGGGCTTCGATTAGGACGCGCCAGGAGGGAAAGACGACATAAGCTGTCAGCATGAGGCTTATTCCGTTGACTCAGGTTCGTCTATATGTAGTGGCTGGGAGCCACTGGGTGGCGCCGCGCTTTTCCTCGGATTTTCGCGTTTGATGATGTCCCAATAGCTCGCGGGCTCTTTTGTGGCGGCGAGCCCC
>JANLPL010000054.1:0-19414 GCA_031367195.1 Bradyrhizobium sp.
CAGGAGCGCAGGAAATAATTGTGGAAATAGTCTTTGATGACATAGCCCATATAGCCCAGACAGACGATGAAATCGGTCACGCCGTGAGCGGCGTAGATCTTCATGATGTGCCACAGGATCGGCTTGCCGCCAATCTCCACCATCGGTTTCGGCCGCAACGATGTTTCCTCGGCGAGCCGCGTGCCCAGACCGCCTGCGAGCAGGACCGCTTTCATGAGAAGGTAAGCTCCACCACGCCGGACTCAAGGTCGCGCCGCTGCGCGCCCTGCGCTTCAAACCGAACGGCCGGCGCTTCCCCGCGCAGCCGCGCGATCAGATCGCGCAACATCGCCATCTTTTGGTTGAGATCGTAGTCGGAGAGATAGGCCTCGCCCAGGCTGCGAAAGGTCGGCGACCGCAACGCGTCCACCGAACAGGCGCCGATCACCCGCACGGCGTCGACGACATTGGGTTGGCCATAGCAGACAATGCCGCAGCGGCCGAGCCGGTCGGCGACGGCGGTTGTGCGTGAGAAACACATGAGCGGGCGTCGGAGCGCGAGCGCTTCGGCCAGCACCAGCGGATTGGGGTCTTCGCGCGAGGACAGGAAGAACAGGTCCATCAACTGCATGTAGGGATAGGGATTATCGACGGGGCCGCTGACATAGAAGTTCGGCAGATTGCGCGCGTTGAAATCGTCGAACGCGATATTGTCGGCCGTCTCCTCCGGTCGCCAGCCGCCGATCCAGAGAAAATCACATGTCGGCAACGCGGCGGCGCATTGGAAGAAAATATCGACGCCCTTGCGCGCGGACGCCTGTCCGCTCATGGCGACAATCATGCGCTCGCCCTTTTCCAGCGCCGCGCCGCGCGCGTTGAGCGGGCTTGGCGCCTCCGCCAGCGCCGCCTCGCGGATCGCGTCGATATCGACCGCGACGCCTAGTGTCTCGACGATCGAAGGCGCGGCCCCAAACACTTCGAGGAGATCGTCGCCGATGTCGCGCGCCGCCAGCACCACCGCGTCGGCGATCCGCATCACGTCGATCTTGGTCGCGTCATGGGCGAGCAGATTGACCATTTCGGCGATCTTCTCATGCACATGCAGGAGGGTTCGTCGTTTCTGCTGCGCGGCGGCGAAGGCGAATACCGAGGTCGCCAGCGAATTGGCGTAAATGAGATCGGCGGGGTCTCCCTCCAGCATCTCGGCGGCCAGCCGCACCCGCTCGTCGAACGGCACGCGGAAATGGAACGGGTCGCCACGGCAGACCACGACATTTTGCGCGCCCAGCAACTGACGCAGCCAGGGCGTCAGCGGACCGTCCTTCATCACGACGACTCGCACCTGTTCCTGGCGCGCCCATTCGCGCGCGATCAGGCCGCCCAGCCGCGGGGCGCCGGTGCGTGTGGCCTCGTGAAGAATGAAGGTGATCGCCATCGCCGCTACCGGTAGTGGATTTCATAGCCCATCTGGCGCACGAGCGCGGGAACCGCGCGCTCGACGCCGTGGGCGATCTGGCCATCCATATGAAAGTCGAGATCCTTGTCGCCGCCATATTCGAAATCGAGCTTACGCAGCACCTCGAACAGCCGCGCCACCACGTCGGCGCGGATCAAGAACATGAAGCCGCTGAGATAGTCGAGTTCGCGATTTTTGCCGCGAACGCCGAGCAGATCAAGCAATCGTTCGTATTGCTCGACATTTTTGCCCATCTCCTGCGAGCGCCATTCGCTCGATCCAATCATGCCGAGTTGCGGATTGTCATGAAACATCTGCACGCAGGAACGCGCGGTCTCCGCGCTGCCGGCGAAGGCGCTGAGCAGCGCCCGGCGCCAGTATTCACCCGTTTCGGCCCCGATATGCGGGCTCTTCTTGGAATGGATAAACGCGAACACGTCGTAGCGCGCGATATCGACCTGCGCCAGCAACCGGGTGAAGCCGCCGATGTCGCGTCCGGAATCGTTGGACAACAGGATGAAGGCGCCGGGGCAGATCGCGCGCAATTGCTGATGTAATTCGGGCGTCCAGGCGAGATCAACCACGTTGATGAAAATGTCGAACGACACGTCGCGGAAATTCTGCGCGAAGGCGACCAGCTCGGGCAGCAACTCGGGATAAAAGGCGTGGATGAGGATGCAGACGTCGACCCGTTCGGCGTGCTTGGCGACCCGCAGCGGCGTCTCGGCGCTGGGCAGGTTGATATCGAGATCGTCAAGCCTGAACAACCATTTGCCAACCAGCCGCTTCTCCTGCCGGCCGTAGCGGCCGTAGTGAAACAGCGCGCTGACGAAACGGTCCCTCATGCCGCCGAGGTCGGGATAGAAGCTGGTGTAATCGGCGAGCACGAAGCCGAGCGGTATATCGCGCACGCGCATCTGGGCCAGGCGCATCGCGCGGGTGTAGGAGGCGATCCGGTTGGCGATCGCGCCACTACGGCGATATTGCGCTTCGAGCGCCTCGTCGCTCATCTCGGCGAGATCGGGATTGGCGTCGCGATAGATCGTCGCGTGGAAGTCTTCGACGCCGCCCTCGGCGACGAGATCGCGCACCAGGGCGAGCAGGCGCGGATCAATCGGCGCATCCATGCGCGGCGCGCTACGCAACTCGCCGGGGTGGGCCAGCGCATGTTCGAGCGCGCCCGCCCCGCCCTCGATTTCGCGCTGGCTGTTGTAAAAGACGGGCGAGAAGGCCGCGTGGCAGGGCAACCCTACGCCCTCGCCTTCGCGCAAATAATGCAGCAGCGCCGGGCCGTCGAACTCCAGCTTGTTGCGTTCGCGGTAATAGGCGGGATCGAACAGGATATTGGGCAGCAGCGTCTCGTCGCGGTGACCGCGCGCGAGATAGTGGACGATGGCGGGCTCGCTCAGCCGCTCGCCGCGCTCGATCTCGATCTGATAGCGATAAAGCGGGACATCGAACGCAGCGATGAGCGGGAAATCCTCGAAACGCGGCGTGACGAGGAAGGCTTCGAGCGGGACGTCGATCTCCTCGCCAAGACCGAACGCGTCGAGGAAGCGTCGCGTGTCGAAGGCGGGCGAGGGATCGAGCCGCTCGCGCCCGCCGCGCTCCAGATAATGCAGCAGCGGATTGATGGTTTGGTCGCCGTCGAGATGCCGCTGGCGATAGAAGGCGACGTCGAACAGCGGATGCGGGTCGATGCCGGCTTTGTGCCCCTCGCGCAGGAAATCGAGCAGCGGATCGCCTTTGCTCTCGCCGCGACGGGCGCGGTAGAAATCGGGCGCGAACAGCGCCGCCGGGGCGACCCCGTCGCGCCAGCCCGCCAGCACATAGTGCAGCAAGGGATTGGCGAGCGCATCCTCGGGCCTGTCGAGCAGGCCCAGATAATGGAACGGGTCGAACAGCGGCGCGATCTCCGCCGCGTGGCGCTTGATCGGCGCTGCGACCGCGTTCGCGCGCTCGATGTCGGCGAGCAGCTTATCGGTGAAGCGGCGGGCGGGAGGCGCGCCCTCCGGTGCGTCGGGGGCGAGATGCGCCAGCAACCAATGCAGCGCCAGCGTGTCGCGGTCCTTGCGCGGCCGCGCCGGCGTCCGCGCGACCGTCTGCGCCGCCTTGCGCGAGAGCCAACCGACAGGCGCGCGGCCCAACGCGGCCAGAACATCGCCGGCGTGGATACCAAAGGCGCCCAGATCGATCAGCGAACCATCCGGCTCGACCCGCAGCGCCACCAGACGCGGCGGTATCGGCGCGTTCGCCTCCACCCGTTCGAGCGCCTTGGCGAGCGCGTCGCGGGCGGGCTCGGGCAGCGCGGCGAGGTCCACGCTGAAGCCCGCCACATTGCCTTCGAGCACGGCCCCGATGTCGGCGCGATGATCGCGCGTCGCGACGGCGTACACAGCTTCGCCGTGCGCCTCGATTTGCAGCGACACCGAGGCGCGAGGGTTTTGCAGATCGATCGCCCAGCCCTTCAGAATCGCCCCGTCCAGCCCGTCGATTCCCGCCAGAAAGCGCGGGCCGCGGGCGGCTTCGGGGCGGGGCGGCTCGGCGGCGGGGGGCGGCGGCGGGGATTCCTGCGCTGGTTCCGCCTTCGCCGCCGTGCGGCATTGCGCCAGCGCCTTGCGCACGGTGATTCCATGCCGGCCCAGCACGATATGCGGACCCTCGCCATCGAGCCGAAGGCTAAGCACAGGCGTGTCGACCAGCGCTCCGGGCGAGACTTGGCTCAGCGCGGCTTCAAGCGCGGCGCGGGCGGGATCGGGCAGGCGCGCGATGTCGAGCGCGAAGCCCGCGACATTGTCGGGCAAGGTCGCCGCGAGATCGGGCCGATGCTCGCCGGTGAACGTTTCGCCCACCTCCTCGCCGGCCGCTTCCAGCGCGACGCGGAGCGCGCGCGCGGGCGCGTCGAGATCGACCGCCCAGCCGCGCAGGAGGCCCTGTCGCCACGCATAGATTCCGCCGCGAAAGCGCGGTCCCGTCTCCAGCTCGCGCAAATGGCTGGGCGCGTCCTCGGCCGCGACGCGGCCGGGCGCGTTCGCGCCGGCGATTTTGGCGACGGCCCCGTCACGCGGCATCGTCGGTCCTCGCGCGGCGGGCGCGGTCCTCGCATTTCGCTTTCGACTGCATGCGCTCGCTTAGCGGGAGAGAACCAAGTTTACGGACTTTTCTGTAGGCTGCGACGTGGCAAAACTCAATTGCCGCGACGCTTGACCCCGCGCTGGGTCGCGCTCTATCCCGCTCGGGCCAACCCGGAGCGCGCGCTTTTGAGCCGAAACGTCGATTGCATCGTGTTGGGCGCGGGATTCGTCGGGCTTGGCGCCGCTTTGGCGTTACAGGCGCGCGGGCGGAGCGTCGTGATCCTCGACCGGCGCGCGATCGCCGGGGCCGAGACGAGCTTCGGCAATACCGGCATCGTGCAGAGCGAGGCGGCGTTCCCGTACACGTTCCCGCGCGACCCGCTGGAGATCGCCGCCGCCGCGCTCAATCGCGATTCCCGCGCGCATATCCGTTACTCCGCGCTGCCGGCAATGGCGGGCGCGCTGTGGCGCTATTTCCGCGCCTCCGCCCCCGCCCCGCGCGAGCGCAGCGGGCAGGGCCTGCGCGCTTTGGTCGCCGGGGCGGTCGCCGAGCACCGCGCGCTGGCGGCGGCGGCGGGCGCGGGCGATCTGCTGCGCGAGGGCGGATGGATCAAGGCGTTCCGCACCCCGCGCGGTCAGGCGCAGGGTCTGGCCGAGGCCGAGGAGACGCGCAGGTTCGGGGTTTCCTATGCCGCGCTCGACCGCGACGCCCTGCTCGCGCTGGAGCCCAACCTGAGCGAGGCCGCCATCGGCGGCGTACATTTCGCCGATCCGCTGACGACGCCCGACCCGGCCGCGCTCGCGGCCCGCCACCTCGACCTGTTTCGCGCGCGCGGCGGAACCCTGGCCATCGGCGACGCGCGCACGCTGTCTCAATCGGGCGAGGGCTGGCGGGTCGAGACCCCCGCCGGGCCTTGGGCAGCGCGCGAGGTCGTGGTCGCGCTCGGGCCGTGGTCGGGCGCCTTCGCCCAGTCACTCGGCTATCACCTGCCGTTCTTCGTCAAGCGCGGCTATCACATGCATTATGCGCCGCGCGGGAACGAAGGCTTGACCCGGCCGGTGCTCGATTTCGAAAAGGGCTATGTCGTCACGCCGATGGCGCGCGGTCTGCGGCTGACCACCGGCGCCGAATTCGCCCGCATCGACGATCCCCCGTCCTCCGCGCATCTGGAACGGCTGGAGCCATTCGCGCGCGAGCTCTATCCCTTGGGCGAACGGCGCGACGCAAAACCCTGGCTCGGCCGCCGTCCATGCCTGCCCGACATGCTGCCGGTGATCGGCCCGGCCCCCCGCCACAAGGGGCTGTGGTTCGATTTCGGCCACCAGCACCTCGGCCTTACGCTGGGGCCGATCAGCGGCCGGCTGTTGGCCGACATGATGACGGGCGCCGCGCCCTTCGCCGATCCCGCGCCCTATACCCTCTCGCGGTTCGGCTGAGGCGCCTCACGCCCGCTCGATCAGGCCGGCGTAGCAGCCGCGTTTGGCGTAATGAGCGTGCAGGCAGCTGGCACGCTCATCCTCGAACAGCCGCGCGATCAGGCGCTCGACCTGGACGCCCTCGACCACATCGGCGTCGATCATCATGCCCGCCGCGTCGAAGGCGCGCAGCGACAGCAGGCGCGGCCGCAACACCTCCGGCACGAGATCGACTTCGTCGACGGCCCGCGTCGCGCCCTCGCGCACGAAGATCGCGTGGTTTGCGCGATAGGGCGTGTCTGCGGGCTGGCTGACGTGGTTGACCAGCAGCACCGTCTCCCCGGGCGTGGCGTCGCGCATTTCGACGCGGTCGGGAAAGCCCGGCGACTTGTCGGCGACGTAGCGAATGACGCCGCGCGCGGCGAGCGCCGCATCCGACAATCCGTAAAGCGGGACGAACGGCGCGGGCGACAAACCTTTGATGCGAAACGACATGAGCGGCTCTCCGATGGGCGAGCCTCCAGTCAACCGGGCGAAGCGAATTGAAGCCACCCGAATCCGACGGGCAGCCTAGAATTCGATGCGAAACGCGGCGCCGCCCTGGTTGGTCGCGGTCAAGGTCCCGCCGAGGCTCTGCGTCAGCGTCCGAATCAGACGCATCCCCAGGCTTGCGGGCGCGGCGCCCGCGACATCGGGGTCGTCGGGAAGCCCCACACCCCGATCGCGCACTTCCAGCACGCGCGTCGCGCCATTTAAAGCCAGCGTCACGAACACCACTCCGCCGCCGAGGCCATAGGCGTGCTTGGCGGCGTTGGTGGCGAGTTCCGTCAACAGCAATGCAAACGGGGCCACCCGATCGGCCGGAAATTCCATCGACGCGGCGACGCAGCGAAATTCGATATGCTCCCACTGACGATGCAAGGCTTCGCAAATGTCGGAAACAAGCAGCCCCAGGTCGGTGTTTTCCCCGTCAGAATCCTTCCACAGCCGGTCGTGCGTGCTTGCGACGGCGAGGATGCTGTCCGAGGCGTCGCTCAGCGCTTGCGCCGTCGCCGCGTTCGCGCAATCGCGCGCTCGCATTCGCAGCAGGCTCGACAGCATGGCGAGGCTGTTCTTCACCCGATGGCTCGCCTCCTTCACTAAAATCTTCTGAAATTCGATCGCCTCGGTCAGCCGCTGCTCGGCGAGTTGGCGGTCAATGGCGACGCCGATGAAATTCGCAAGACCTTGCAGGAACGCCAGATCGGCGGCCTCGAACTTGCCCGCATTGGAGCTGTCCACTTCGAGTACGCCCCACGGCCCGGAACCGCCCGAGATCAGCACATTGATCGCGCGCCGCACGCCATGCTCGGCCATCAGCAAAGGGGTGCGGAACCGTTCCTCGTTCTCAAGCTGATTGGAAATAACCGGCGAACCCGTCTGGAACGCGTAACCCGCGGGCGACTCAAGGTCGGCGCCCAGCATCGCCTTTCCCACTATGCCGTTGCGCCAGCCGACGCCGGCGCGGATCAACAGACCTCGTTGCGTAGCGCGATATTCCAGAACCTTGGAGAAGCTCGCCCGCATTCCGGCCGCGGCGGTGTCGGCGGCGAGCGTCAACAATTCGTCGATGCTGTGCAACTTCAGCGCCTGCATCCCGAAATTGGACAAGGCCGCCTGTTGTTCGAGACGGTAGGCCAAAACCGAGCCGGCCTCGTCAACCGCGTCGGCGAAGCTGGCCTGACCGGGGTCGCCGCTCGCCTTCCCCTCAACGATTTCGTCTCCGCTGGTATTGAGATCGATCTTCAGACGGGTCAGGCTCATCGCAATTCCCTCCACGGCTCACGCGACCGCCAAGACTTTACAGCAGCTGGCGCCAGTCGAGATCGAACCGACCACCGGAGACTTTGACCCGCAACTTACCATATCTCGCCGCGCGCACAATCCTCGACGCTGTCGACCACCACATCGGCGATGGCGCGCTTGGTGACGCCGCCGACGACGTCCCTGGCCCTCGGCCGGCCCTCGCGCTCGACCACCAACGCCAATAGACCGTCAGCCGCGTCGTTGGCGAGCGAGCCCGACAAAGGCGCGCCGGCTTCCGCGCGCGAAACGGCGCTCCTTCACGTCCCACACCTGTCCGGCGAAATTGAGCGAGATTGAGCGAGTTAGAGATTGACGCGCCGCTCCTTGGGGATGCGATGGCCGCGAAGGCGCAGTTTCCCTGTGTAAATCGTCTCGGCGATCCGCCATCGCCGCAATACCGCCGCGCGCGCCGCTGGCGTCCGCGCGTCCCTCTGCTAGGAAGGAGCCTCGCGCGACAGAGGGCACGCCACGGACCAGCCAACACCGAATGCGCCTCGCCGCACCATCGGCGTCAGCTTTCGCAATTCCTACGCCCGTCGCGTCGAAAGCGGGTTCATGGCGCGTTATTTCTCCGGCCAGGCGATCCTTGATATCGGCTATCGCGGCGGCGACCCCAACGCCGAGCCGATCACGGAACACGCCATCGGCGTCGAACTCGACTATCCCGGCTACGACGGCGTGCATCTGCCGTTTCCCGACGACAGCCAGGATACCGTGCTGGCCGCGCATGTGCTGGAACCTATCGTCGACTACAAGCCGGTGCTGCGCGACTGGCTGCGGGTGCTGAAACTGGGCGGCCACATGGTGATCATGTTACCGCCTCGCGATCTCTACGAGCGTCTGCCCGACCTTCCCTCGCGATGGAACGGCGACCACAAGCACCACCAACGTGGTCGGACGGGCTTCGCTACCCGCAAGCGGCGCAGGCTGCGCTCGATCGGCTCGATCAATCGATCTATCACGCCATGCGCGTCAATCTGACGCAGCCCGGCGAAGGCGCGCGGCTATTGGCGACGCTGGTCCCGAGCCTAGCCTATTTCCCGCCGTACAGCCGCCTGCGCCAGCACTTCCTCGGCGAGGATGAGGCGGCGCTGAAGCGGGCGGCCCGCCCGCTGCTTGAACTTGTGCGTTTTGACGCGGACGCTTACGCCAAGGCTTATCCCGATCTGCGCCGCGCGATGGAGCAAGGCAAACTGAAGGATCTGCGCGCCGTTCGACCCCTTCCCCCCGGCCGGCTAAAGCCGACGGCCGCGCTCGGCGATTTCCTGCAACAACGCCAGGGCGTGGGTCTTGCGGTCGATGTTGAGCGCCTCGACGTCGCGCGCGCTGCGCCGCAGTCTGTCCCAAAGCTCGGCGATCGCCTCCAGCCGGCTCGGCTCCGTCGTTGCGCGCGCCCGTGCGGCGAGCCAATCATAGACCGCGAGCAGGAACCGCTCGTGCGCCTCCGCCCCAGAGGCCCCGGCGAAGCGGTCGGCGAGTTTCAGCGCCGCGCGCCAGTCGATGCCGGGCAATTTGCCGATCACGGCCTCGATCATCGCGCCGACGTCCTCGCCTTGCCGGTCGAGCCGCCGCAAAGCCTCGCGCGCCGAGCCGTCGGCGCGGGCGGCGGCCTCGGCGATTTTTGGCCCCGGCGCCTCGTTCCACGGCGCGCCCTGCCCGCGCACGATCGCCTCGATTTCGGACGGCGCCAGCGGCTCCAGCGTCAGCCGGCGGCAGCGCGAGCGGATGGTCGGGGGCAACCGGCCCGGCCGATGCGCCACGATCAGCACCAGCGCCCGCGCGGGCGGCTCCTCGATGGTCTTCAGCAGCGCGTTGGCGCCGGCGCGGTTGAGATCGTCGGCCGCGTCGACCAGCATGACGCGCCAGCCGCCCGAGGAGGCGGCGAGCCGGAACACGCCCTGCCCTTCGCGCACATCGTCAACGCGAATCTCGCTATAGAAACTCTTCAGCTTGCTGTTCCACGCGCGGCGCACGACCACGAAATCGGGATGCGACAACGCGGCGAGCTGGCGCGCGGCGGGGTGATCGTCGGGAACCGACAGATCGACCGCGTCAGCGACCTGGCGCGATAAAGGATCGGGATTGGCGAGCACGAAGCGGGCGAACGCCCAGGCCAGCGTCGCCTTGCCGATTCCCTCCGGCCCGGCGATCAGCCAGGCGTGGGCGAACCGGCCGCTGCGATAGCCGTTCAGCATTTCCGCTTCGGCCGCCGTTTGGCCGATCAGCGCGGGCGCGAAGCGGGGCGCGCGGGCGCCGGGATAGATGTCGCTCTCGGGCGCGCCTTCTTCTGTTGCCGGCCGCTTCATGGGAAATGGCCGCCCAGCCGTGCTTCGACCGCCGCCCAGACGGCTTGCGCGACATGCGCCTCGTCGGCGCCCGCGTCGATCACGACGCAGCGCGCCGGTTCGGCCCTGGCAATAGCGCGAAACGCGTCGCCCAGCGTGCGATGAAAGTCGAGCGCCTCGCCCTCGAACCGATCCGCCCCCGCCGCCGCGCCGCGCCGCGCCTGCGCCCGCGCCAGACCCTGCTCGGGCGCGATGTCGAGCAGTAGCGTCAGATCCGGCCGGCGCTCGCCGACCGCGACTTGCTCCAGCCGGTCGATAAAAGCGGGCGACAGCCGCCCCGCGGCGCCCTGATAGGCGCGGGTCGAATCGGCGAAGCGGTCGCACACCACCCAGGCGCCGCGCGCCAGCGCCGGGCCGATCAGCGCGTCGAGATGGTCGATCCTGGCGGCGGAAAAGGCGATCGCCTCCGCCGCCGGCCCGCCGTCGCGCAGCGCGCCGGAAAGGATGATTTCGCGCAGGGCTTCCGCCTGCGGCGTGCCGCCGGGTTCGCGCGTCGCGACCGTCTCCAGCCCGAGAGCGGC
Source organism: Bradyrhizobium sp. (assembly GCA_031367195.1). Taxonomy (GTDB): domain Bacteria; phylum Pseudomonadota; class Alphaproteobacteria; order Rhizobiales; family Beijerinckiaceae; genus Roseiarcus. The sequence continues at coordinate 10,637 of JANLPL010000054.1, forward strand.
GAGCCGGGCTGCGAGCCGGCGCGCCTGCACCGATTTGCCCGCGCCTTCGCCGCCCTCCAGCGTGATGAAACGCCCGCGTGTCAATGTTTCCACGCCCGGCGCAGCCAGTCCGCGCCATATTGCCACGCCGCGTCGGCGGCGCGTTGGGTCAGGCTGCCGAGCGGCACGGCGGTCTTGGTCTGGAGCGGCGCGCGTAAGGTCAAGGTTTCGCCCTGATAGATACGCAATTCGCCGAGCGGCCGGCCCGCTTCGACCGGGGCCGGCGCCGGGCCGGGATAGACGATGCGCGCCGTGAGTTTTTCGCCCCCCGCGCGCGGCACGAAGGCTTTCACGGTCGCCTGCGGCGTCAATTCGACCGTATCCGTCGCGCCGCCGTAAACCCGCGCCCGACCGACCGTATCGCCGGGCTGATAGAACGTCTTCACGTCGAAGGCCTTAAAACCCCAATTCAGCAGTTTGCGCGAATCCTCGGCGCGCTCGGCCGCCGTCTTGTAGCCGTTGGCGACCAGGATCAGCCGCTGGTCGTCCTGCGCGGCCGAGCCGACCAGCCCGAATCCGCTCTCGTCGGTGTCGCCGGTCTTGAGCCCGTCGGCGCCGATATTCATGTTGAGCAACGGATTGCGGTTCAACTGGCGAATCTTGTTCCAGGTGAACTCCTTCTCGCCGAAGAAGTGGTAATATTCGGCATAGTCCTTGATGACGTGACGCGCCAGCAGCGCCATGTCGGCGGCGGTGACCGTCTCGCCCGCTTCGTCTTTGCCCCAGACATTGGCGAAATGCGAATGGGTCATGCCCAATTCCTGCGCGCGCTTGTTCATCAGCGCGACGAAATTCTCGACCGAGCCGCCGAGCCCCTCGGCCAGTACGATCGCCGCGTCATTGCCCGACTGGATGATCAGCCCGCGCAGCAGGTCCTCGACCGCGACGTCGCTCTTGACCTTGAGAAACATGGTCGAGCCATGCGACTTGGCGCCGCCGGTGCGCCAGGCGTAGTCGGAGACGCGGTATTTGTCGTCGAGCTTGATCTGGCGCTGTTTGAGATCGTGGAACACGATTTCCGCGACCAAGAGCTTGGATGTCGAGGCCGGCGCCATCGGCTCGTCGCCGGATTTGTCGAACAGGACCGTGCCGGTCTGATAATCTTCGAGCCGCGCGAATCTGGCGGCGCTCGAAATCGTTTCGCCCCGCGCGACGCTAACCGTCGCGACGCAGGTCAGCACGGCCAGTACTCGGCGTAACCTCAACTCGTCCCCCAGCAACCCGGCCCCTATCTGGCGCAGGCGTTGCGACAACGCAACGACGCAGTCAGTTATCGTCGTCGTCGCTCAGCGGACGAGTCGGCCGGCGGCGCAACAAACGGGCCAGCGGATCGGCGTGTCCGGCGTGCGGATTGGCGAAATAGAGCGCGCGACTGCCTTCCGTGCGGCGCGGCGGCTTCGGAATGGCGGAGGCGACCCGGTCGAGGTCATAGGGTCGGGTCGGCGGCAGCGGCGCGTCGGCGGTCTCCTTGCGCGGCGCGACCGTGGTTTCCTCGGTATCGGCGACCTCTGTCTGGCGTTCCGGCGCTTCGAGGCGGCGCGCGGGCGGCTCGACATGCGCGCGGCGGCGCGGCGGCGCGGGTTCGGCGGCCGGTTCGGGCGCCGGCTCGGACTTGGCGCCGAACAGCGCGACCAGCGGCGATGCGACCTCGGCGACCAGGGTCGGCGCGCCGCCGAAACTGGCGGCGCCGCCGTCGGTGCGAAGCGTCGCCAACAATTCGTTGTCGTCGGAGCCCTCCATCGGCGCCCGGCCGACATATTCGACCTTCACCTGCGCCGTGCCCATGCGCTTGAAGTCGAGCACGTCGGCGACGCGCGAGGACACGTCCATCACCCGGCCGGCGGCATAGGGGCCGCGATCATTCACCCGCACGATGATCGAGTTGCCGTTGCCGAGATTTGTGACGCGCGCATAGCTCGGCAGCGGCATGGTGGGATGCGCGGCCGAGAGCGCCATCTTGTCGTAAATCTCGCCATTGGCCGTCTTGCGACCGTGGAAGGCGTCGCCGTACCAGGACGCCCTGCCTTCGGCGACGTAATTCTCGCTCTCGCGCGGATAATACATGCGACCGTGGATCGAATAGGGCCGTCCGACAAGATATTGGCCGCCGCCGCGCGGCACGGAGCTTCCGTCGGCGATTACGCGCGGGCTCGCCTTGCCGTAGGCCCCTTCGGCGAAATGCTCGTGCCCTTGCTGGCGCCGATAGGCGGACTTCGTCGGCTGCTGCTGGGCGCAGCCCGAAAGGCAAAGACAGGCCAGTCCCACAGCCCCCGCCCAGCGAGCGTTGCGAACGCCCGACCCCTGTTTCGCCAAGACCAATACGCCCTCTACGCCTGCCGCTGCTGCGGAATCCAGCACGCGGATTCCGGTGGATTTCGCGTCGCCCACGCCTTTTTCGCCAGTCAGTGTTGCCAAAGGCTTAATAACACGCGCGAACGCGCGAAGCGTCAGCGCCAATGGCTCTCCAGCCAGGCGACCGGGCGCACGCGCTTGTATAGCTTTTTCCAACCCGCCGCCGGCCATTCGCCCCTCAACGCCTCGTGCGGGCGCGGATGCCCGGTGAACACCACGACCCTCGCCCCCTCGGGCAACATTACATTTTGGACAAGATTGAAGGGAAAACGCGGCAGCATCATGGCCTTAAAGCCGGGCGCCCATTCCTTGGGCCAGAACGCAAGCGGCAGCCCGGACTCGCGGCAGAGATAGACCTGTTCGTTGGAATAAAGCCGCCGCTTCTCCAAGGGATCGAGCTCAAAGCGCGCGACCAGATGCGGCGCACCTCCCGCCGGCAGCCGCATGACAGAGGAATTGCCGGTCTCCCTGGCGCCCCAGTCGCGCACAATGGCGAGCTTGCCCGGCTCGTAGTCGAACAAAGCGTCGAGCGAGCCGACCACCACCACGTCGAGATCGAGGAACAACAGATCGCCGGTCAGCCCGATGTCGGGCGACCACAGCGCGAGTTTGCGCCACGGACTGCCGCCGAGCCCGGTCTCCGGCAGCCGGATCGGCGGAATCTCGCGCGGTTCGATGCCGGAATCGAGCCCGCTGGGATCGTCAGTGAAGGCGACGAAGCGGGTCGGCCGCGCGACATTGCGCATCACGCCGCGATAGAGCCGATTGACGTAATCGACGGGAAAGCGGTTCCCCCATCGCATGCAGACGATCGTTTGCATGTGTCCTCCCGCCGAATGTCGGCGCCTATAGGGCGGGCGGGGGCCACGTGCAACGGAGGGCGAACCTGGAACGAGGCGACGCCCTTGGGTCGCGTCCCGACCTGCGAGCGTCGCCGATGTTTTTTCGCCGTCCGGTGTCGCGGCGGCTCAGAGAGCGATCACGCCTTGGCGCTTGGGCGCGCGCTGACGGCGTCGTACCAGCGTTGCAGATGCGGGCAACTCGCGGGGATTTTCTCACCCGACCATCCGGCGAATTCAACGGCGGCCAGCGCGGTCGCGTCCGCAACCGTCCAGTTCTTGCCGGCGACGAATTCGTTCTGCGCGAGTTGGCGGTCGAACTTGGCGAAGAAGCGTCCCAGACGCGCCCGGCCGCGATCGCGCAGTTCGGAGATCGCTGGGATCGAATCGGCGGCGCCGGGCAGGCCGCGCTCGGCGAATTTCTCGTGCGTGTTGCGGAAAAGTTCCGAGGCCGGCAACATGCCCTCCTCGTTGGCCCGCTTCTCCCACATATCGACGATCGCCTTGTCGCGCGCGTCGGTCCCCATCAGCGGCGGCTCCGGGTTGGTTTCCTCGAAGTAGCGCGCGATCGCCATCGCTTCGCCGATCTCGGTGCCGTCGTCGAGTTCGAGCATCGGCACCATGGCGTGAGGATATTTCGCCTTGAACCACGGCGCCAGCGAGAGGTCTTCCTGTCCGACCTCCACCAGCTCGATTTTGAGACCCTTTTCAGCGAGATAGAGATGCAGGCGGCGCGGATTGGGCGCGATATGCCAATCGTAGATTTTCATCTTTCCTCCGTGATTTGGGTCTAGGCGCCCTTCGGTTCCGTGGTTACCATATCTTTCTCTTCGCTTCCAATAGAAATCCTGAGCTTTGTTGCTCGCTCGGAGGCCCCCATGAGCCAAAAATTCCCCGCCCTCGAACCGCAACACCAGACTCTCATCGCGGCGCAGAAGATTTTCTTCGTCGCCTCCGCCGCAGGGGAAGGTCGCGTCAACGTCTCGCCCAAGGGCATGGCGTCGTTCGCCGTGCTTGGCCCCAATTCCGTCGCCTATCTCGACTGCACCGGCAGCGGCAACGAAACGCGGGCGCATCTGCTGGCGAGTCCGAGGCTGACGATCATGTTCTGCGCCTTCGACGGCGACCCTGTGATTCTGCGGCTTTACGGTCAGGGCCGCTCGCACCTGCGCGGCGGCGCTGGCTATGCGGCGCTCAAGCCGCATTTCGTGGAAATGCCCGGCGCGCGGCAGATCGTGACGCTCGACGTCGATCTGGTGGCGACCTCCTGCGGCATGGCGGTTCCGTATTTCGACTACAGGGAGGAGCGGAAAAATCTGGCGCGCCACTGGACCCGGCTGGGGCTCGACGGCTTGCGTAAATATTGGGGCAAGAAGAACATGACCAGCCTCGACGGCCTGCCGACCCATCTCGCCCCCGAGGCGATGGCGCCGCCCCAGGTCGCGCAATAGGGAGAGATGCCATGCCGGCCTTCGGCGATTATCAGTTCGAGATCTACCTGAAGGGTCTGGCCGGGCTAAAACCGAAGCTGCCGGTCGATTTCGCCTCGCTGGCCGCCCGCGCCGAACGCGCGATGCCCGCGGGCGTGTGGAGCTATGTCGCCGGCGGCTGCGGCGACGAGCATACGCAAGACCTGAACGTGACCGCCTTTCGCAAATGGGGCCTGATTCCGCGCATGTTGGTTGATTCCGCCAACCGCGACCTCTCGGTTGAGCTGTTCGGCCTCAAACTGCCTTCGCCGATCTTCATGGCCCCGATTGGCGTGCTCGGCATTTGCGCGCAAGACGGCCACGGCGATCTCGCCGGCGCCCGCGCCGCCGCCATGACGGGCGTCCCCTTCACGCTGTCCACGCTCAGCAACGATCCCATCGAGGCGGTCGGCAAGGCGCTCGGCGACGCGCCCGGCTTCTTCCAGCTCTATACCCCCAGCGACCGCGAACTCGCCGAGAGCTTTGTCCGCCGCGCGGAAGGCGCGGGCTTCAAGGCGCTGATCGTCACGGTGGACACCTGGGTTCCCGGCTGGCGGCCGCGCGATCTCAACGACGCCAATTTCCCGCAGCTTCGCGGCGCCTGTCTGGCCAATTACTGGTCCGACGCGCGCTTCCGCGCCCTGCTGCCCAAGTCGCCGGAGGAAGACCCCGCCGCCGCCGTGCGCTTCTGGGCCGGGCTGTTCGCCAGGCCGCTCACTTTCGCCGACCTGCCCTGGCTGCGTGGCCTCACCAAGCTGCCGCTGGTGCTGAAAGGCATCTGCCATCCCGACGACGCGCGCCGCGCGCTCGACGCCGGGGTGGATGCGATCTACTGCTCCAACCACGGCGGACGGCAGGCCAACGGCGGCCTGGCGGCGATCGACATGCTGCCCGACGTGGTGAAGGCGGCGGGCAAGGCGCCGGTGCTGTTTGATTCCGGCGTGCGCTCGGGAACGGAGGTGGTGAAAGCTCTGGCGCTGGGGGCGCGCGCGATCGGCATCGGCCGGCCAATCGCCTATGGCCTCGCGCTCGACGGCGCCGACGGAATCGCCCATGTGCTGCGCTCGATCCTGGCGGAAGCTGACCTGTTGTTGGCGATCGACGGCTATCCCCGCATCGCCGATTTGACCCCCGACGCGTTGCGGTTGGCCTGAGCGGGCCGCGCCCAGGCCACCAGCGCGGCGCCGACCCTCGCCGTGAGACGCTCGACCGGCAGGAACGCATAGGCCGCGACGATCGTCACACCGACAGCGGCGACGCCGATCAGATAGGCCATCGGCCGATCCAACCCGCCATGGCGCTCGGCATAGCCGATAGCGGCCGACATCGGCGACACGATCACGGCGAATTGCACGAGATAGAGCGGGAACGAAATCCTGCCCAGAAACTGCGACAGCGGCGCGCGCAGGAAAGCGTTCGCCGCCGGCATTGAAAACAGCACGCACATCAGCGCGAACGCCTTCAAATTCTTCTGGTCGTGATGGCCGCTGTAATTGGCGGCGCCGACGCTGAAGAGGATTCCCGCCAGCGCGACGACAAACATTTTTTGCCTGTCCGGCGTCGCCAGCGCCGCAAAACCGCCGCGCGCGCGAAAATCGGCGAACAGCAGGCCGACCAGGAAACAAGAGAAATTCTGCATCAGCCGCGTCGGCCCGAAAGCGAGATAGGCGGCGCAGGCGATCAGCGCGAACCGCAGCCCGGGAAGATTGCGCCCGAACAGCAGGATCGCGAACACCATCAGCGAGCCGTCGAACTCATAGCCCATCGTCCACAGAAACGGGTTCCAATCCTGCGCCGGAGGTTGGAGGCCGAACACCTCCCAAAACGCGTAGCGGCCGAGACCCGGCAAGGTCAGCGGGAATTGCAGCCAGTTCTGCATCCAATGCGCGCGCCCGACGATGGGGCTCGCCTGATCCAGATAAATCAGCCCGGCGCGGCCAAGCCCCCAAATCAGCGCCGACGCGGCGAACACGGGAATGGCGAGCCGCGTGTAACGCTTGAGCGCCAGCGCCCGCACCGCCGCGTCGCCCCGGCCCTGAAAGAACGGCGCGCTGATCGCCTCGGCCGAAAGCACGAAGAAGATCGACACCGCGAGGCCGCCGTCGAACAGCGCGCCGGCGACGATGCCGCGCATTTCCGGCGCGCGCACATACATCGTTTCCCAAAACACATGGTAGCAGACGACGCTGAGCGCCGCCCAGCCGCGCAATCCGTCGAACTCGCTCAAGCGCCGTTCGCCGGCCTGCGGCGGCGGGCCGAACGGGGCGGATAGATAATGCAGGATCGGCTTGAGCAGCGGGGACAAGGCGCAAGGTCTCGACGAGGGCGAGCTTGAGCCTAGCCGCGACAGGTAAAATTTCGCCCAAGCGCGGCGCGGTGGAAAAAGTTGATATGTCAACTTGGCGGGCGCCCCTTCCGGTGTTAGACGTCGGCCAAATGCTTGGGAGGAGCCATGTCACCGCCGTTCCGCGCCGATCATGTCGGCAGCTTCCTGCGCCCCGCGCGCCTGCGCCAGGCGCGGGAGAAATTCTTCGCCCGCGAAATCACGGCGCAAGCCCTGCGCGCGGTCGAGGACGAATGCATCCGCGAAGTGGTCAAGAACCAGCAATCGGTCGGTCTGAAGGGGATCACCGACGGCGAGTTCCGCCGCACCTATTTTCACGTCGATTTTCTCGAAAAGCTTGACGGCGTCGAAGTCCGCTACGGCGAGTTCTCCTCCGCGTTCCGCAAGGACGACGGGACGCAGGTCGGCTTCAAGCCGCCGACCATGCATATCGAAGCCAGGATCGAACACGCCAGCCCGATTCAGGGCGCCGATTATGATTTCCTCAAGGGCGTCGTCAGCGCCATTCCCAAAGTCTGCATCCCCGCGCCTTCGATGCTGCATTTCCGCGGCGGGCGCGAAGCGATCAGCGACAGGGTCTATCCCCGGCTTGAGGATTTCTACGACGACCTCACCGCCGCCTATGCCCAGGAGATCAACGATCTCGCCCGGCGGGGCTTGCGCTATTTGCAAATGGACGACACCAACCTCGCCTATCTCTGCGATCCCGCGATCCGCGAGCGCACCAAGGCCCGTGGCGACGATCCGGACTCGTTGGTGCGGCTCTATTGCAAGCTGGTCAACGATGCGATCCGAGACCGGCCGAAGGACATGACGATCACGGTCCATCTCTGCCGCGGCAATTTCAAGAGCGCCTGGGTGGCGCAGGGCGGCTATGAGCCGGTGGCGGAAATTCTGCTCAACGAGATGAAGATCGACGGCTTCTTCCTCGAATACGACGACGAGCGCTCCGGCGATTTCGCGCCGCTGCGGTTCACGCCGAAGGACACGACGATCGTGCTCGGCCTGATGTCGTCCAAACACGCCGCGACCGAAACGAAGGACGAGGTCAAGCGCCGCATCGACGAAGCCGCGCGTTATGTGCCGCTGGGGCAATGCGCGCTGAGCCACCAATGCGGCTTCTCCTCGACCGCCCATGGCAACGACCTGACCGAAGCCGACCAATGGAAGAAGCTGGCGCGCTGCGTCGAGGTGGCGAGCGAGGTCTGGGGCGGCGTCTAGAGCCTTCGTCGAATGGTTGGAATCGCCGGGAGTCCCCTAGCATGTTCCCGTTGGCCCGAATCTGCGAAGACTTTGGGCTGACGCCCAGGGGGGGCCCCCCCCGGGCGTCGGGCGGGCGGGACCGCGTGTCCCTCGGTGCAGAACCGTGAAGGAGCTTGGTCCGTCCGTCCCTCGCGCTGGTCCTGAACAGATGATTGGGAGCGAGTCCCGCATGCAAGGTCAGAAATCGCCCGAACGAAGCGCTGAAACCGGAGTCTACGTCGGCATCGACGTTTGTAAAGACGTGCTCGACGTCTACCTCCATCCCCTTGGCCAAAATGGCGCGCGCCCAACACGCCCGAGGGTCTGCGCGCTCTCAATCGGCGGCTCGCGCCGATGTCGGTGAGCCTGGTCGTCATGGAGGCAACGGCCAAGTTTCACCGCCAAGCCCACCGAAGCGGGCGCTGATCGCGGAAGCGGGCGGCGACGGGATCGGCGCGCCGAGGTTGCTCAGGGGGTTGGGGCTATGGCAAGG
>JANLPL010000089.1:0-6463 GCA_031367195.1 Bradyrhizobium sp.
CGCGATTTCGCGATCCGTCCAACCTGCGCCCGCGTCCGAAATGTCCGCTTTCAGCAGGATGCGCGCCTTCGTGATCAATTGCGCCGATCGTTTGCCCGAGCTGATCACCGCCGCGAGCCGCTCGCGCTCCTCCGTACTCAATTTCACCACGTACTTCTTGACCCCCGCGCCCGTCCCTGCCACGAATCATCTCCGTCCTCGCCCCAGCGGCGCAGTCACAGTGATTCAGAGATGCTCCTAAGTTTCAAGGACGCGAACGACTAGCTCGGTTGACGTTGGTCACTATGATCTCGCGAACAGTCTTGGCGGTGACCTTGGCGACGTGGCGAGAATGAACGCGCCCGCCGCGCTCGACCAAAGAGACAACAGCTTTCTTCGGCGCGGGTTCGCGAAACGCGCGGTTCTTAGCTTTGCCGCCGACGTAGGTTTCGTCGGCTTCGACCACCTTGTTTGCGCCGCCTAGCCCGCCTGTTTCGGTATGGCTGTCGTCGCCCATGGCCTCGCGGATGCGGTGACAAAGGAACCACCCGGACTTGTAGGTTATGCCGAGCATCCGGTGCATTTGATGAGCGGACATGCCCTTCTTGCTCGACGACATGAGATGAAAAGCGAGAACCCACTTGTTCAGTGGGATTTTGCTGTCCTCCATGACGGTTCCGACCGTGACCGTGAACGGCGCGTTGCACTCGTTGCACCAACGGACGCCCGCGCGAGTGCTCTTGCCGGTCAAGGTCGTGATGCGGGTCGAATCGACGTTGCCGCAGTGGCGGCAGACCGACCCGTTCGGCCAGTAGAGGGCTTCAAGATGCTCGCGGGCCTTTTCGGGATCGGTAAAAATCGGGTTGAGAAGATCGCACATGATAGAACCCTCGACTAGGTTAACCATGACACGTGCGTACACCTACGTCAAGTATATAATTGCCGTCGAGCCCAACGTTTACTTAAAGAAGCTCACGTAACGTAATGCAATAGAAAATAACTCACAAACAATACGACTTGACGGCGGAAGCGCCATTTTCCGCCGGCGCTTCGAGGCTTTGCCTTAGGGCTTCGATTTCGCCCACCTGTCGGGAAGCCTTTCGGGTAATTACTCACCCCCTCCGTCCAGGCGAAAATTATTTGTAAATCAATGGGATAGTGGCAAAGGACGAAAACAGCGGCTTGAAGTATGTTATCATGCAATGGTGTCAATCGGCGACTAGGTCAAAGCATTCCGAAGGTGCCATGGTGGGGTTGGCTACATGCAACGCGATAACATGCTTGAAATACTTTACACTCGCATTGGCTGAGGTATCACAAAAACCGCTGCTAATTCAGAAGGATACGCTGGCACGGAGGGGGTGAGCAATTACCCTTTCGGGCTCCCGAGTCGAGCCCACCAGCCCGCAAGCCGCCCTCATCCCGCCAGCGCGAGCAAACCCGCCTCGACGGCGGCCAGCGCCTCTTTCAACTTGCCCCCCTCCGGGCCGCCGGCCTGCGCCATGTCCGGCCTGCCGCCGCCGCCCTTGCCGCCGAGCGCGCCCGCGCCCAGACGCACCAGATCGACCGCGTTGAAGCGGCCGGCGAGATCGGCCGTCACCGCGACGACAAGGCTCGCCTTGCCGTCGGCCGAGGCGGCGGCGATCGCCACGACGCCGCTGCCGAGTTTCGCCTTGGCCTCGTCGGCAAGCGATTTGAGATCCTTCATTTCGACGCCCTCGACCGCGCGGGCGTAGAATTTGACGCCCGCCACGTCGCGCGGCGCGTCGTCCCCGGCCACGCCGCCCCCGATCGCCAGCTTGCGCCTGGCCTCGCTGAGTTCGCGCTCCAGCCGGCGCCGGTCCTCGATCAACGCGTCGAGCCGCTCGGCCGCGTCGCCCGGCGCGCTCCGCAGACGGCTTGCGAGATTGGCGAAGCCGCGCGCCTCCCCATTGAGCCGTCGCCGCGCGCCGTCGCGCGTTTGTGCCTCGATCCGTCGCACGCCCGCCCCGACCGCGCTTTCGCCCACCACCGAAACGAGGCCGATGTCACCGGTGCGCCGCACATGCGTGCCGCCGCAAAGCTCGACCGAATAGGGGCGCGCCCCATTGTCGCCGCCCTCCACCGTCCCCATCGCGACGACGCGCACCTCGTCGCCGTATTTCTCGTCGAACAGCGCGCGCGCGCCGGATGCGCGCGCCTCGTCGAGCCCCATCAGCCGCGTCGTCACCGGCACATTCCTCAGGATGATCGCATTGGCGATGTCCTCGACCCGGCTCAATTCCTCCGCCGACACGGGCTTTGGGTGCGCGAAATCGAACCGCAGCCGCTCCGGCGCCACCATCGAACCCTTTTGCGCGACATGATCGCCCAGCACGACGCGCAGCGCCTCATGCAGGAGATGCGTCGCGGAATGGTTGGCGCGGATCGCGGTGCGGTTGGCGTGATCGACCTTCAGCTCCAGCGCCGCGCCGACTTCGAGCCGGCCCTCCCCCACCTCGACCACATGCGCAAACACGTCGCCGAGCTTCTTCTTCACGTCGCGCACCGCGACCCGCAAGCCGCCCGCGCTCATCTCGCCGACGTCGCCGACCTGGCCGCCGGATTCGGCGTAGAAGGGCGTCTGATTCAACACCACAAGGCCGGTTTCGCCCGTCGAAAGGGAACCCACCTCCGCCCCGTCGCGCGCGAGCGCCGTCACAACGCCCTCGGCGTGCTCGGTCTCGTAGCCCAGAAACTCGGTCGCCCCAACCCGCTCGCGCAAGGCGAACCAGAGGGTTTCGGTCGCCGCCTCGCCCGAGCCCGCCCAGGCCCGCCGCGCCTCGGCGCGCTGACGCTCCATCGCCGTCTCGAACCCTTCGACATCGACGCCGAGCCCGCGCGCGCGCAGCGCGTCCTGCGTCAGATCGAGCGGAAAGCCGTAGGTGTCGTAAAGTTTGAACGCTGTCTCGCCCGCCAGTTTCGCGCCGGGGCCCAGTTCGCGCGTCTCCTCGTCGAGAATCGTCAGTCCGCGCGCCAGCGTGGCGCGAAACCGCGTCTCCTCCAGCTTCAGCGTTTCGGCGATCAGCGATTCGGCGCGCAGCAATTCAGGGTAAGCCTGCCCCATTTCGCGCGTCAGCGCGGGAACCAGCCGCCACATCAGCGGATCGCGCGCGCCCAAAAGCTGGGCATGGCGCATCGCGCGGCGCATGATGCGGCGCAACACATAGCCGCGGCCCTCGTTCGAGGGCAGCACGCCGTCGGCGACCAGGAACGCCGACGCGCGCAGGTGATCGGCGATGACGCGATGCGAAACCTTGTGCGGGCCGTCGGGGTCGACGCCGCTCGCCTCGGCGCTGGCGCGGATCAGCGCGCGCATCAGGTCGATGTCGTAATTATCGTGCTTGCCCTGAAGCACCGCCGCCAGACGCTCCAGCCCCATGCCGGTGTCGATCGAGGGGCGCGGCAGCCTGACCCGCTCAGCCCCGGGCAGCGTCTCGTATTGCATGAATACGAGGTTCCAGATCTCGATGAAGCGATCGCCGTCGGCTTCCGCCGAGCCCGGCGGGCCGCCCGGCACGGAGGGACCGTGATCGTAGAAAATCTCGGAACACGGCCCGCACGGGCCGGTGTCGCCCATCGCCCAGAAATTATCGGAAGTCGCGATCCGGACGATGCGCGAGTCCGGCAGCCCCGCCACCTTCTTCCAAAGATCGAAGGCTTCGTCGTCGTCGTGATAGACGGTGACGGTCAGCTTGTCTTTCGCCAAGCCGAAATCGCGGGTGATCAGGTTCCACGCGAGTTCGATCGCCAACGGTTTGAAATAGTCGCCGAACGAGAAATTGCCGAGCATCTCGAAGAACGTGTGATGGCGCGCGGTATAGCCGACATTGTCGAGGTCATTGTGCTTGCCCCCCGCCCGCACACATTTCTGCGAGGTCGTCGCGCGATGATAGGGTCGCCGTTCGACGCCGGTGAACACGTTCTTGAACTGGACCATTCCCGCATTGGTGAACATCAAGGTCGGGTCGTTGCGCGGCACGAGCGAACTCGACGCCACGACTTCGTGGCCCTGGCCGCGAAAATAATCCAGGAAATGCGATCGAATTTCGTTTACGCCGCTCATCCCGTCCACGCCCTCAAACCAAAGCCGGATTTCCTGCGCGAGACCCCACGCGCCGGCCGCCGGCGGCTTGTAGAACAGGTTGCGACAAAGGCCAATCGCGCCGGCTCGGCAATCTCTCCGACGATTGCGCCCATAAAAAACCGCGCGGCTGCGACGGGAGGCGGTCCCGACACAGCCGCGCGCGCGGCGCTTAAGAATCCTGGCGGCGGGCGCGGCGCGAGAGGGGGCAGACGCCGCGCCCAAGGATTTTACGCGTCGACGTCCGAATCGCTGGGATCGATGTTGTCGAAGATCTTCTCGGCCAGCAGGCCTGAGTTCTTGCGGATCTCCGCCTCGATTCTGTCCGCCATCTCGGGGTTCGCGCGCAGGAACGCCTTGGAGTTTTCGCGCCCCTGCCCGAGCCGGGTCGAATCGTAGGAGAACCAGGCGCCGGATTTCTCGACCACATTGGCCTTGACGCCGAGATCGATCAATTCGCCCAATTTCGACACGCCCTCGCCATACATGATATCGAATTCGACCTGCTTGAACGGCGGCGCCACCTTGTTCTTGACCACCTTGACCCGGGTCTGGTTGCCCACCACCGCGTCGCGCTCCTTGATCGAGCCGATGCGGCGGATGTCGAGCCGGACGGAGGCGTAGAATTTCAGCGCGTTGCCGCCGGTGGTGGTCTCCGGGCTGCCATACATCACGCCGATCTTCATGCGGATCTGGTTGATGAAGATCACCATCGTGTTGGAGCGCGAGATCGAGGCCGTCAGCTTACGCAACGCCTGGCTCATCAGCCGCGCCTGCAGACCGGGCAAGGCGTCGCCCATCTCGCCCTCGATCTCCGCGCGCGGCGTCAGGGCGGCCACCGAATCGATCACCAGCACGTCGATCGCGCCGGAGCGCACCAGCGTGTCGGTGATTTCGAGCGCCTGCTCGCCGGTGTCGGGCTGGGAGATCAGCAGATCCTCCAGATTGACGCCGAGTTTGCGCGCATAGGTGGGGTCGAGCGCATGTTCGGCGTCGACGAAGGCGCAGACGCCGCCCTTCTTCTGCGCTTCGGCGATCACATGCAGCGTCAGCGTCGTCTTGCCCGAGGATTCCGGCCCGAAGATTTCGATCACCCGCCCGCGCGGCAGACCGCCGACGCCGAGCGCGATGTCGAGGCCGAGCGAGCCGGTCGGGATCGTCTCGATCTCCACCGCCTTCTGATTCTTGCCCAACCGCATGATCGAGCCTTTGCCGAAGGCGCGTTCGATCTGAGAAAGCGCTGCGTCGAGCGCCTTGGTCTTGTCCACGAACGTTCCTTCCACGACCCTAAGATTGGCGTTGGCCATGACGCTCTCCTTCTCTCACGGTCGGCGCCGGCTATGCAAATCAGCGCCGCGTCGTCCCCTCGGCGGCCATAAGTACATGGTTTGTTCTCGCTCGCAAGTTCTTTTTTGTCCCGTTTATGCACTTTACAAACTGGTGCTAAAATGTCACAAAACGATGGACAGGCCGGCGATTGAATTGGTAATATGACAAGCGTCGAGCGTTTCGCATACGCGAAGCGCCTTGCGGCCGATCAAATTGAATCTCTCAGTCGGGGAATAAGCGATAGAACAGCAGAAGCAACCGTTGATCATATCATTCGTCTTTTGGAGGAGTTGTGCGAGATTTCATTTCCAGAATAATATTTGGAATCCCGTTGAATTTACCTATAGTGTCTATATACTCTACTATTTTATCCCGCAATAAATTAAATTGTTGCACGATGTTAATAACGTCATTTGCCGTATATCTATATTTCCCTGGCATAATCTTGAGGACGTCATCGTCATCAGAGTCCCATTTCATGTATGGATAATTTCGTCCCGTATTGTAGTCTGCGGGACATAAAAAGCATCCATATTTTCTTGGACCATCGCTAGACGCAACAGTTTCTATTCGAGTAACTAACCCGTGCGCGAGATCATCTCGCAACCTAGCTGCTGAAGAAAACCCCTCCATAAGCTGCGTGAATGGCGTTTTTATTTCCGGCGTATCTGGGTATGGGTGAAAATACACTTCGTGCAGTTTTGTTAGCGCCGTTCGGCGCCCTACGCTAGATTCGATTGATCCATAAACCTGCCTCATCGCGACAGCGACGGCACCAGCGGCATTGGCTTCGGAGAATATTACACAGAGGGCCGACAACCGTTCTTCTGTCATCTCCCACTCGGAGAGAGCATGACCGACAGCGGCGTAGAGACCTATTGGATTGGGGTCTCCGAGCTTTTGTGATATTGGACGATCCCAAAATCCGGTTGGGAACAATCCTTCTGGTTTAGGCTTTTTCGATGTCATCGCGGATTTCCCATGCCGAAAACAAGCGACGACAAGCGCTTTTCTGAAGATGAAATCGCCGAGCGCATGAATGCTGGAATAAGG
>JANLPL010000138.1:0-2925 GCA_031367195.1 Bradyrhizobium sp.
CGATGTACATGGGCGGATGATAGCACAAGACCGCATGAATTCAACAAAAACATCTGATTTACATGGCTACAAATCGCGCTTATAAAAACATAAACCATATAAATATCAATATCTTAATGCATACGGAAGAAAGAAGCTCCGGTTAGCGCGGGTCGGAAACCGCGAAGTTGCAATAATACTGATAGGTGACATGCCCGAATAAGTCGCGGCGGCTGTCTTCGGACGCGTTTGCCTTGCCGATGGACTTGTTGTGATAGGCGGGCTCCGCGGCGAGCGTCTGCATGAGCGCTTGGCACATCTCGTCCTGGTTGTGGCCGCCACCGACCCACTCCGACGATCTCGAAACGACCGTTGCGGGGGAAATGGGTGATTGCGTCTTGGACGCTTCCCCGACCGGTTTAGTCCTATCTAATGCGGCGACGCTGTCGCGTATTCGGGCGTCCGTCACCAATCCCATCTCGATGAAAGCCCTCAGTTTTTGTTTGGCCGGTTCGCCATCAAGTTTACTTATCTCCTGGAGGCGAAGCCACTCCGCCTTTTTTTCCTCGATATATTGCTCTTCGTTTTCCTTTTTCGTTTCGATCGCCAACAGAGTCGTGCTGTTTACGAAGGCGACATAGGCGTTGGCGAGACCGGCGACGATCCCGCCAACGACGGCGGCCACCAAGGCCGAATTGAAAACCAGCGCCCCGCCGCCCGACGTTTGCGGGCCTGACGTCGTCCCTTCGCTTCCAGGTTCAGCCTTGGACATTCGCGCCTTCGTCCTTTACCGCGAGAACTTCTTGTACTTCAGCCGGTGCGGAATGATGCTGTCGATCCCGAGCCGGCGCTTCTTGTCCTCCTCGTAATCGGCGAAATTGCCCTCGAACCACTCGACATGGCTGTCGCCCTCGAAGGCGAGCATGTGGGTGGCGATGCGGTCGAGGAAGAAGCGATCGTGGCTGATGATCACCGCGCAGCCGGCGAAATCGAGCAGCGCGTCCTCCAGCGCGCGCAGCGTCTCGACATCGAGGTCGTTGTTCGGCTCGTCGAGCAGCAGCAGATTGGCGCCGCTCTTCAGCATCTTGGCGAGATGAACGCGATTGCGTTCGCCGCCTGAGATCATGCCGACCTTCTTCTGCTGATCGGCGCCCTTGAAGTTGAACGCGCCGCAATAGGCGCGACTGTTGATCTCGCGTTTGCCGAGATAGATGATCTCCTGCCCGCTGGAGACCTCCTCCCACACGGTCTTGTTCGGATTGAGCGCGTCGCGCGACTGGTCAACATAGCCCAGTTGCACCGACTCGCCGATCTTGATCGCGCCCTTGTCCGGCTTCTCCTGGCCGGTGATCATGCGGAACAGCGTGGTCTTGCCGGCGCCGTTGGGGCCGATCACGCCGACGATGCCGCCAGGCGGCAGCTTGAACGAGAGATCGTCGATCAGCAGCGTATCGCCGAACCCTTTCGAAAGATGCTCGAAGTCGATCACGCTATTGCCGAGCCGCTCGGCGACGGGGATGACGATCTGCGCTGATGTCGGCGCCTTGTCGTTCTGTTTGGCGACGAGATCCTCGTAGCGCGAAATACGCGCCTTGCTCTTGGTCTGGCGCGCCTTGGGCGAGGCGGCGATCCATTCGGCCTCCTCGGCGATGGCGCGCACCCGCGAGGCGTCTTCGCTGCGCTCCTGCTCCAGCCGCTTGCTCTTGTTCTTGAGCCAGGTGGAGTAATTGCCCTCGTAGGGAATGCCGCGGCCGCGGTCGAGTTCGAGAATCCAGCCGGTCACATTGTCGAGGAAATAACGGTCGTGGGTGACGATCAGGATCGCGCCGGGATAGCTGCGTAGGTGGCCTTCGAGCCAGTTCACCGTCTCGGCGTCGAGATGGTTGGTCGGCTCGTCGAGCAGCAGCAGTTCGGGTTTGGCGAGCAGAAGCTGGCACAAAGCCACACGGCGGCGCTCGCCGCCGGAAAGTTTGGTCACGTCGGAACCGTCGGGGGGGCAGCCGAGCGCGTCCATCGCCTGTTCGACCTGGCTGTCGAGATCCCACAGGCCCTTCGCCTCGATCTCGTCCTGAAGGCGGGTCATCTCGTCCGCCGTCTCGTCGGAATAGTTCATGGCGAGTTCGTTGTAGCGGTCGAGCACGTCTTGCTTGGGCTTGACCCCGATCATCACATTGCCGCGCACGTCGAGCGCGGGATCGAGCGCCGGTTCCTGTGGCAGATAGCCGACGCGCGCGCCTTCCGCGACAAAACCCTCGCCGATATATTCCTTGTCGATGCCCGCCATGATGCGCAGCAGCGTCGATTTGCCGGAGCCGTTGACGCCGAGCACGCCGATCTTGGCTTCGGGGTAGAAGGAGAGGTTGATGTTCTCCAGCACCTTCTTGCCGGCGGGGTAGGCCTTGGTCAGGCCCCGCATGTGGTAAACGAACTGGCGCGCGGCCATGGGGGTGTCCTCAGGGTATCGGGGGATGGGGATTGGCGCGGGGGATAGCAGGGGAGAGGGAGGCGGACAAGCGGGCCGTCCGCACGGCGCCCGACCTCGGCGCTCGCCAAAGGCGGATCGATTGGCGGCGTCACGGCAAGTCTCCGCGCGCTTAAGTGCGATCTTTCGAACAAACTGCTTTTCAGAGCGCCCAGAACTTGCTAGCCTTGCTAGCCTTGACGCCTTATTTGCACGCCAAAGCTACGAGGCCCGCGCATGTTGACGAGGCGACGCTTTGCCCTTGCTATTTCCGTTGCGGCCGCGCGATTCCGCCCGTCATGGGTTTTCGCTGACGAAGGCGACGTTGTTGTCAATATCCGCGTCGATGAGTCGGTGCGAAATCTGCTCAGCCCCGCGGAAGAGGACGAGCTCAAGATCAACCGGGATTCCTCGGAGCAGGGGAAAGCGCTTGCGCAAAAGGCGCCGAAGGACCGCGCCCTTCCCATCATGTTGATCATCGTCGG
>JANLPL010000153.1:0-2317 GCA_031367195.1 Bradyrhizobium sp.
CCTTGCAGGGCGGGCTGGATCGGCGGGCAAACGAAGATCGGCCCGGCGCCGCGAGCGTCGGTCGCCGGGTCAGCGAATGAGGGTAGCTCCAGACAACAATACATCGAGCGATGCGTCCTCAGCGGCCAGGCCGCGCCAACGTCCAGGAGCCGCGCCGGCGTCGGCAAGCCGCGACGAGACGGGGTGCGTCGTCGGGCTCAGTATGTAAGGAAAGACCGGGTCGGGCCGGCGCGATCCAGCGGCTTCATGCCTCCCGGCCTTGCCCCTCGGGGGCCTCGCCAGGCAGATCGCATGTCGTGGATAAATGACGCTAGTTAACAACGGCTGAAGGGTGGCGAGACATTTTTGGAGAACGCGAATGGCTGGGAACTACGGGGCGGCGCTTTCGGCGAGCCGGGCCGGCCGGTGGGCGACGGCTATAGCCGCCGCTCGAGGTTCGAGACCCTCTGCGAGCGGCGCGAAAGTCGCGCGCTCATTTGAGCTTCAGGTTTGGGCGGGGAGCGAACTCCGCACGCTTAAAATCGGCAATTCGCGTGTGCTTAAACGCAATGGAACTCGCAACATCTAAGAAATGCTATATTATGGCGTCAACCGGCTGTTATTATCGTGGCGGGGTTGCCTATGAGCGAGACCCGAAAGATCGCGGCGATACTGGTGTCCGACATCGTCGGGTATAGCCGGCTGACGGGCGCGGACGAGGATCGCATCCTCGGTCGGCTCAGGGCTTTGCGCAGCGATTTCATCGACCCCACCATCGCCCTGCATCACGGCCGCGTCGTCAAGCGCACCGGCGACGGCGCGCTGGTCGAGTTCCGCAGCGTGGTCGATGCGGTGCGGTGCGCCATCGAGGTGCAAAACGGCATGATCGAGCGCAACGCCGGGCTGCCGCCGGAGCGCCGCATCGAGTTCCGCATCGGCATCCATCTCGGCGACGTGGTCGAGGAGGACGACGGCGACCTGATGGGCGACGGCGTCAATATCGCCGCGCGCTTGGAGGGCATCGCGCAGGCGGGCGCGATCTGCCTGTCCGAGGACGCCTATCGGCAGGTGAGCGCGCGGCTCGACATGATCGTCGCCGATCTCGGCCCGACGCAACTGAAGAACATCGAACGGCCGATTCGCGTCTATTCGCTGCAGGTGGGTACGCCGGCGCAGCCGAAGCCTTCGGCGGCGGCGAAGCCCCCGCCGAAGAGGCGCAAGCCGCTGGCGGTGGCGGCGATCACGCTGGTCGCAGTCTTGGCGGCGGGTGCGGGGGCGTGGCGTTACACCGTTCCCGAGCGTCCTGCACGGACGGGCACGGCGGCCATCGCGGTGCTGCCGTTCGATAATCTCGGCGGCGACGCCGAGGCGGCCCGCCTCGCCGACGGCATGACCGAGGACATCATCACCGACCTCGGGCATTTCAAGGATTTCCTGGTCATCGGCCGCAGTTCGATCATGCCCTACAAGGGCAAGCCGGTCGATGCGCGCCAAGTCGCCAAGGATCTGAACGTCAACTACCTGCTGACCGGCTCCGTGCAGCGTCGGGCCGAGCGGCTGCGGATGGCCGCGCAACTGATCGACGCCGCGACCGGCGGCGAGATGTGGTCGGAGCGCTGGGACCGGCCGGGGGAGGATTTGTTCGCCGTGCAGGCGGAAGTGGCTGACAAGGTCGCGCGGACGATTGTAGGTAACGCCGGCTCCGACTTGGGGCCGATCAAGGTTCACCTCTTGGCGGAAGCCAAGAAGCGGCCAGCGGCCAGTTTGTCCGCATACGATTTCACTCTGCTCGCCCGCGAACAAGCCAATATCGGCACCAAGGAGGCCAACGCCAAGAGTCTCGAATATGCCGAGAAAGCCATCGCGCTTGATCCCAACATCGCCCACGCTTACGCGCTCCGGGCTTGGGTGATAATTCGAAAAGACCAGCCGTGGGAGACGAAAGCGCCAGCGTACGAACGCGACATGCGCCAGGCGCTTTCACTCGATCCGTCGCAATATTCCGCGCAGGCCGGTCTGATGATGTTTTACGCGCTTAACGGACAATGGAGCGAATTGTCGGCGCAGATCGAGCGCGCCCTGCGCGATAATCCGACCAACACGCTCGTTTTGAACATCGCCGCGCTGCAACTCGCTTATTTGGGCAAGCCGGAGGAAGCACTCACGCTGGCGGAATTGAGCCTGCGCCTTGATCCGAACATGCCGCGACGTTGGTTGTCAGATCAAATGGCCGTCCGTTTTTTCGCCCGCAAATTCGAGCGTGCGGTTGAGTTGGGCGAGCAAGTTTCCCAAGACGCGATAGACGGTTTCTATAAGACCATATTGGCGGCTTCCTACG
>JANLPL010000162.1:0-2792 GCA_031367195.1 Bradyrhizobium sp.
CGCGTTGAAGTCGCCAAGACGATCGCCCTCAACCCCTATTCTGCGTTCAGCCTGGGCTGGGTGGGCCGCTTGCTTGCCTATGTCGGCGACTGGGACGAAGGGGTCGCGATGACGCAGAAGGCCATCAAACTGGCGGGCCCGGCCGCCTTTCCGTCGTGGTGGACGCCGTCAGCGATGCGGCATTTTGACCGTGGCGAATACCAGGCCGCCTACGACGACTTTCAGCGCGCTTACATCGAGAGTCTTTGGACTTCGCATCTCCATCTCGCCTATACGCTGGTCTATGTTGGACGCATCGACGAGGCCAAGGCGCAATTGAAGACTGCGCAAGCTCAATTTCCGATATTGTCCGTGCGGGAGGCCGACGGATATTTCAAGATTTATTGTATTTCGAAGCCATATCGAGACAAGGTCGTCGCCGCTCTGCGGCAATTGGGATTGCCCGAGTAGCGGCCCAAAACCCTTCGTCGCGCCGTCCCCCACCCCAGCACCCCATGTGGCGCAAAACGCTCGCGGTTACCGCTGAGCGCTGCTTTCCCGCCGCCAAGTTCATCCGAAGCCATTCGTTAAGGTTAGGTCGGCGTTAACCGCCGCGGCCTAGCTTGCAGCCTTAGCGCATGGGCGAAAAGCCGCAGCGCGGGGTTCTCCATGCGTACCACCACTTTCACGCTATTCGACTATCTCCCCGATTCCCTGCGCGAGGGGCCTAAACGCCGCGCGGCGGAGGCGGCGGGCGTCGCCCTGCTGGCGCTGATCGTGGGCGCCGGCCTTGCCCTCATGTCGTGGTCGGTCGACGATCCCAGCCTCAATCACGCCACCTCCAACCCGCCGCATAATTGGCTCGGGCGCGGCGGCGCGATCTCGGCCGATCTGCTGATGCAATTCCTCGGCGTCGGCTGCGCGGCGGCGCTGGCGCCGCCGGCGGCCTGGGGCTGGCGGCTGATCGCCGAGCGGCGGCTCGGACGCATTTCGCCGCGCCTGGCTCTGCTGATTGCGGGCGTCGCGGCGACCTCGGGCCTGGCCTCGCTGCTGCCCCCGCCCGCAAGCTGGCCACTGACCACAGGGCTCGGCGGCGTCGTCGGCGACGCGGTGCTGTGGCTTCCCCGCAAATTGTTTGCAGGCGCGAAGGTGGAGATGATCGGCGTCGGAATCGTGCTGGCGGCGGGGGCGATCCTGTCGTTGACCGCGGCGGCGGGTTACCATTTTCAAACGGCGTCGGCGACAGGGCCAGCCCCCGCCAGCGCGCCGCCGCGCCGCCGCGCCGCGCCGGTCGATCTCGAGGACGAGGACCGCGACGGCGAGCCGGGTTTCGGGCTGGTCACGCTCGGCGCGATCATTCATGCGGGTTATGTCGTCGGCAGCAGCCTAAAACGGCTCGTCGCGCGTCGCCGCAAGGCACTTAAGCCGGCGCCGCCGCCGCGCGCGCCCTGGCTCGACGAATCGAGCCTTCCCTTCAGCGCGCCGCTGGAAGTTCCGCTGCAACTGAGCCCCGCCGTCGCGTCGCAGGTCGAGGCGCCCGCCCCGGCGTCGCGCATCGCGCCGCGCATCGAGCCGACCCTAAGGGCCGCGCCGATCCCGGCTGTTGCGGCGCCCTCGCGTGTGACGCCGGCCGCCGGGCCGCTGAAAGTCGCCCGGCGGACGACGCCGATCGAGCGCGGCGAATATGAGCTGCCCGCGCTGACCATGCTGGCCGAGCCGAAAAAGACGGCCTCGAAGATCTCCGACGATTCGCTGGAGCAGAACGCGCGGCTGCTGGAGGGCGTGCTCGACGATTTCGGCGTCAAAGGCGAGATCATCAACGTGCGCCCCGGCCCCGTCGTGACGCTGTATGAACTGGAGCCGGCGCCGGGCGTCAAATCCTCGCGCGTGATCGGACTGGCCGACGACATCGCCCGCTCGATGTCGGCGATCTCCGCGCGCGTCGCGGTTGTCCAGGGCCGCAACGCGATCGGCATCGAACTGCCCAACCAGCGGCGC
Source organism: Bradyrhizobium sp. (assembly GCA_031367195.1). Classification (GTDB taxonomy): domain Bacteria; phylum Pseudomonadota; class Alphaproteobacteria; order Rhizobiales; family Beijerinckiaceae; genus Roseiarcus. Next base: position 1,978 of record JANLPL010000162.1, read on the forward strand.
GAGACGGTGTTCCTGCGCGAGATGCTGGCCTGTCAGGAGTTCGAGAACTCGACCCAGAAGCTCGCCATTGCGCTCGGCAAGACCATCGGCGGCGACCCTGTGATCGTCGATCTCGCCAAAATGCCGCATCTCCTGGTCGCCGGCACCACCGGCTCGGGCAAGTCGGTGGCGATCAACACCTTCATCTTGAGCCTGCTTTACCGGCTGCAGCCGAGCCAGTGCCGCCTGATCATGGTCGATCCGAAAAAGGCGGTGGTCGCGCTCAAATGGGCGGTGCGCGAGATGGAAGACCGCTATCGCAAGATGTCGAAGGTCGGCGTCCGCAACATCGACGGATTCAACGCCCGCGTCGTCGAGGCGGCGGCGAAGGGCGAGGCGATCACGCGCCAGGTGCAGGACGGCTTCGATTCCGAGACCGGCGAATTGCTCTACCGCCAGGAGGAGATGGATCTCGCCGAACTGCCCTATATCGTCGTGGTGGTGGACGAGATGGCCGACCTGATGATGGTCGCCGGCAAGGACATCGAGGGCGCGATCCAGCGTCTCGCCCAGATGGCGCGCGCGGCCGGCATCCATCTCATCATGGCGACGCAGCGCCCCTCGGTCGACGTCATCACCGGCACGATCAAGGCCAATTTCCCGACCCGCATCTCGTTCCAGGTGACCAGCAAGATCGACAGCCGCACCATTCTGGGCGAGCAGGGCGCCGAGCAACTGCTGGGGCAGGGCGACATGCTCTATATGGCGGGCGGCGGCCGCATCAGCCGCGTGCACGGGCCGTTCGTGTCCGACACGGAAGTCGAGAAGATCGTCGC
>JANLPL010000173.1:0-22644 GCA_031367195.1 Bradyrhizobium sp.
TCGACGATCTCGAACCCGACCGCGCCGTCGCCTTCGCCTCGGTCGAGCCGATGCTGGCGCTGGCGCAGCGGCGCGCGGAGGAGCGGCTGAACGGTCAGGTCGCGCTGTTTGGCGATGCGCAGGAGGCGCCGCTGAAAGTGAAGGCGACCGCGTGGGCGACGAGCGACCGCTTGCAGCGCGAATTCGACGCGATCGGTTTCTTCCTGTCCGGTCATCCGCTGGAGGCGCATGAGGCGACGATCAAGCGGCTTGGGGCGATCCGCTGGAGCGAATTCGTCGCGCGCGTGCGCGCCGGCGAGACGACGCGCAAGCTCGCCGCCAGCGTGCTCGACAGACAAGAGCGGCGCACCAAGACCGGCAATAAGATGGGCATCCTCCAACTGTCCGACCCCTCAGGCCAATACGAGGCGGTGTTGTTTCAGGAAAGCCTGATGCAGTTCCGCGATCTCCTGGAGAAGGGGGCCGACGTAATCGTCACGCTCAACGCGCGGCTCGAAGGCGAGGATGTGCGGGCGCAGATCACCCACGTCGAGCCGCTCGCGGAAGCCGCCGCGCGCAGCCACAAAGGCCTGCGGATTTTTCTGCGCGACGAGGCGCCGCTGCCCTCGCTGGTCGAACGGTTGCGGGCGCGGGGGGAAGGCGAGATTTCGCTGGTGGTATTGCTGGGACCGGATGCGGGCGAGATCGAAGTGAAGCTGCCCGGCCGTTACGCCGTGACCGGCGCGCTCGCCGGCGCGCTGAAAGCGGTCGCCGGCGTGGTGCAGGTGGAGCACGTGTAGAGCGTTCCGCTTATTGCTTGCCGCGTCATTGCCGGTTAACCCGCGCGATCCATCAACCCGGCTAAGCAGGCCTACTCTTGTCGCGCCCGTCGCAGGAACGGCACGACGACGCCGGCGAAGCGTTCGGGATTATCTGCGTGCGGCCAGTGGCCGCTGTCCTCGAAAATATGCACCTGTGCGGAGGCGAAGAATTCGCGCTGCCGCTCGGCGTAACGCACATCGACATAGGGGTCGCGCGCGCCCCAGACCACGCAGACCGGGGCCGTCAAATGCCGGAACGCCTCCGGCTGGGGCGCGAACATGGCTCCCCTATCGTCGGTCGCACGATAGAGCTTCAGCACCGCGCGTTTCAGCCCCGCGTCGAAGCAGCGATACATCCCATCGACGAATTCGCGCGGCAGCGGGCGCGGATTGGCGAGCTTCATGGAGAGCGCGAAGCCGAAATGGCTGACGCTCGCCATCGCCAGTTCGCCCAACCCGCGCGTGCGCCAGACCCGCGCCAGAACGTGCCAGCGATAGCCCGGCAGCACACCGATATTGACCAGTGTGAGACTGGCGACGGCGTTCGGGTTCGCCAAGGCCCAACTCAACCGCCAACCGACGCCGAAATCGTGGCAAACGAGATGTGCGCGGCGCACGTCGAGGCGACGCAGCAACGCATCGAGATGGCGCGTATAGCCGGGCACGGAATAATCGAAATCCGCCGGCCTGCCGGCGTCGCCGAAGCCTGGCATATCCGGCGCGACAAGGCGGGAGAACGGCGCGACGCGCGGCGCCAGATCGAGCCAGTCGGCGGAATAGCCGGGATTGCCATGCCGGCAAACCACGGCTTGCTCATCCCGTTCTTCGCCAGCCGAGACCACGGGCGTCGCGACGCCATCGATGTCCAACACGCTTCGACGCAGCATCCTCGCCTCCTTTGCGACCAACCAGAATCGCCAGTTGGTTGACCCGAGCCCCTCACCGCACCGCCTCGCCGCCGAACCACACGCCGAGCAACGCCAGATCGGAACCAAGATGCACGAGATCAGCGCGCGCGCCGGCCCGCAAAACACCGTGCCGATCCGCCACGCGCAACAGTCGCGCCGGCGTGGAGGTCGCCATCCGCAGCGCGTCCTCCAACGAAGCCCCGAGTTTTTGCACGGCGTAACGAATGGCGTCGTGCAGCGTGATGACGGCGCCGGCGAGCGTGCCGTCGTCGAGCGTCAGGCGCAAACCGCGCCGCGTGACCCTGCGCCCGTTCAGCTCATAGGAGTCCGGTCCGCCGGCAGCGGGCGGCATCGCGTCCGAAACCAGCGTCAGCCGCTCCGGTCCCTTCAACCGAAACGCCAGCCGCCCCGCCGTCTCGTGCACATGCAGGCCGTCGGCGATGAAACCAGCGAACACGCGGGGGTCGGCGAGCGCGGCCCCGACCACGCCGGGAGCGCGATGGCCCAGTTGGCTCATCGCGTTGAACAGATGCGTCACGCAGCGCGCGCCCGCGTCGAAACACGCGCGCGCCTCCTCCGCGCCCGCCTCCGAATGGCCAAGGCTGACTACGACGCCGTGGGCGGCGAGCAGGGCCATCAGCTCCAGCGGCACGGAAGCCGGAGCGACAGTCACCACGCAGGCGCGCGCGTCAATCAAGCGCCGCGCGTCGGCTTCACGCATCGCGCGGATATGCTCGACCGGATGCGCGCCGTTGCGGCGCGGATCGATGAACGGCCCCTCGACATGCAGGCCGAGCGAGCCCTCGATCGGCTCGCGCGCGGCCTGCAACGCGGCCTCCAGCACCGCAGGCGCATCCGTGATGACGGTCGGCGACAAAGCCGTCGTGCCGAAACGGCGATGCGCCTCGACGATGCCGCGCAAAGTCTCGCGCGTCGGCGCGGCGTTGACGAGATAGCCGCCGCCGCCATTGACCTGCCAATCAACGAAACCCGGCGTCAGCATCCCCCCGCCCAGATCGACCGTCTCGCCCGCCGGACGTTCGTCATAGCGAACGAGCCCCCGGATTGTTGGGCCTTCCGACACGACAGCGCAATCGTCGCGAAACGCGAAGCCGTCAAATATCCTGGCGCCGACGAATATCCGCATCAGCGCGTCTCCGTGATTTTCTGCAAATTCCGCGGCCGATCCGGGTCGCGGCCGAGCGCGCGAGCGGAGGCTTCAACCAAAGCGTAGAAGCGATGGATCATCGTGATCGGCGCCAGCAAGGGATGGCCGGCGTCGCGCGCGCCGAGCCGGCCCTCGCCATCCTCGACGCCGGCCTCCACTGTTATGACATGCGCGCCGAGCGCGGCGCATTTGGCTATCGCCGCGGCAAACCCTTCCGCCGCCTCGTCGCTTGGTCGAAAAGCCAGCACCAGAAAGCCCGGCCGCACGATCTCGGCCGGCCCATGCATCACCTCGGCCGCCGAGAACGCCTCCGCGTGCAAGGCGCAAGTCTCCTTCAACTTCAACGCGGCTTCGGCCGCGATAGCATAGGTCGACCCGCGCCCGAGCACGAAGGCCGATTTCGCCTGTGAGATCGCGTCAACCAGGGCGCGCGGCGGCGGCGGCGGCGCGCTCAAGGCCTCCGGCAGCCGCGCCATCGCCGCGCCGAGCGCCGCGTCGCCGCGCCACGCGGCCGTCAGCGCGGCGCCTGCCGCAAGGCCCGCAATCACCGATTTTGTGGCGGCGACCGAATGCTCCGCGCCCGCATGGAGCGGGATCAGCGTTTGCGCCTCACGCGCCAGCGGGGACTCGGCTTGGTTGACGAACGCGATCGTCAGCGCGCCGCCGCGCCGCGCGGCCCGCTGCGCCTCGATGATATCAGGGCTGCGACCGGACTGCGAGATCGAGATCGCCACCGCGCCGTCGAGCTGCATCGGAGTGCGATAGAGCGAGGCGATCGACGGACCGATTGAGGCGCAGGGCAGCCCCAGCGTGATCTCGATCAGATATTTGAGATAGAGCGCGCAATGGTCGGAACTGCCGCGCGCATTGGTGACGACGACAGCAGGCGCGCGGGCGCGCAAGGCTTCGCCCAAAGCCGCGAACTGTGCGGCGTTGTCGCGCAGGCAACGCGCCGTCGCCGCGCCGCTCTCGGCTGTTTCCTCGGCCATATAGGTCATGTACGACCCCTCGGCGCGCGTCCCGGCGTCACTTCCGAGACGAACTCATAAGTGTCCGAGCGGTAGTAGGAGCGGGTGAATTCCACGCCGCGCCCATCAGCGAGATAAGCGATGCGCTGGATATAGAGCACCGGCGAGCCCGTCGGCACGCCAAGCAGCGCCGCATCCTCGTCGGATAGCAACACCGCGCGCAGGCGTTGCAGGCCGCGCGTCGGCGGATGGCCGGTCGTTGCGAGCGCTTCGTAGAGCGAGGCGCCGATCTTGTCGAGAACAGGCAGAAATCGCGCCGGCGCCGCCGTGTGCTCGATCGCCATCGGCACATCGTCGGCCAACCGCAGCCGCGACAACCGCACTACGCTCTCCTCCGGCCCGATCGCGAGCGAGGTCATCTCCTCGGGCGAGGGCAGAAAAACGCCCATATCGAGATTGCGCGAACTCGGCGAAAAGCCGCGCAGCCGCATCAATTCGGAGAAGCCTACCAACCGGGAGAATGGCTGATCGACCTTGCGCGCGGCGCGACGGATGAAAGTGCCCGCGCCCTGGCGCTGAAACAGCGCCCCCTCGTCAACCAACGTGCCGACCGCGCGTCGCAGCGTCGCGCGCGAGACCGCGAACATTTGCGACAACTCGCGCTCGCCTGGCAGAACCTGCGCCTTGGAAAAGCGGCCGCCGGCGATTTCATGTCGAAGCGCATCGGCGATGGCGCGATAGCGGACGCGCGTTTCCGGCCCGCTCAAGATTGCCTCCCCGGCAACGCGCCGCCGGCAAGCAGCAGGGCGCCGTCAGTCGGATCAAACACGGGCGCCCTCAACCGCGCGTCGAGCGCGGGATCGAGAAAGGGCCGCAACGCCTCGCCAAGGCCGCCCACCATCGCCACGCGCCGCGCGCCGAGCGCCTCAACCGCGCCAACCAGCACGGCCACAGCCTCGGCCGCCTGACGCACGAGCAAGAGCCCGATCGGATCGCCTCTCGTCGCGGCCTCGCACGCGAGCGGCGCGAATTCCCCATAATCCCCGGGCGTCGCCGTCGCGGCCCAATGCACCATTCGCAACGCATCGTCGGCGAAACGCGCGCGGATCTGTTTGGTGAGATCGCTCTCCTGTCCTAGCCCGTCGGCGGCGCGCATCGCCGCCCGCGCCGCCTGCAGCCCCAACCGCGCCGCGGAGCCATCGTCGCCAAGATGAAAACCTCGTCCGCCAATCACGCTGTCGCGTCCTGCGACCCGCGCCACGCCCGCCGATCCCGTGCCGACAACAATCAACCCGCCGTCCTTGCCGCCATGCGCGCCGACACATGCGGCCACCGCGTCGTTGACCACCTCGACACGCGCGAAGCCACGGAAACGGGAAGCGAAACGCAGCGCTTCCGCGGCGCTGCCGATGCCGGCGACCCCGAGGCCCAGTTGGACGTTGCTGGTATCGGTCGTAGACAGTCCGGCGCTGCGCAAGGTCTCTTCGATCACTGCAGCCGCGACCTCGATTGCGCGGCCGAAATGGACATAGGCGTTGGCCGCCGGCCCCTGCCCCTCAGCGAGCACGGCGCCCGCGCAATCGCGCAAACGCGAGCGACAGCGCGTTGCGCCGGCGTCGATGCCCAAATAGCGCTTGTCCCGCTCGCCGCTCATCTATTCTCCCTGGGATACGTCCCGTCCCCCCTCAGATTTTGAACCGGCGCCCCTAGACAAGAGGTATACGTTCCGTTTAGACTTGTGGCAAGTGGTCTGAACCACTCGCCCGACGGCCGCGCCTTCGGTCAACAGGTAGGGAGAGACGGATGAAGCGTTCGGTTTCAATCTTTGCGCGTCTCGGCGTCGCCGCCGCCGCGCTTATCTCAGGGCTAGCGGCCGCAACCGCCGGAACAATCAAGATCGAGAGCTGGCGCAACGACGACGCCGACATCTGGAATGCGCAGATCATTCCCGCCTTCAACAAACAATTCCCCGACATCAAGGTCGAGTTCTCCCCTTCGGCCCCAACCGAGTACAATGCCGCGCTGAACGCGCGCCTGGCGGGCGGTACGGCGGGCGACCTCATCACCTGCCGGCCGTTCGACGTTTCGCTCGAACTTTACAGGAAGAAGAGCCTCGCCGCGCTCAACGATCTCCCGGGCATGAAGAACTTTTCCGACGTCGCGAAATCGGCGTGGTCGACTGACGACGGCAAGGACACGTTCTGCGTGCCGATGGCCTCCGTCATTCACGGCTTCATTTACAACAAGGACGCGCTGAAGAAGGTCGGCGCGGCCGAGCCGAAGACGATGGAGGAATTTCACACGCTGCTCGAAAAACTCAAGAAGGACGGAACCTACACACCGATCGTGCTGGGCACGGCCGACCAATGGGAAAGCGCGACCATGGGGTTCCAGAATATCGGCCCCAACGATTGGCATGGCGAGGACGGGCGGCTCGGCCTGATCAAGGGTGCGCAGAAGCTGACCGATCCGCAATATGTCGCTGTGTTCAAAGAACTCGCGACCTGGGGCGCTTCGATGGGCAACGGCTATCAGGCGCAGAAATACGCCGACAGCCAGAACCTGTTCTCGCTCGGCAAAGGCGCCATCTATCCCGCCGGTTCGTGGGATATTTCAACCTTCCGCGCCACTGCGAAATTCCCGATGGGCGCGTTCAAACCACCGCTGCCGGCCGGCGCGACGCAATGCTACATCTCCGATCACACCGACATCGCGATGGGACTGAACGCGGCCTCGAAGAACCAGGCTGATGCGAAGAAATTTCTCGACTGGTTGACGACGCCGGAATTCGCGACCCTCTACGCCAACGCGCTGCCCGGCTTCTTCCCGCTTTCGAGCGAGCCTGTGGCGATCAAGGACGATCTCGCCGCGACCTTTGTCTCCTGGCGCAAGGAGTGCAAGTCGACAATCCGCAATTCCTACCAGGTTCTTTCGCGCGGCACGCCGAATTTGGAGAACGAAATGTGGAACGTCTCGGCGCAGGTCATCAACGGCGCCATGACGCCGGAGGCGGCGGGCAAGCAACTGCAGGACGGTCTCGACAAATGGTATCATCCGGCGAAGTGATGCGCTGACTTGAACTTGGCCGGGCGCGTCCCGGCCAAGGCTGAGCCTCCCGATCAGGTCCCCGCATGACCAATTCCGCCCCAGAGATCGCCGCCTCGCTGCCGCGCCTGCGATTGATCGGGCTCATGCTGTTTTTTCTCGGCCCGGCGCTGGCGATCTATAGCGCGATTTCGATCTACCCGTTGATCGACACCATGCGGCTGGCGACCTATCGCGTCACGCCCACCGGGGAATCCTATTTCGTCGGGCTGGCCAATTTCGTCACGCTGCTGACCGATGCGGTTTGGTCAAAGCCGTTCTGGAACGCGGCCTGGAACAATCTCAAATTCTTCCTCGTCCATATGGCGGTGCAGAACCCGATCGGGATTGCGCTCGCAGGGCTGCTGAGCCTGCCCAATCTTACTGGGCGCAGCGTCTATCGCACGGTGATCTTTCTGCCGACGATGCTTTCTGTCGTGATTGTCGGCTTTGCCTGGAACCTGATTCTATCGCCGTTGTGGGGGGTGGCCGAGGGCGTGTTGAAGTCGGTTGGGCTCGGCGCGCTGTTCGCCCCCTGGCTCGGCTTGCCCGGAAGTGCGCTCATCACGCTGGCGCTGATGTCGGTGTGGCAATTCGTCGGCATCCCGATGATGTTGATCTACGCCGCGTTGCTCAATATCCCTGAGGATCTGGTTGACGCCGCGCGGGTGGACGGGCTCAGCCATTTCCGCATCTTCTGGCATATCAAGCTGCCGCTGGTGGCGCCGACCATCGGCCTGGTCTCGATCCTCACCTTCGTCGGCAATTTCAACGCTTTCGACCTGATCTACACCGTCAAGGGCGCGTTGGCGGGGCCGAATTTCGCCTCCGACATTCTCGGCACCCTCTTCTATCGCGCCTTCTTCGGCAACCAGTTGCAGCTCGGCGATCCCAACATGGGCGCGGCGATCGCGACGGTGATGTTCTTCATCATCCTGACCGGCGTCTGCGTCTATCTGTTCGCGGTGCAGCGGCGCATGACGCGCTACGCGTTCTGAAGCCGGAGAGCCAGCCTTGCGCCTGTCCCGCCTCGCCGTTCACATCGTTCTCCTCGCCTACTGCTTTCTCGCAGTGGCGCCGATCCTGCTGGTCGTGATGAATTCGTTCAAGGCGCGCAACGCCATCTTCGCCGCGCCGCTTAGCCTCCCCAATGCGGAAAGCTTCTCGCTGATCGGCTACGCCAAGGTGCTGCGCAACGCGCATGTGGGGACTTGGTTCGTTAATTCCATGATCGTCACGCTCGGCGCCATGTCACTCACGTTGTTGTTTGGCGCGATGGCGGCCTGGGCGCTGACGGAATATCGCTTTCGCTGGACCACAGCGCTCGCGCTTTATCTGTCGATCGGCATCATGGCGCCGATCCGGCTCGGCTCCATCGCGATTCTCACCATGATGCGCGCCGCCCATCTCAACGACACTTTGATCGCGCTGATCCTGGTCTATATCGCGCAGGGGCTGCCGATGGCGATCTTCATTCTCAGCGAGTTCATCCAGCAGATCCCCAGGGATTTGCGCGATGCGGCGCGCTGCGATGGCGTGCCGGAAACGCGGATCTTCTTCGAGGTGATCGCGCCGCTGCTGCGGCCGGCAATAGCCACCGTCGCCGTATTCACCATCGTGCCGATCTGGAACGATCTTTGGTTCCCGCTAATTCTCACCTCGAGCGAGAGCACCCATACGATCACGCTCGGCGTGCAGCAGTTTCTCGGCCAGTACATTACCGATTGGAACAGCGTGCTGGCGGCGCTGTCGCTGGCGATTCTGCCGGTGGTGGTTATTTACGTGATCTTCTCGCGCCAGCTCATCAGCGGCCTCACGGCCGGCGCGGTCAAATAGGAGCCGGCATGGCGACGCTTGGTATCGCGGGGCTTGATAAAGCCTGGGGCGAGGCGAAGATCCTGAAAGGGATCAACCTCGACATCGCCGATGGCGAATTCGTCGTGCTGGTGGGGCCGTCGGGCTGCGGCAAGTCCACCTTGCTGCGCCTGATCGCCGGGCTCGACGGCGTCAGCAAAGGTGAAATCCGCATCGGCGGGCGGCGCGTCAACGAACTCGAACCCGCTGCGCGAAAAATCGCCATGGTGTTCCAATCCTACGCGCTCTATCCGCACATGAACGTCGCGAAGAACATGACCTTCGGGCTCAAATTCTCCGGCATGGCGAAAGCGGAGATCGACCGCCGCGTGGCGGAAGCCGCGCGCATGTTGCAACTGGAACCGCTGCTTGACCGTCGCCCGCGCGATCTCTCCGGCGGCCAGCGCCAGCGCGTCGCGATCGGGCGCGCCATCGTGCGCGAGCCCGATGTGTTTTTGTTTGACGAGCCGCTCTCCAATCTGGATGCGGCGCTGCGCGTTTCGACGCGCGTCGAGATCGCCAAATTGCACCGGCTGCTCGGCGCGACGATGGTTTATGTCACGCACGATCAGACAGAAGCGATGACGCTCGCCGACCGCATCGTGGTGATGAACCAGGGCGAAATCGCGCAGGTTGGCCGGCCGCTCGATCTCTATTACACGCCCGCCAATTTGTTCGTCGCCGGCTTCATCGGCTCGCCGGCGATGAACCTGTTCGACGCTAGCGCGGCGGCGGCGGGGCGGTTGGCCGGCCCCGCCTTTGACGCGTTCGACGCGCCGACAGCGAACGCCATTTCAAAGCTCGGCGTGCGGCCGGAGCATCTGCGGGTGAACGGCGAGGGCGCATTCAAGCTGCCGGCGACGATCGAACTGGTCGAGCGGCTTGGCGAAATCTCCTACGCACACACACGCGCGCGCGATGGGCAGGCGGTCGTCGCTGAATTGCGCGGCCGCGATGTGCCCGCCATTGGCGACGTCGTGATCTTCGCCGCCGAGATGCGCGACCTGCACCTGTTCGACCCGATGGGGCGGCGCGTCAGTCCCGCAGCTTGAAGCGCTGGATCTTGCCGGTCGCGGTCTTGGGCAACTCGGCGCAGAATTCGATCCAGCGCGGATATTTCCACATGCCGACGCGGGCCTTGACGTGGTCCTGCAACTCCGGCGCGAGAACCGCCGCGCCCGGCTTCAGCACGACATAAGCTTTCGGCTTTTCCAGCCCGTCGGCGTCGCGCGCCGCCACCACGGCCGCCTCCAGCACGGCGGGATGGGCGATCAGCGCCTGCTCGATCTCAAACGGCGCGACCCAGATACCGCTGACCTTGAACATGTCGTCGGTGCGGCCGCAGTAACGGTAGCGACCCCCGCCGAGCTTCTCGTATTTGTCGCCGGTGCGGGTCCACTCGCCTTCGAAAGTGGCGCGGCTCTGCGCGCGACGGCCGAAATAGTCGAGCGGCGCGGAGCAGCCCTTCACCAGTAATTCGCCGATCGCGCCCTCGACGACCTCCGCGCCCGCCTCGTCGACCAACCGCAGTTCGTAGCCTGGCACGGCGACGCCGGAGGTTCCATAAACGACGTCGCCCGGCCGGTTGGACAGAAAAATGTGCAGCATCTCGGTCGAGCCGACGCCGTCGAGAATGTCGCAGCCGGCGAAACGCGCCCATTTGGCGCCGACCTCTTCCGGCAAGGCCTCGCCGGCGGAGAGGCAGCGGCGCAGCCGGTGCTCGATCTTGGCCGCACCCGCTTCAAGCTTGGCGTCGAGCGCGGCATAGAGCGTCGGCACGCCGCAGAACACGCTCGGGCGGAACTGGGCGAACACATCGAACACCGCGTCGGGCGTCGGCCGGCCGGCGTAGAGCAGCGTCGTCGCGCCAACCGACATCGGGAAGGTCATGCCATTGCCGAGGCCATAGGCGAAGAACAGCTTTGCGGCGGAGAACACGAGGTCATCGGGGGCAATCCCCAACACTTGCGCGCCAAAAGTGTCGGCGGTGTATTTGAGGCTGCCATGGGCGTGACGCACGCCTTTGGGCTGGCCGGTCGAGCCGGAGGAATAGAGCCAGAACGCGCATTCGTCCGGCGAGGCGGGCGCGGTCGGGCCGGGGGCGCTGGCTTCGAGTTCGGCGGCGAAGGCAAGCGCGCCGGCCGGCGCCTCGCCGCCCGCGACGAACACGGACTTGAGCTGCGGGCAGTCCGCCAGCGCCGGCGCCACGATCGCGTAGAGTTCGCGCGAGACGATCAGCGCGCCGGCGCGGCAATCGGCGAGGATGGCGCGGTAAAGCTCAGCTGACAGCAGCGTGTTGATCGGCACGGGAATGATTCCGGCCTTGATCGCGCCCCAGAACGCGACCGGAAAATCCACCGTGTCGGTCAGCAACAACGCGACGCGATGCTCGCGGGCGACGCCGCGGGCCGCCAGCATCGCGCCGACGCGGGCGCTGCGTGCGCCGAGTTCGCCATAGGTCAGCCTCCGGCCCTCGCCGCCCGCCTCGACGAAGGCGGGATGGTGTTTGGCCGGACCTTCGGCGTGGCGATCCACAAAATAGGCGGCGGCGTTTCCGGCGGCCTCGTACATGCGTCCCCCCGATGTTCACTTTGATCCGAACTTTATGCCCCGCCTATAGCATCGGCCGCCGCGGAACGCCCGCGAACCGCTCGCAAATTCGGCGCATTGTGTTTATAGGCGGCGCGCGATCCCGCAACGGCATCCGCCGCCCAACAGGAGCCTACATGCCTCTCCCCACCGCCGCGAGCCGCCTGACGCTCGTCGCCATGTTTTCCCTCGCCGCCTCGTTCGCCTTCGCCGACAGCAAGCCGCTCGCGACCGTCGATGGCCAGGCCATCGCCGAACAGGACGTCGAGGACGCCCTCGTCGATATCGGCTCCGGCCTGCCCGAGAAGCTCGACATGGCGGCGCGGCGGAAATACGTGCTCGACTATCTCATTGATCTGAAGCTCGTATCCGTCAAGGCGCGCGCCGAAAAACTGGACCAGACGCCGGAATTCCAGCGCAAGCTTTCCTATTACGCCAACAAGCTCGCCATGGAGGCGCAACTCGGCAAGATCGCCAAGGACGCCGACACCGACAAGGCCGAGCACGAGGCCTATGACGTCGCCGCCAAGGCGCAGCCGCCGCAGGAGGAGCTCCACGCGCGCCACATTCTGCTGCCGGACGAGGATACCGCCAAGAAGGCGCTGGCGCGGGTGAAAGGCGGCGAAGATTTCGCCAAGGTGGCCAAGGAATTGTCGAAAGACCCGGCTTCCGAAGGCGGCGATCTGGGCTGGTTCACCAAGGACCGGATGGTGCCGGAATTTTCCGAGGCCGCCTTCAAGATGAAGGACGGCGAGATTTCCGAGCCGGTCAAATCGCAGTTCGGCTGGCACGTCATCCAGGTCGAGGGCCGACGGACCAAGAGCTTCCCTCCCTTCGACAAGGTCAAAGAGCAGGCCGCGCGCTATGTGCAGCAGAAGGCGCAGACCGACGCGATCACCGCCCTGCGCAAGGACGCCAAAATCGAGCGTCTCGAAGCGCCGCCGGCCGCCGCCGAGACATCCGCGCCGGCGGAAACGCCCGCCAAGTAACGCGATCCTCGCCCGCGCGGCCCGCGCGCGGGCGGGATATTCTTGTCTAAGCCCGGCGCGCGTGCCATGCTGGCGGCAGCCGTCGTGCAAGAATGGCTAGGGGACGGAGACGGGCGAGTTTGCATTCACATCGGTTCCGATTTGTGCGGATAGCGCGTCATGCGCGCTGAAGGGGGCGCCGGCGTGACGCCGCTCGTTACGTTGCGCGGCGTCGACAAGTCGTTCAAGAGCGGCACGGTCGCGTTGCAGAACGTCGATCTCGACATTCGCGACGGCGAATTCCTCAGCCTGCTCGGCCCCTCCGGTTGCGGCAAGTCGACCGTGCTGCGCATCGTTGCTGGCCTCACCACGATTTCCGGCGGCCACGTGCAATGGCGCGGCCAGCCGAGCCTCGGCTTCGTGTTCCAGGAGCCGACGCTGGCGCCCTGGTCGGACGTGTTCGACAATGTCTGGCTGCCGCTTCGCCTGAAGGGCGTTTCGCGCCGCGACGCGCGGGCGCCGGTCGAGGAGGCGCTCGTCAATGTGGGACTGACCGGGTTCGAGCGCGCCTATCCGCGCGAACTCTCGGGCGGCATGAAGATGCGGGTGTCGATCGCGCGCGCGCTGGTGCTGAAACCGGCGGTGCTGCTGATGGACGAGCCTTTCGCCGCGCTCGACGAGATCACCCGCGCCAAGCTCAACGATGATCTCCTGAGCCTGCGCGCGAATCTTCGCACCACCATCGTCTTCGTCACCCATTCCGTTTACGAAAGCGTCTATCTCTCGACCCGGATCTGCGTGATGGCGCCGCGTCCGGGCCGCGTGGTGGCGGAAATCGCCATCGATCCCTCGGTCGTGCGCGACGAGGAATTCCGGCTCGGACACTATTACGCCGACCGCGCCCGCGAGGCCTCGGCCGCGCTGCATGAAGCCATGGGCGCGTCGAAATGCGCGTGAGTTTCACTCCTCCGGAGAGGCGCGCCGCGTGAGCCGCGAAGCGATCGAAGATTACCTGTTTCCGGCGCTGCTGCTGGTCATCGCGATCGCAGGCTGGGAAGCCTATGTCAGGATCGCTCACGTCCCCTCGTTCCTGCTGCCGGCGCCGAGCGAGGTGATCGTCACGCTGGCGCACGACTGGCCGACGCTGTTCTCCTCGTTGCTGGTCACGCTGACGACCACCTTCGAGGCGCTGCTGGCGGCGATGATCGGCGGCGTCGCGCTGGCGCTGATCTTCCACCTGTGGCGGCCGCTGGAGCGCGCGTTCTTCCCGTTCGCGGTTATCCTGCAAGTGACGCCGGTGATCTCGATCGCGCCGCTGTTGCTGGTCTATCTCTCGTCCGGCGAAGCGGTGCTGGTGTGCGCGTTTCTCGTGGCGTTCTTCCCGATCCTGTCCAACACCGCGCTCGGCCTCGCCTCGGCCGATCACAATCTGATCGACCTGTTTGAGCTTTACGGCGCCTCGACGTGGCAACAACTGCGGTTGTTGCGGATGCCGGCGGCGTTGCCTTATTTCCTCGGGGGACTGCGGATCGGCGGCGGGCTTTCGCTGGTTGGCGCCATCGTGGCGGAAATCGCGGCCGGCTCCGCCGGCTCGGGGTCGGGCCTTGCCTACCGCATTGTCGAATCCGGGTTCAGGCTCAACATTCCGCGCATGTTCGCCGCGTTGTTCCTAATCTCGATCACGGGTATCCTGATCTTCCTGTTCTTCACCGCCGTCACTTATATGCTGCTGCATCGTTGGCACGACAGCATGAGGGCGCGGGAGCGCTAGGCTTCACGCCGCCAGGTCTGATGCCGTAAATCCTGATCGGAATCGAGCACGATCTCCTGCGCGAGCTTCAGCCCGGCGCCTTGCAGCACAAGTTCAGGGGGATGCCCGGGCCGCACGGCGCTGAGCACGGGCACGCCGCCGGCGAGCGCGACTTTCCCGGCGCGGCACAGGTGAAACGCGGAGTAACGCGGCAGGAACATATCGTAGGCCGCCGTCCCGCCGAGAATGGCGACGACGCCGTGCTCTATCCCCAGCGTGTCGCAAACGTCAACGAACAGCGTCGCGTCCGGGTTCCACAGCCAGACGTTCGGCTCGATCGGAATCGTCGAGAACGGCCCGGCCGAGCGGGTCAGCAGCAACCGTTTGCGCGCGCCCGAATGGGGTTGCGCCTCATGGCTTTTCTTGCCGTGGACGAGAAGCGCCGCAGCGTCGAGCGACGCGTTGAGAAAGTCCTGATCCCGATCGAATTTGAGCGAATTCGGCATCAGACCGTCCGCGCCGGCCAACATACCGTCGCTCGAAACGATCGCAAACCCCTCGATGCTGAGCGCCATTCCGCCGCCTCCGTCCTCCTGATACGCTCGGCGGGAAAAAAAGTTTTCAGTCGCCCCCGCCGCCGCCGACCGCGCGCAAAAACTCGTTACGCGTGCGCGGATCGTCGCGGATCGCGCCGAGCAGGCGGCTGGTGGACAGCCGCGATCCCGGCGTGTTGACGCCGCGCAGCGTCATGCAGGAATGTTCGGCCTCGATCATCACGCCGACGCCGAGCGGGTTGAGCACGTCCTGAATCGTCTCGGCGATGTCGAGCGTCAGCTTTTCCTGGATTTGGAGCCGGCGCGAGAAGCCCTGCACCACGCGGGCGAGTTTCGAGATGCCCACGACCCGGTCGCGCGGCAAATAGCCGATATGCGCGCGCCCGATCACCGGCAGCATATGATGTTCGCAGAAGCTCACCACGCGCACATGGGTCAGCACGATCAGTTCGTCGTAGCCGCCGGTCTCCTCAAAGGTGCGTTCGAGATATTGGCGCGGGTCTTCGCGGTAGCCGGAGAACAATTGCTCGTAGGAGCGGGCGACGCGGGCGGGCGTGTCGCGCAGGCCCTCGCGCTCGGGATCGTCGCCGGCCCATTCGATCAGCACCCTGACAGCCGCCTCGGCGTCCTTCTGCGTGATCGCGCGCCTCTTAGAAGACTCGTCCATGCCGCCTCTTGTCGCCGCGCGCGCCAAAAGGCGGTCGCGCACGAGAGTTATCACAGCGCCCGACGGCGCGGAAGCTTAGGCGCCGATCAGGCGAAGGTCGAATTCGGCGCGGTCGCGGCCCGCGCCCAACAAGCAGAAACGGACCAGGAAAAATCTGGCCCGCCCCGCATAAAAGACGGCGTTAGTTCAATAAACCACTAGTTAGGTCAATAAACACCGTCCTTAGGTCGTGAAATGTAATTAGTTCGCTCCAGTTTTCATCGTGACGATCCTTACCGTCAAGCCAAATCATTTCTCCGTGGTGCCGTCCATTGAAAGTGTGCCCCGGCGTCACAGTGGCTTCTATTGGTGACGAAATCTGAAAACTCGCCTCTTCTATTTTATAGTTACAAAAACGATTCCCGCGCTTTCCAATTCTAACGGTGCATGTGTCGGGGTCATATCCATATTCGATGAAATTGCTCAACGATTCTGTAAGCCAGCCTACTGGATCATGGAGTTTGTACACGAAGTCGGTGCTGGACATGTGCATCTCCGGCTGTTGCGACTCGCGATAGATGGGATCGGTAATGGAAAAATCAAGGCACGGCCCCTAGCTGTGGGTTTGTCAGCTGGCATATCGTCCGCAGCCCTTGCGAACAAAGCCTAAACGGGCTTCCCTCGTTCCATGCGCCCCGCCCCGATTCGCGACTCCGGCCTCAACGACGCGCAGCGCGCGGCGGTCGAACACGGCGAGACGCCGTTGCTGGTGATCGCCGGCGCGGGCTCGGGCAAGACGAACACGCTGGCGCATCGCGTCGCCCATCTCGTGCTGGGCGGGGTCGACCCGAAGCGCATCATGCTGGCGACTTTCTCGCGCCGCGCGGCGGCCGAACTCAACCACCGCGTCGAGCGGCTGCTGCGCCGCGATCTCGGCCCCGAAGCCGCCGCCGCCGCGACGCCCGCCTATGCCGGCACGTTCCACGCCATCGGCGCGCGGCTGTTGCGCGAATATGCCGAGCGGATCGGCCTCGATTCGAATTTCACTATCCATGACCGCGAGGATAGCGCCGACCTGATGAACCTTACCCGCCATTCCGCCGGGCTATCAGATACGGGGGCGCGCTTCCCGACCAAAGCGACCTGCGTGGCGATCTATTCCCGCGTCGTCAACGCCCGCGCGACGCTGGCCGAGACGCTCGGCCGCCGCTTTCCCTGGGCCGCCGCGCACGAGGCCGCGCTCGCAAAGCTGTTCGCGGCTTACGTCGAGGCGAAGCAGGCGCAGGGCGTGCTCGATTACGACGATCTCCTGCTCTATCTCGCCCAGGCGCTGGCCGAGCCGGCGCTGGCTGAGGAAATCGCCGGCCGGTTCGATCACCTGCTGGTCGATGAATATCAGGACACGAATTCGCTTCAGGCGGAGATCGCGCTGAAACTGCGCCCTGGGGGCAAGGGCCTCACCGTGGTCGGCGACGACGCGCAGTCGATTTATTCCTTCCGCGCCGCGACGGTGCGTAACATCCTCGACTTCCCCGCCAGCTTCGATCCACCGGCGCGCGTGGTGGCGCTGGAGCGAAACTATCGCTCGACCGCGCCCATTCTGGCCGCCTCCAACGCCGTCATCGCGCTAAGCCCGGAGCGGCTGCCGAAAACGCTGTGGACGGAGAAGACGGGCGGCGGCGCCCCGCGCCTAGTCCATGTCGGCGAGGAAATCGATCAGGCCCGCTATGTCGCCACCCGCGTGTTGGAAAACCGCGAGGCGGGAGCTACCCTCAAGTCTCAAGCCGTCCTGTTCCGCACGGGCAGCCATTCCGCCGCGCTGGAACTTGAGCTGACCCGCCGCAACATCCCGTTCGTGAAATTCGGCGGCCTGAAATTCCTCGATGCGGCGCATGTGAAGGACGCGCTCGCGCTGCTGCGTTTTGTCGAAAACCCGCGCGACCGCGTCGCCGGCTTCCGCGTCATGCAGATGCTGCCGGGCGTCGGGCCAAGCCATGCCGAGCGCATGGTCAGCGCGGCGGGGCGGCCGGACGCCTTCGCGACGCTCGCCGCCTATCCCGCGCCGGCCAAAGCGCGCGCGGCCTTCGCCGAATTCGTCGCGCTGGCGCAGCGCGTCGGGAGCCTGCCCTGGCCCGCCGATCTTGCCGAAATCCTCGCCTGGCGGCGCGCGACGCTGCCCGAGAGCTACGACGACGTCGCCCCCCGCATCGCCGATCTCGACGCTTTGGAGCGGATCGCCGGTAGCTATCCCTCGCGCGAGCGTTTTTTGAGCGAACTCACGCTCGACCCGCCCGACGCGACCTCCGACGAGGCCGGACCGCCGCTGCGCGACGAGGATTATCTGATCCTCTCCACCATCCATTCCGCAAAAGGCATGGAATGGAAGAGCGTGTTCGTGCTGAACTGCGTCGACGGCTGTATCCCGTCCGATCTGGCGACGGGCAGCGCGCAGGAAATCGAGGAGGAGCGCCGCCTGCTCTATGTCGCGATGACGCGCGCGAAGGAGGACCTCGACCTGATCGTCCCGCGTCGCTTCCATGTCCACGGCCAGCCCCGCAACGGCGACCGGCATGTGCTGGCGGCGCGCACGCGGTTTTTGCCGGCGTCGCTCCTGAAGCATTTCGAGGGCGTCACTTGGCCGCCGGTGGCTTGCGCGCCGCTCGCCCCGGCGCGCGAGGGGCCGAGGGTCGATCTGAAGGCGCGGATGCGGGCGATGTGGGGCTGAGCGCTCAGCCTGCGCCGATCCGCCCGATCTCGAACGGCGTCGTCTGATACAATTCGTTGATCCAGTTCGACAGCAACAAATGCCCGTGGGCGCGCCAGGTGTTCGGCGGCGCCGTCTGCGGGTTGTCGCCGGGAAAATAGTTCTTCGGCAGCTTGATCGGTATGCCCGCCTTCACGTCGCGAAAATATTCGTCGGCCAGCGAGGTCGCGTCATATTCCAGATGGTCGAGCACGTAGAGCCGCCGCGCCGCCGGCGTCGCCGCGAGACTGACCCCGCGCTCGGGATTGAAGGCGAGAATCTCCAGCCCGTCGCGGCCCGACAGATCCTCCGGCTCGATCTGCGCCCAGCGTGAGATCGGGGTCGCGAAATTGTCGGCGAAGCCGCTGACATAGGGCGAGGTCGGCGCGAGAATTTTCTGCGGAAAGACGCCGAACGCCTTCTCGGACAACTGTCGTTTGGGCGCGCCATGGAAATGATAAAGCGCCGCCATCGCGCCCCAGCAAACGAACATCGAGGCGTGTACGTTGGAGCGCGTCCATTCGAAAATCTGTTGCACCTCCGGCCAGGAACGCACGTCCTCATAGGGCGCCGTCTCCAGCGGCGTGCCGCTGACGATGAAGCCGTCGAATTTGCGCCGGCGGACCTCCTCCCAGGTGGAGTAGAAGGTCATCATGTGGTCTTCCGGCGTGTTCTTCGGCGTATGGGTGCCCAGCCGCACCAGCGACAGCTCGACCTGCAATGGCGAGGCGGCGAGCAGGCGCGCGATCTGCAATTCGGTCTTGATCTTGTTGGGCATGAGGTTCAGCAGGCCGATCTGCATCGGGCGAATGTCCTGCCGCACGGCGGCCGCTTCCGGCATCACGCGCACACCCTCGGCCATCAAAGCCTCGTAGGCGGGTAGAGTGTCAGGGATTTTTATCGGCATGAGCGCAATCCTGAATGCGGAAAATCGCCTACAGGTCGCGAGAATGCGGCCCCTTTAGCGATTTTTTTAACGTGGCTGCAAGCCGGCCGGCCAAATCACCACGGAACGCGAATGCTATAGCAGAACGCCCGGCCGGGGTGCAAATCTTCGCTTGGGGTCGGAGCGCACGCCGGCGAAGGCCAGCGCGGCGCCAGGCGCGCAAGTCCGGGCTTGCGGGCCGTTGTCATCGGTCTGTCATACAAATCCGCAATGCGCTGGCGAGGGAGGACGTCAGCGCGTCACGCCGTCGGCGGCGCTCGTGCGATCCCGAAATATCACGCGCGGCTTTTTCGGAGGATGTCGGCAGTTGAATGTGCTATTCCTTTGCACCGGCAACACGGCGCGCTCGGTTCTCGCGGAAGGAATTTTGCGCAAGGACGGCGCCGGCCGTTTCAACGCCTTCTCGGCCGGCAGCCACCCCAAGGGCGTCGTCAATCCGCTCGCGCTATCGACGCTCGCCGCCCACGGCTATTCCACGGAGGGCTTCCGCTCCAAGTGCTGGGACGAGTTCGGCGCGCCCGACGCGCCGGCGATGAATTTTGTGTTCACGGTCTGCGACGACGCGGCGGGCGAAGCCTGCCCGTTCTGGCCGGGTCATCCCGCAACCGCGCATTGGGGCGTCGCCGACCCCGCGGCGGTCTCCAGCGCGCCGGAGGAAAAAGCGCGCGCGTTTGAAACCGCGTTCCACCTGCTGCGCGATCGCATCGCGGCGTTTCTGGCGCTGCCGCTCGCCTCGCTCGACCCGGCGGCGCTGATCCCGAGACTGCGCGAGATCGGCCGGATGGACGGCGCGACGCATCGAGCCCACGAGGCGTGAGCGCCGCCGAGCCGCTGGCGCGCCGATTGCTGGCCGAAGGGCTCGGGACGGCGTTTCTGCTGGCGACGGTGGTCGGCTCGGGCGTGATGGGCGAGCGGCTGGCGGGCGGCAATGTCGCGCTCGCCCTGCTCGCCAATTCGCTGGCGACCGGCGCGATGCTGGTGGTGCTGATCCTGACACTCGGCCCGGTCTCGGGCGCGCAGATGAACCCCGCCGTCAGTCTCGCCCTGGCGCTGCGTCGCGAACTGCAATGGCCCGATTTCGCCGCCTATGTCGCTGTCCAACTCGCGGGCGCTGTCGTCGGCGTCTGGGCGGCGCATCTCATGTTCGAACTGCCGCTGTGGCGGATATCGACCCACGTGCGTTACGGCGGCGGGCAATGGTTTTCGGAAGGCGTGGCGACGTTCGGCCTGCTGCTGACCGTATTTGGATGCGGGGCGCGCGCGCCCGCCGCGACACCCTATGCCGTCGGCCTCTACATCATGGCGGCCTATTGGTTCACGGCGTCGACCTCGTTCGCCAATCCCGCCGTGACGCTCGCCCGCATGTTTACCGACACTTTCGCCGGAATCGCGCCCGCTGGGGCTCCCGCATTTATCGCCGCCCAACTGGCCGGCGCGCTGGCGGCGGTCGCGCTGGCGCCCCGCCTTTGGCCGCGCGGGCAAGCCTAGGCCGCCTCTCCCCCGCTGGACGCTCGCGCCCCGCCTGATAAGAGACGGAACTAAGATTCCGCCGCGTTCGGAGACGCCGATGGCCACGCTCGAAGACGTCCTCGCCACCCTCGATTCCAACGGGCAAGCCGCGCTCGACCGGCTGTTCGAACTCGTCCGCATCCCCTCGATCTCCGCTCAGGCGGCGCACTACCCCGATTGCGATCGCGCCGCCGACTGGCTCGCCGCGCAACTTGCCGAAGTGGGTTTCGAGGCGCGCAAGGAGCCGACGGACGGGCGGCCGATGGTGCTGGGCGTGGCCAAGGCCAAAACCCGCGACGCGCCGCATGTGCTGTTCTACGGCCATTACGATGTGCAACCCGCCGACCCGCTCGAACTCTGGAAAACCCCGCCGTTCGAGCCGCGCCTGGAGGCCAACGCGCGCGGCGAGCGCATCGTCGGGCGCGGCGCGGCCGACGACAAGGGCCAGTTGATGACGTTTCTGGAGGCCTGTCGCGCCTTCAAAGCCAATGGCGGCCTGCCCTGCCATGTCAGCGTGTTGCTGGAGGGCGAGGAGGAAACCGGCTCGCCGTCGCTCCCCGCCTTTCTCGCCAAACACGCCAAGGCCCTGAAAGCGGACCTGCTGCTGGTCTGCGACACCAGTATGTGGAACGCCGACACGCCCGCCATCACCACCATGCTGCGCGGGCTGGTGTTCGAGGAGATCGTCGTGACGGCGGCCAGCCGCGACCTGCATTCCGGTCTCTATGGCGGGCCGGCGATCAATCCGATCCGGGTGCTGGCGCGCATTCTCGCCGATCTGCACGACGACAAGGGCGCGGTGACTTTGCCGGGCTTCTACGACGGCGTGGAGGAACTGCCGGAGGAGATCGCGGCGCAATGGCGCGATCTGGAGTTCGATCCGACCAGATTTCTGGGCGACGTCGGGCTCTCGGTCCCGGCCGGCGAGGCCGGTCGTTCGGTGTTGGAAATGCTGTGGTCGCGCCCGACCTGCGAATTCAACGGTGTCGTCGGCGGCTATATCGGGGAAGGCGCCAAGACGGTGCTGCCGGCGCAAGCGCGCGCGAAAGTGTCGTTCCGGCTGGTAGGCCGGCAGGATCCCGCGCGCATCCAGCAGAGTTTCCGCGCCTTCGTGAAGGCGCGACTGCCGGCGGATGTGAAGGTCGAGTTTCTCGGCCACGACGGCTCGCCGGCGATCGGCCTGCCCGCGCGCGGCGAGGCTTTGCGTCGCGCCCGCCGGGCGCTGGAGGAGGAATGGGGCAAGCCGGCGGCGGTGATCGGCTCGGGCGGCTCGATCCCCATCGTCGGCGCGTTCAAGCGCGAACTCGGCATGGAATCGCTGATGGTCGGGTTCGGGCTCGACGACGACGCGATCCATTCGCCCAACGAGAAATATGAGCGCCGCTCGTTCCACAAGGGGGCGCGCTCCTGGGCGCGCATTCTCACGGCCTTGAGCCAGAGAACCCCGGCGTCGGCTGCGGCGCGGCGATATTGCGCGATGGCCAGCTGTTGTTGGTCAAGCGGCGCAAGGCGCCGGAGGCGGGCTGCTGGAACCTGCCGGGCGGCAAGGTCGATTTCGGAGAGACCGTCGCCGATGCGGTGCGGCGCGAAATCGCCGAGGAACTCGGCGTCGAGATCGAACTGACCCGTTCGCTCGGCTTCGTCGAATTGATCGGGCTCGACGCACAGCACTGGGTTTCGCCGATCTATCAGGCGACGATCAGCGCCGGCGAGCCAGTCAATGTCGAGCCGGAGACACACGAAGCCTTGGTCTGGGCCGATCCCGACGCCCCGCCCGCCCCGCTGGCGCTGGCGGCGCGCGAGGCGATCGCACGGCTGAAGGCATGGGCATGATCGTCGGAATCGGCGAGGCGATGGTGGAATTCGCCCCCGTCGAGGCCGGGCGATACGCGCGCGGCTTCGCCGGCGATACGCTCAACACCGCCTGGTATCTGGCGCGGCTCGGGCGCTCCGTCCGTTATCTCACGCGGGTCGGCGCGGACGGCCTGTCCGACGCCTTCGTCGCCTTTCTCAGCGAGAGCGGGATCGGGACGGCAGCGGTGGCGCGCGACGCCGAGCGCACGATGGGGCTCTACATGATCGAGCTCGACGGCGCCGAGCGACGCTTCCTCTACTGGCGCGACCAGTCCGCCGCACGCCGGTTGGCCGACGACGCGA
>JANLPL010000196.1:0-5491 GCA_031367195.1 Bradyrhizobium sp.
GACCGGCTTGCGCGAACTTCATGCCAGCCCCCGATAGCGGCGGCGATAATCGGGATCGTAGAGCGCGCTATCGCGGAAATCCGCCGCCGCCAAAGCCTCGCCCACCAGGATCAGCGCGCTGCGCTCCATCGGCGCCTCCGCCAGCGCGGCCGATATGGTCGCCAAAGTTCCGCGCAGCACGCGTTCGTCAGGCCAACTCGCGCGAAACACCAGCGCGACCGGGCAATCGCGCCCGTAATGCGGCGTCAGTTCGGCGACGATTCCATCGAGCGCGTGGATCGACAAATGGATCGCCAGCGTCGCCCGCGTCGCGGCGAAGGCGGCGAGCGTCTCGGTTGGCGGCATGGCGGAAGCGCGGCCCGAGGTGCGCGTCAGCACGACGGATTGCGCGACTTCGGGCAGCGTCAGTTCGAGGCCGAGCGCCGCCGCGCTCGCCGCAAAGGCCGGCACGCCCGGCGTTACGTCATAGGCAAGGCCAAGCCGGCGCAGCCGCCGCGTCTGTTCGCCCAGCGCGCTCCAGATTGAGAGATCGCCCGAATGCAGCCGCGCGACATCGAGGCCGGCTTCATGCGCCAAAACCATTTCCGCTACGATCTCGTCCAGCGTCATCGGCGCGGTGTCGAGGATTTTCGCGCCTTTCGGGCAATAGTCGAGCAGCGCGGGCGGGACCAGCGAGCCGGCGTAGAGACACACCGGGCAGCGCGCGATCAGATCGCGCCCGCGCAGGGTGATGAGATCGGGCGCGCCCGGCCCGGCGCCGATGAAATGCACGGTCATGGCGCCCTCATCGCAACCGCGCAGGATGCGCCGTCGGCGCTGAATTTCGGCACGACAATCTGCGCGCCCTCGCCCGCGCCCGCCAGCGCCGCCGCCTCGGCGACGCTGCCGACGCCGAAAATCGCCGCCACGCGCGGCGAATGCGACACCACGCGGGAGGCCGTGCGAGCCAGCGCCGCCTCGTCGTGAAAATGCAGTTGAACGCCAAGCCGCGCCGCCGCTTGTACAAGCGCGGGATTGCGGATGCGCGCCGCCGAATGCAGCGGCGCGGACTCCACGCCCGCCCGCGCGAAAGCTTCGCGCGCGAGGGCGACGATCGCCTCCACAGAAGCGCCGGCGCGAGCGCCGATCCCGACCGCCACGCTCATTTGACCGCCCGCCATTGCACCACCGGCATCGCCGGCCGAAACCCGCGAAACCGGCCGACCGGCTCCGCGCGCGCGAATTGCGCCTGGATCAGCGCGCCGCCATAGCGCCGCGAGAGATCGCACAAAGCCGCCTGCGATTCGAGCGTCACCGCATTGACGACCAGCCGCCCGCCCGGCCGCAACGCCGCCCAGCACGGCTCGACCGCTTGCCCCAAGCCGCCGCCGATGAACACCGCGTCCGGCGCCGGCAGGCCCGTCAGGGCCTGCGGCGCCGCCCCCTCGACGATTTGCAGATGCGGAACCCCCAACCCCTCGGCGTTGCGGCGGATGCGGGCGCAACGCGCGGGATCGCGCTCGATCGCATACGCCTTCAGCGAGGGGTCGGCCAGCAGCCACTCGACGCCCACCGAGCCGGAACCGGCGCCGACGTCCCACAGCGTCTCGCGCGAACGCGGCGCGAGAGCGGACAGCGTCAGCGCCCGCGTCTCGCGCTTGGTGATCTGCCCGTCATGCTCGAACCAATCGTCGGGCAGACCGGCCGCGCGCGGCGCGACGCGCTCGCCCACCATGTCGGCCACCTCCAGCGCGATTGTGTTGAGCGGATCGATGGGGCTTTCCCCGAAATCCCGCGCGAGCGCCGCGCAGCGGCGCTCGCGCGGCCCCCCCATCGCCTCGAACACGGTCAGCCGCGACTCGCCCAATCCCCGCGCGCGCAACAGCGCGGCGAGCCGGGCCGGCGTCTCGCCATCCCACGACAGCGCGAGAATGCGCGCGCGGGGTTGCAAATGCGGCAGGACGCCCGCCAGCGGCCGGCCATGCAGCGTCAGAGCCACGCAATCCTGCAACGCCCAGCCGAGCCGCGAAGCCGCAAGGCTGAAGGCGGAGGGTTGCGGGAAGCTCTCGATCTCCTCCGCCGGGATAAGCTCGCTCAGCAACGAGCCGACGCCGAAAAAGAACGGATCGCCGCTCGCCAGCACGCAGACCCGCTCGCCGCGCCGCGCCAGAATATCGGCGAACGCCGCCTGCAGCGGCGAGGGCCAGGCCATCCGTTCCCCCGCCGTTTCGCCGACCAGCGCGAGGTGCCGCGTCCCGCCGACGATCAGCGCGGCTTGCGACAATCGCTCTCTTGCGGCAGGGGAAAGCGCGCCGTCCTCGCCGATCCCGATCAGCGTGAGCCAGGGCGTCATGGCGCCACCGGGAGACACGCGTGCGTCTGCTGCTGCTTGGCGGAACGACTGAGGCCAGCGAACTCGCCCGGCGACTGGCGGGCCGCGCCGACGTCGCCGCGACCCTGTCGCTCGCCGGCCGCACGAAAAACCCGGCCGCCTCGCCGCTGCCGACGCGCACCGGCGGCTTCGGCGGCGTCGCGGGCCTGAGCGCCTACTTGCGCGAAGACCGCATCGACGCGCTGATTGACGCGACCCATCCCTTCGCCGCGCAAATGTCGGCCCACGCCATCGCCGCCGCGCAAGCGGCCGGCGTCCCGCTTGCCGTGCTCACGCGACCGGAATGGCGCGAACAGGCCGGCGACCGCTGGCGCGAGGTCGGGAGCGCGGAGGAAGCCGCGCGGGTCTTGGGCGAGGCCCCGCGCCGGGTGTTGCTGACGGTCGGCCGGCTCAGCGCCGGCGCCTTCGCCGCCGCGCCGCAACACCATTACGTGTTGCGCTCGATCGACGCGCCCGACGACCCTCCGCCCGGCGCGGAAATCGTGCTCGCTCGCCCGCCCTTCGCGCGCGACGACGAGATCGCGCTGATGCGCGCCCACGCCATCGATATTGTTGTGACCAAGAACGCCGGCGGCGAGGCCACGCGCGCGAAAATTGACGCCGCCCGCGCGTTGGGCCTGCCGGTGGTGATGATCCGCCGCCCGCCTTTGCTCGCGCGCACGGTGCTGCGCGACGTCGAGGCGGCCCTGGATTGGATCGCGGCTCACGGCGCGACGCCGTAGCTGCGCGGCGTCAGCAGGAACGGCGAGCGCCCCTCGCGCGCGACGAGGCGCGTCGTCGAAGCGCCGACGATCACCAAGGTGCTCATGTCTGCCAGCGCGGGATCGGCCTCGGCGAGGCTCGTCAACGTGATGCGCTCTTCGGCGCGGCCGATGGCGCGGGCGAAGGCGACAGGGGTTTCGGCCGCGCGATGCGCGCGCAGCACGGCGAAGGCGTCGTGGATCTGTCGCGGCCTCGCCTTCGAAGCCGGATTGTAGATCGCCAGCACGAAATCGCCCGCGCTGGCGGCGATCAGGCGCCGTTCAATCAACGACCACGGTTTGAGATTGTCCGACAGCGACATGGCGCAGAAATCGCCGCCGAGCGGCGCGCCGAGCCGGGCGGCGGCCGCCTGCATCGCGCTCACCCCCGGCAGCACCTGCAAATCGAGCGCGCGCCAGGACGGCGGCCCCTGCTCGACCGCCTCCAGCACCGCCGCCGCCATCGCGAACACGCCGGGATCGCCGCCCGAGACCACGCCGACGACGCCCCCGCTCGCGGCCCGCCCCAGCGCCGCCGCCGCGCGGTCGAGTTCGACGCGATTGTCGCTCGCATGGACGCAGAGCCCCGGCCGCGCCGCGAGGCGGGCGACGTAAGCGCCATAGCCGTAGATGTCGCTGACGCGGGCGAGCGCGTCGCTCGCCTCCGGCGTCAACCAACATTCCGGCCCCGGCCCGAGGCCGATCACGTAAAGCGCGCCGCTCATGGTCGCCGCCCCTGTCCGGGCAGCAGGATCAGCGAGAAATAGGGCGCCGGCCCCGCAAGCTTGTCCTTCAGCGGCGCGACCTGTTGGCCTTCCATCGTGCCGCGCTCGACATAGAGCGCGCGCTCCAGCAGCCCGGCCTCGGCGAAGGCCAGCCGCACTTTCTCGAAATTGCGGCCGAGCTTCATCACTACAACAGCGTCGCTCTGGCGCAGCCGCGCCACGAGTTCGACAAACGGCAACGTGCCCGGCAGAACCGTCAGGATATCGTCGCCCCAGGTCATCGGCGCGCTGGCTGCGGCCGAGCAGCCGGCCATGCCGGTGACGCCGGGCACGATCTCGCAATCGAACCGCTCGCGCAACCGCACGAACAGATGCATGAACGAGCCGTAGAACAACGGATCGCCTTCCGCCAGCAGCGCCACGTCGCGGCCTTCGTCGAGGCGGCTGGCGAGCGCGGCGGTCGCGTCGGCGTAGAAGCGACTTAGCGTGGCGAGATAATCGGGATGGTCGAACGGCAATTCGGTCGTCATGGGGTAATAGAGCGGCAGCTCCTCGGCGGTTGCCGGGATATAGCGATCCGCGATCAACCGCGCATGGCCACGCCGACCCGCCTTGGCGAAAAAAGCGATCACCGGGCAGGCGCCGATCAACCGCGCCGCTTTCACGGTGAGGAGTTCGGGATCGCCGGGACCAAGCCCTACGCCATAGAGTCGACCGGCCAAAGTCACTCCTTCGCGCTGGCGAGCGCATTGACCGCCGCCGCCACCATGGCGCTGCCGCCGCGGCGGCCGCGCATGACCAGCGAGGGCGCGCCCAACGCAATCAGCGCGTCCTTCGATTCCGCCGCGCCGACGAAGCCGACCGGCATGCCGATGATGCAGGCGGGTTTCGGCGCCCCGGCTTCCAGCAGCTCCAGCAGGCGGAACAGCGTCGTGGGCGCATTGCCGATCGCCACCACCGCCCCGCCGAGCCGTTCGCCCCACAGGTCGACCGCCGCCGCCGAGCGCGTCGTCCCCATGCGCTTGGCCAGATCGGCGACGCTGGGGTCGCCGAGCGTGCAGATCACATCGTTGCCAGCGGGCAGTCGCGCCCGCGTGACGCCATAAGCCACCATCTGCGCGTCGCAGAAGATCGCCGCGCCGGCTTGCAGCGCCGCGACCCCGGCCTCAGCCGCGCCGGGGGCGAAGACCAGATCGCGCGCGGCGTCGGACATGCCGCAGGCATGGACAATGCGGACCGCGACGCGTTCCTCTACGGGAGCGAACCGGGCGAGGTCGGTCTCGGCGCGGATGATGGCGAACGAGGCCCGGTAGATCGCGTCGCCGTCGCGGAGGTAGTCATAGGCCATCAGGCGGCGCTTTCCGTGGATCGAGACAGGTCGGCCAGCCGCGCGGCGAGCGCTTCCAGGGTCAGGTCGCGCGCGACGGGGGCCGCGTCGGCGCGGCCGTTAGCCACGAGATCGTAGCCGGTCGCCGTCGCGACGACGGTGAAGGGCGCGGGGCCGGGATGGGCGCAGCCCTTGGCGCAGCCCGACACATGCAGCGCGTGCGCGGCGAACGGCGCGAGCCGCGCCGCCGCCTCGCGCGTTTCGCCCAGCGCGCTCGAACAGGCGGGCGCGCCGGGACAGGCGGCGACGCGCAGACGCGGATCGTCGG
>JANLPL010000220.1:0-26861 GCA_031367195.1 Bradyrhizobium sp.
CGCAAGAACTGCAGCACTTTGGTCGCAAACAGCCGCACCGCGCCGACGGGCAGCTTGTCGGAACGATAATTGTATTTCTGATCCTGCCGGATCGACTGGAAATAGGCGCGAAAGACGAAGGACGAGCCATCGACGAGAAAAACGTAATCGCCGGGGCCGACGGGACGGTGGGACTGGGTCATGCCGCCATCCTAGCGCGGTGCGGGGCGCACGGCTATCAGGCCGCCATCGCCCCCGGCCCCGGCGTGGCGCCGGGCGGACATTTGCCCAGGATAATCATGCCGAGCACCTCGTCCTTGGTCATCGCCGTCACCGGCCCGCTGCCGACCACCTGCCCGTTCTTCATCACCGCCACCCGGTCGGCGAGATCGAACACATCGTGGATGTCGTGGCTGATGAGGAAGATGCCGATACCGTCCGCCTTCAATTGCTTGATCAGTTCGCCGACTTGCTTGGTCTCCTGCGGCCCTAGCGCGGCCGTCGGCTCGTCCATGATGAGGATGCGGGCGTTGAAGTGGATCGCGCGCGCGATCGCCACCGATTGCCGCTGGCCGCCCGACAGCGATTTCACGGGGTCTTTGAAGCGGCGGAAATTGGGGTTGAGCCGACCCATCACGCGGCGCGCCTGCGCCTCCATCGCGACATCGTCGAGCGTGCCCCAGCGCGTACGCAATTCGCGGCCCAGGAACAGATTGGCGGCGGCGTCGACATTGTCGGCGAGCGCCAACGTCTGGTAGATCGTCTCGATCCCGTATTTCTTCGCATCGCGCGGATTGTTGATAAGGGCTTCCTCGCCATTGATGCGGATCGACCCGCCGTCGCGCTTATAGGCGCCCGACAGCACCTTGATCAGCGTCGACTTGCCCGCGCCATTGTGGCCGAGCAACCCGACGACTTCGCCGGGATAGAGATCAACCGAGGCGTGATCGACGGCCTTGATGCCGCCAAAGGCGATCGAGACGTCTTTCATCTCGACCAAAGGGGTGCTCTGGGCGTTCATCGGCGTCTCAGTTCTGGCGGCGGCGGTAGATTTGATCGACCCACACGGCGAAGACGAGCACCGAACCGACGGTCACGTCCTTCACCGCGCTATCGAAATTGAGCAGCGTCATACCCGATTGCAGCGACTGCATGACGAGCGCGCCGAGCATGGCGCCGTAGATCGTACCGACGCCGCCGGCGAGCGAGGTGCCGCCGATCACGGTCGCCGCGATCACATAAAGCTCGTCGAACTGGCCGAGTGAGTTCGACGCCGCGTCGAGCCGCGCCGCCGTGATGCAGGCGGAGACGCCGGCGAGAATCCCCATGGTCATGAACATCAACAGCGTGATCAGCCGCGTATTGACGCCGGCGAGTTCGGCGGCCTCCGGATTGCCGCCGATGGCGTAGACATAACGACCAAAACGGGTGCGCGTCGCCATAAACGTCATGATGACGCCGACGGCCATCGCGATCAGCATCGGGATTGCGAAACCGTGTCCCAGGATGAGCCCATCAGGCGGCACGGGAATATTGTGCTCCTGCGCGTAACTTTCAGCGATCCGGGACGGCCAGGGATAGGCGTTGACGGTCGCGACGATTCCCAAAGTCACCGCGCAGCCGACCACGATCAGGAACGCCTCGGCCCAGAGCGGACGCTGCGGGAATTTGAATTTCGCGCGCGCCGACCGATTGGCGAAAATGCCGCCGATGATGGCGAGACAAATAAGCCCGCCCAGCGCCCAACTCGCCTCGCTGCCGATCCACGACGCGCGCGGCGTGCCGCCGATCAGCTCGAAATTCGCATCCATCGGCGCCACCGTCTCGCCACGGATGACCCACCAGGCCGCGCCGCTGTAAACGATCAGACCGCCAAGCGTGACAATGAACGAGGGAATACCGGCATAAGCGACCAGGAAGCCATTGAACGCCCCCAGTATCGCGCCCACGCCAAGCGCGACGATCACGCCGACGATCCAGATGAACGGGTTCTCCGAGCCCAGCCACGGCGACAACCAGTAAACCTGGGCCACGCCCGTCACCACGCCGATGAAGCTCAGCATCGAACCGACGGACAGGTCAATGTGGCGCATGACGATGATCAGCACCATGCCGGTGCTCATCACCGCGATGGCGGAAGTCTGGACCAGTAGATTCCAAAGATTGCGCGGGGTGAGAAACACGCCCTCGCCGGTGAGGATCTGGCCGAAAATCTGGAAGCCGAGCCAGATCAGGATCAGCGCGCCGACCATGCCAAGCAGGCGGGTGTCGATTTCGGTCGCGCGGAAGAAACGCTTGAGCGGGCTCTCAACCGTCAAAAGATGAGAGGTGCTTAACTCTGGCGCCGCCGACATCGCGCTCTCCGACGCTCACATTCAATCACTGGGCGAGGCCGCAACGGCCTCGCCGGGTAAGGCCGGGCGTCGCGCCCGGCCCCAGCGCATTCGATCAACCGCAGGACTTGACCGAGCCCTTCTTCACGCCGGCGCAGGCCTTGTCCTTGGTGATCCAGCCAGCGTCGATGACGGCGCCCAGCGTATCCTTGGTGACGGGGGTCGGCGCGAGCAGGATGGCGTTCATTTCGACGCCCTTCTTGCCCTTGTTGAACTTGACCACGCCGGGCAGCGTGTCCATGCCCTTGCCGTCGGCGATCGCGATCGCCGCTTCCGCGGCGGCCTTGCCGAGCGCGCGCGAGTCCTTCCAGATCGACACCGTCTGCGTGCCGAGCGCGACGCGATTGATCGCCGCCAGATCGCCGTCCTGGCCGGAGACCGGCACCGCGCCCGCCATGCCCTGCGCCTTCAGCGCCGCCACCACGCCCGAGGCCATGCCGTCATTCTCGGAGACGACGGCGTCGACCTTGTTCTTCTGCTTGGTCAGGCACTGCTCCATTTCCTTCTGGGCATTGTCGGGCTTCCAGCCGTCAGTGAAGGTTTCGCAGACGTTCTTGATCTTGCCCGCGTCCATGTTCGCCTTCAGCACCTCGGTGATGCCGCTGAACAGGAAGGTCGCGTTCGGATCGCCCTTGTCGCCCTTGATGAAGGCGTAGTTGCCGGCGGGCTTCGCCTTCAAAATTTCCTGCGCCATCAGGCGGCCGACGCCGATGTTGTCGAAGGTGATGTAGAGCGCGCTCGGGTCTTCGAACTGCACGTCATAGGCGATCGCCTTGATGCCGGAATCGTTGATCTTCTTGATCGAGGGCAGGATCGCGTCGGAATCGTAGGCGACGACGAGGATCACATCGACCTTTTGCGTGATGAGGCCCTCGATGTCGGAGGCCTGCTTGGAGGCGGAGCCCTGCGCGTCGGCGGTGATATAGGTGTCGCCGGCGGCCTCGACGGCGGCCTTGATGGCCTTGTCGTCCGTCTTCCAGCGCTCTTCCTGGAAGGTCTTCCAGGAGACGGCGATCTTGTGACCCTTGGCCAGCGCCGCGTCGGCGGCGCCAAACAGGAATGCGCCAGCGGCGAGCGCGGCGATAGACGTGCGAAGCAGGGTCAAGTTTTCCTCCCAACGAATTTCGGCGGGTGAGCCCGCGCGCTCCTGCCTTCTCAACGAGACAGGGCGCTTTCGCATTAATATTCAAACCGTCGTGGAGTCAACGCGGCGAAGTCAAAATTGGTCGTGGGTCGCAACAGCGTCGTTAATGCGCTGGAGGACGAACGGCTTGCCCAGGAAGGGCGCGCCGTGACAAAAGGGCCGTGAGGGCAGCCGAGAAGGGGGAGGTCGTCTTGTCGTCGAAGCACGATTGGCGGCGGCTCGCGGGGGCGGCGACGCTGGCGCTGCTGGCCGGCGGCGCCGGCGCCGCAAGCTGGGACGAACGCGCGTTCACATCGCATCTCGATTTTGACGCGCTCGCCCAGTCCGGCGTCACGGCCCTTCCCGGCCTGATTGAGCGCGGCCGCGTATTGTTCAAGGCGAAATTCACCACCGCCGACGGGGCGGGGCGCCCGAAGGCGACGCAGGCGATCATTCCGACCAAACGAAAATTCGGCGTCAATCCCGCCATCTCCCGCCTCAGTGGTCCCGACGCCAATTCCTGCGCCGGCTGCCATAACGATCCCGTGCTCGGCGCCTCCGGCGATACCGTCGCCAACGCGTTCGTCTCCGAGGGGTTCGAGAGCGCGCAATTCGACTCGACCGACCCCTCGTTCTCCAACGAACGCCACACCACCGCGCTGATGGGCTCAGGGATCGTCGAACTGCTGGCGCGCGAAATGACGGCGGACCTGCGCGCGCAGCGCGACGCCGCCGTCGCCCGCGCCCGCGCCAGCGGTCAGGACGCCGACGCCGATCTCGTCGCCAAAGGCGTCAGGTTCGGCTCTCTCAAGGCCCGCGCCGACGGAATGGTCGATCTGGCCGCGCTGGATGGCGTCGACGCCGACCTCACCGTGCGCCCGTTCAGCCGCAAGGGCGTGTTCACGTCGCTACGGCAGTTCACCATCAATGCGCTCAACACCCATCACGGCATGGAGGCGACCGAGCGCTTTGGCGCGCGCTGGACCGGCGCCCACGATTTTTCTGAAGGCGGCGTGCCGGACGCGGTGACGCCGGGCGACGTCTCCGCGCTGGTCGCGTTCCAGGCGACGCTGCCGCCGCCGACCGTGAAGGCTGATCCGCCGCCGGACTGGCGCGCGGCGGCGGCGTTAGGCGAGACGCGTTTCGATTCGCTCGGCTGCGCCTCCTGTCACCGCGCGACCCTGCCGCTGAAGTCGATGGTCTTCATCGATCCCGCGCCCTACGACACCGCCGGCACCCTGCGCGCGGGGGAAGTGACGAAAGACATTTCGATCGATCTGTCGAAATTGCCCTTCGCCGCAACACTCAAGCGCAACGACAAAGGCGAGTGGCTGATCCCACTCTTCAGCGACCTGAAGCGCCACCTCGTCGTCGACGCCGAGGTCGCCGCGCTCGGCAACGAATTGCTGGCGCAGCGTTTCGTCGAGCGCGATGTATTCCTGACGCCGCGCCTGTGGGGCGTCGGCTCGACCTCGCCCTACGGCCATCGCGGCGATTTCCGGATGCTCGACGAGATCATCGCCGCACATGGCGGCGACGCGCGCTTCGCCCGCGACGCCTATCTCGGCCTGGCCAAGCCTGAACGCGAAACCGTGATCGCCTTCCTGCGCTCGCTCGTGATCGAGGCGCCGTGATGCGGCTCCTGTTTCTCGCCGCCGCGCTTTGCGCCGCCGTGCCCGCTTTCGCCGAGCCGCTTGTCGCCGATATCCCGGTCATGCGCGAGGAAGCGGAGGCCGCCGGGATACATCAGGTCTATGACGGCGCATGGGAGCATTTCGTCGGCGGCGGCGGCGCGGCGCTGGATTGCGACGGGTCCGGCTTCCCCAGCGTGTTCCTGGCCGGCGGCAAGAACGCCGCAAAGCTGTTCGTCAACAAGTCCACGCGCGGCGGCCCGCTCAAATTCGAGGAGAAGCCGCTCGATCTCGACCCGCATCTGCTCGCGGGCGTGATCGGCGCCTATCCGCTCGACATCGACGGCGACGGCCACACCGACCTGTTCGTGCTGCGCGTCGGGCAAAATCTGATGCTGAAGGGCGGGCCGAACTGCGCGTTCACGCTCGCCAACAAGGAATGGAGTTTCTCCGGCGACGAAGGCTGGACCACCTCTTTCGCCGCCGAGTGGGAGCGGGGCCAAAAATTCCCGACGCTGGCCATCGGCCACTATGTCGATCGTTCCGCGCCCGGCTCGCCCTATGGAACCTGTGAGGAAAACTCGCTCTATCGTCCGCAGCCGGGCGGCGCGCCGGATTATTCCGTCCGCGCCCCGCTGACGCCGGGCTATTGCGCTTTGTCGATGCTGTTCACCGACTGGAACCGCTCGGGCGTGCCTTCGCTTCGTATTTCCAACGACCGGCAATATTATCGCGGCGGCGAGGAGCAGCTCTGGCGCATCGAGCCGGGCAAGCCGGCCAAACTCTACACGCCCGCCGAGGGCTGGCGCCATGTCTCGATCTTCGGCATGGGCATCGCCGAAGGCGATCTCGACGGCACCGGCTTTCCCGATTACGCGCTCACCTCAATGGGCGACACCAAGATCCAGAAGCTCGATCGTGAGCAGAGCGAGCACGGCGAATTTCCCGTCTATCGCGACATTGCCGGCGAAGTCGGCGCAACGGCGCATATCCCCTATACCGGAGGCGACAAGCGGCCCTCCACCGGCTGGCATTCCGAATTCGCCGACTTCAACAACGATAGCCTGCTGGACCTGTTCATCGCCAAGGGCAATGTCGCGCAAATGCCCGATTTCGCGGCCTTTGACCCCGACAATCTGCTGTTGCGGCAATGGAGCGGCAAATTCGCCGAGGCCGGCGACAAGGCGGGGATCGCGCAAAACGCGCAGAGCCGCGGCGCGCTGGTCGCCGACTTCAACCTCGACGGCAATCTCGATCTTTTGGTGATGCGCCGCGCCGCGCCCGCCGCGCTGTTCCGCAATCTCGGCGCCAGCGACGGCAAGGGCGGGGCGATGCCGCCGGGAAACTGGATCGAAATCCGTCTCGTCGAGCCCGGCGCCAACCGCGACGCCGTCGGCGCCCATATCGCGGTGAAGACCGGAACCCGAACACAGATGCACACGCTTCAGGTCGGCGGCGGCGACGCTTCGGGCCATAGCGGCTTTGTCCATGTCGGCCTCGGCGTCGCCGAGCGCGCCGAGATCCGCGTGCAATGGCCCGATGGCGAGTGGAGCTATCCCTACCGCGCCTTCGCCAACCAGTTCGTCGTGGTCGACCGCGCTAAACCGCAGGCGGATTACTGGTATCCCGGCCGATAACCGGGACGATTTCCCGATTCCCCGCGGCGAAACTCCGGAAAAACAGGGGATTTGCAGCCAACGCGACATCTAGGCGTCGACGCGCGGCGCATTCGATGTTAGCGCTCCGGCGCGTTCAACGCCAAAGGGAGGAGCCTGTGACAAGACGCGCGCCTATTTCTTCGTGCATGACGTAAGCGCCTTGTCCTCGACGGAGAACACCTTTCCCGTGACGACCTCGACATTGCGCGCGAAACACACGCGCCCGCCCTTGAGCTTCAGTTCGAGATCATATCGCCCGCTCGGCAAATTCTCGATCTTCACGCGCTCGTCGTGGTCAACCCCGTCGGCGTCGCCGACCGCGACATTGTCGCCATATTCGCCGGACCCCGCGTGCGAAAGCCGGAGGCTCGCGACCGTGGACGACGTCAGGTTCCAGAATTGCGTCGGCTTATCCGCTCCCGTGGCGTTCGCGGCGAAAAGGCAGAAGGCGATCCCCAACGCGGTTCGCGGCATGTTGCATCCTCCCTTTGGCGCGACGATTCGGCGCCTGACCAAAAGCCTCGCATGGCTGGCCGGCGCGGCGCAATGTTTGAGCTTGCTCGCCGTAGCGCCCGCGGCCGCCGATCCGCTCGAAGTCAACATCGGCATATTGCGGCAGGTCCATAGCCGCGAGACGATCTCGCTCATCGACATTCCCGCGGCGGACGATTTCGTCGCCGGGGCAAAGATGGCGCTGGAAGACAACAACACGACGGGACGGTTCAACGAACAGTCGTTCTCGCTGGTTGACGCCAAAATTGGCGCCAAGGAAGACCCGGCCGCGAAAATGGACGCCATGATCGCGCAAGGCGTCAAACTCTTTGTCGTCGATCTACCTCCCGATCAATTGATCGCCGTCGCCGATCACGCTCACGACGCGCTGATCTTCAACGCCGGCGCGCAGGACGAACGTGTGCGCGAACAGGATTGTCGCGCCAATGTGTTCCACACCACGCCGAGCCGCACCATGCGGGCGGACGGGCTCGCCGAATATCTGATATGGAAGCAATGGCGGCGCTGGTTCCTTGTCGTCGGCTCGCATCCCGACGACAAACAACTCGGCGAGGCCTATGTCCGCGCCGCGCGAAAATTCGGCGCGAAGATCGTTGAGACGCGCACCTTCGAGGACGCCGGCGGCGGCCGGCGCTCCGACAGCGGCGTGGTGCAGGTGCAGCGGCAGATGCCGGTGTTCACCCAGAAGGCGCCCGACTACGATGTGCTGATCGCCGCCGACGAGAGCAACGTGTTCGCCGGCTATCTGCCCTATCGCACCTGGGACGCGCGCCCCGTCGCCGGCTCCGCCGGTCTGATGCCGACGAGTTGGGATCCGAGCCACGACCTCTGGGGCGCCAACCAGTTACAAAATCGGTTCTTCAAACTATTCCGTCGCGCGATGTTCGAGCGCGACAATCAAGCCTGGACCGCGACTCGCATAATCGGGGAGGCGGTCGCACACAGCAAATCCGCTGACGTGCAAACCTTGCGCGCCTACCTGCGCGGTCCAGATTTCAGCGTCGCTGATTTCAAAGGCACGCGGCTCACAATCAGACTCTGGAACCAGCAGTTGCGTCAGCCGATCCTGTTGACCGACGGCCGCACGACGGTTTCAGCCTCGCCCCAGGAAGGCTACCTGCATCAGGTGTCGGAACTCGACACCCTGGGCCTCGATCAGCCGGAGACGAAATGCAAACTTCCCTGATGCTCGCGCTCCTGCTCGCGGCCGCGCCGGCCCAGGCCGCGACAGCCTATGTCACCAACGAAAAAGGCAATTCAGTCACATTGGTCGATCTCGACAAGCTGGTCGCAGTCAAGACGGTCGAGGTCGGGCAGCGCCCGCGCGGCATTGCGCTGTCAAAGGACGAGAAGCTGCTCTATGTCTGCCTCGGCGACGACGACACCATCGCCATTCTCGACGCGAAAACGCTTGAGCGCGTCGGCGAATTGCCGTCCGGGATCGATCCCGAGCAGATAAGATTGAGCCCCGACGGAAAACTCGCCTTCGTCGCCAACGAGAACGACGCCATGCTGACGGCGATCGATCTCGAAACCAAGCGGGCGATCACGGAAATTCCGGTCGGCGTCGAACCGGAGGGCGTCGCCGTCAGCAAGGACGGCGAGATCGTCGTCAATACGTCAGAGACGACCAGCATGGCGCATTTCATTGACTGGCGCGCCAAGAAGGTCATCGCCAATGTGCTGGTCGGCGCGCGGCCGCGCTATGCGGAATTCGCGCCCGACGGCAAGGAGCTATGGGTTTCCTCCGAGGTCGGCGGCGGCGTCAGCGTGATCGATTCCGAAAAGTACGTCGTCGTCGGCAAGATCGGTTTCGAGGTTCCGGGTCTCGCCAAGGAGCAGATCCAGCCCGTCGGCATACGTTTCGCGCAGGACGGCAAGCTCGCCTTCGTCGCGCTCGGCCCCGCCAATCGCGTGGCGATAATCGACGTCGCCAGTCGCAAGCCGATCAAATATCTGCTCGTCGGCCAGCGCGTCTGGCAACTGGCGCTGTCGCCGGACGGCAAATATCTGGTCTCCACCAATGGCGTCACCAACGACATATCGGTGATCGACATCGCCGCCGGAAAGGTGATGAAGTCGATCCCCGTCGGCTCGTTCCCCTGGGGCGTGGCGATCTCCTCGCAATGAGCGCCGACGTGGACGCCCTGACGGTCGAGCATGTCTCCCACGCCTACGGCGCGCGCGTGGCGCTCGACGATGTGAGTTTCTCCGTCGCGCCGGGCAGTTTCTGCGTGCTGCTGGGGCTGAACGGCGCCGGCAAGAGCACGTTGTTCTCCGTCATCACGCATCTCTACGCCGCACGTTCGGGTCGCGTCCGCATCTTCGGCCACGATGTCGCGCGAGAGAGCGGCCCGGCGCTGGCGCGGCTCGGCGTCGTGTTCCAGAGCCGCACGCTCGACCCCGATCTCTCGGTCGAGCAGAACCTCGCCTATCACGGCGCCCTGCAAGGCATGACGGGGCCTGAGCGGCGCGAGCGGCAGAAGATCCTGCTGGAGCGCGTCGGCCTCGCCGACCGCGCGCGCGACAAGGCGCGCCATCTCTCCGGTGGCCAGATGCGGCGTATCGAGATCGCCCGCGCGCTGCTGCATCAACCCAGGCTCGTGCTACTCGACGAGCCCACCGCCGGGCTCGACATCAAGTCGCGCGCCGACATTCTGTCTATCGTTCGCGACCTCACGCGCGACGACGGCGTTGGCGTATTATGGACCACCCATCTCGTCGACGAAATCCGCCCTGAGGATCACGTCGTCGTGCTGCACAAGGGCAAGTTGCGCGGCGACGATTCCTGCGCCGCCCTCGTGGAGCAATCCGGCGTCGCCGGCATCGGCGAAGCCTTCACGAAATTGACGGGCGCGCGCGCTAACGGCCAGGAGATCGAGGCATGAGCGCGACGATTGCGCGCGAGGAGACCCACGCGTTCGGCCCGCGCCGGCTGTGGATCTGTCTCAACGGCATTATCTGGCGCGAGTCGCTGCGCTTCCTGCATCAGCGCGAGCGCTTCGTCTCCGCTTTGGTGCGTCCGCTGGTCTGGCTGTTCATCTTCGCCGCCGGTTTCCGGCAGACGCTCGGCGTCTCGATCATCCCGCCTTACGACACTTATGTCCTCTATGAAGTTTATATCACGCCCGGCCTGATGGCGATGATCCAATTGTTCAACGGCATGCAGTCCTCGCTGTCGATGGTGTACGATCGCGAGATGGGCTCAATGCGGATGTTGCTGGTCAGCCCCGCGCCGCGCTGGTTCCTGCTGACGTCGAAGTTGATCGCGGGCGTCGCGGTGTCGATCCTTCAGGTCTATACCTTCCTCGTCATCGCCTATTTCTGGGAAATCGCGCCGCCGAGCTGGTGGAACTATCTCAGCGTGCTGCCGGCTCTCATGCTCTCGGGGCTGATGATGGGCGCATTCGGGATGTTGCTCTCGTCCCTCATCAAACAGCTTGAGAATTTCGCCGGCGTGATGAACTTCGTGATCTTCCCGATGTTCTTCGCCTCCTCCGCGCTCTATCCGCTATGGCGGGTGCAGGAGGGCAGTCCGTGGCTGGCGCTGGTGTGCAAGCTCAATCCGTTCACCTACGCCGTCGAGCTGACCCGCTTCGCGTTCTACGGCCAGATCGAGCCGATCTCGCTCGCCGTGGTGGTGGGATGCGGGATCGCGTTTCTCGCAGGCGCGATCTGGGCCTACGATCCCTCGCGCGGCATTCTGATGCGAAAAGGAAGTTGAGATGATGCACCTTCGCTGGACTGCGATCGCCGTGGCGTTCGCAATGGCTTTCGCCGCCCCCGCCCTCGCCGCCGACACGCTTCGCATCTCGGTGCAAAAGACCGGCACCGTCGCCTGGGAGATCGTCATCGCCAAGGCGCGCGGGCTCGACAAGGCGGCCGATCTCGACATCCAGATCCAGGAACTCGCCTCCACCGAGGCCGGCAAGATCGCGCTGCAAGGCGGCGGCGCCGATATGATCGTGTCGGATTGGCTGTGGGTGGCGCGCGAACGGGCGCTTGGCGACGATCTCCTGTTCACGCCCTATTCGACCGCGCTCGGCGCACTTATGGCGGCCAAGGATTCGCCCATCGCCTCGCTCGCCGACCTCAAGGGCAAGTCGATCGGCGTCGCCGGCGGCCCGATCGACAAGAGCTGGCTGATGCTGCGCGCGCTCAGCCTGCGCGCGGGCGCCGATCTCGCCAAGGACGCCCGCCCGGTCTATGGCGCGCCGCCGCTGATCGCGGAGAAACTCGCACAGGGCGAGATCGACACCGCGCTCGAATTCTGGAACTTCGCCGCCGGGCTGGAGGCGCGCGGCTTCAAGCGCGTCATGGAAATGGCCGACGTCGAGAAAGCGCTCGGCGCCAAGGGGCCGGTGGCGATCACCGGCTATGTGTTCAAAGCCGACTTCGCCAAAGCGCACGCCGACGCGCTCAAGCGCTATTTCGACATGCTCGCCAAGGCCCGCGCGGCCTTGAGGGACGACGCGCAAGCCTGGGCGCCGATCCGCGCCCGCGTCGGCGCCCAGGACGACGCCGCCTTCGAGATCTATCGCCGCCGCTATCTCGACGGCGCTCCCAAGCGCCCGGTCGCCGAAGAGGCGGAGGATTCGCGCGCGCTGTTCAAGATCATCGCCGAACTCGGCGGCGAGCAACTGGTCGGGCCGGCGAAAGACCTCGACCCCGCCATGTTCTACGATCCCGCAAAGGCGCCGTGAGATGGCGGCGCGGCTCGGCTCTTTGCTGGCGCTGATCCTGGCGTGGCAGATCGCCGCGCATTTCGCCAATCCGCGCCTGCTGCCTAGCCCGCTCGCCGTGCTCGATGCGATCAGCGTACAGATTGCGAACGGCGCGCTGCCCGCCGCGCTCGCAGTGACCATCGCCCGCGTCGTGGCGGCCTTCGTGCTCGCGATGGCCGTCGGCTCGGCGTTGGGTTACGCGATGGGCCGGCGCGCGTGGATGGACCAATGGTTCGACGCGCCGGTCGTCGTGTTGCTCAACCTGCCCGCGCTCGTCATCATCGTGCTTGCCTATATCTGGATCGGCCTCAACGAAGTCGCCGCCATCGGCGCTGTCGCGCTCAACAAGCTGCCCAATGCGGTCGTGACCCTGCGCGAAGGGGCACGCACGCTCGATGTCGGCCTTGACGAAATGGCCGCCGTGTTCGGCTTTTCCAGGTGGAAGCGCTTTCGTCACGTCGTGCTGCCGCAACTCGCGCCGTTCTTCGCCGCCGCGACCCGCTCCGGCCTGTCGCTGGTGTGGAAAATCGTGCTGGTGGTCGAGTTGCTCGGGCGCCCCAACGGGGTCGGCTTCGAGATCGGCTCCGCCTTCCAATTGTTCGACGTGGCGACGCTGCTGGCCTATGCCCTGCCCTTCACCGCCCTCATGCTGATTGTCGAGAGCCTGCTTGTCCAACCGTTTGAACGTCATGTCAGCCGCTGGCGACCACGCCCCGCTCGCGCT
Organism: Bradyrhizobium sp.; assembly: GCA_031367195.1. Lineage (GTDB taxonomy): Bacteria > Pseudomonadota > Alphaproteobacteria > Rhizobiales > Beijerinckiaceae > Roseiarcus. The sequence continues at coordinate 12,746 of JANLPL010000220.1, forward strand.
TGAAGTCGCGCGCAAGGCGGCGCGCACGGCGGGGGGGCAGGAGGTTGAGATTATCGCCGGTCTCGCCTTCTCCTTGGCGCGCGGCGAGACGGCGGCGCTGATCGGCCCCTCGGGCTGCGGCAAATCCACCTTGATGCGCATTCTCGCGGGGCTCGACGGCGAATACGAAGGGTCCATGCGCCGTCCGCCTGACGTGCGCGTCGCCATGGCGTTCCAGGAACCGCGCCTGCTGCCGTGGCGTAACGTCGAGGACAATGTGCGGATCGCCGCGCCCGATTCCTCAGTCGAGGAGCGCGCCGCGCTGTTCGCAAACCTCGGTCTTTCCGAGCATCGCACGCATTATCCCGGCGAACTGTCGCTCGGCCTCGCCCGCCGCGCCTCGCTTGCTCGCGCGCTCGCCGCCAAGCCCGGCCTGCTGCTGCTCGACGAGCCCTTTGTTTCGCTCGATCCGCCGCTCGCCCGCGCCATCCGCGCCGACCTCGCGCGGCTTATCGAGAACCAGCGGCTCAGCGCCGTGCTCGTCACCCACGATGTCGAAGACGCGCTCGATCTCGCCGACGTGATCTACGTGCTGAGCCCGCGCCCGGCGCGCATCCTGGGCGCGGTGCGGATCGAGACGCCTCGCTTTGCTCTACCGCCGCAGCGCCGCCTCGCGCTCGCCGCCGAGGTGGAGCGGTTGCGCGCCGGCGCCGCGTCGGCTTAAGCGTCGTCGTCATGGCCGTTATTGTCCTGATGTATCATCACACGCCCGACGGCGCGCCGGAGGGGTTTTACGACGTCGGGCTTGCGACCTTTCGCGACCAGATTCGCGCGCTGCGCGACGCCGGCGTCTCGTTCGTCAAGTTCAGCGAATGCGACCGGCCCGACTATGTGCGGAGCGGAACCCATGTCGCGCTGACCTTCGACGACGGCCACGCCAGCAATGCCGCGGCGTTCCGTTTCCTCGCCGACGAGGGGCTGACGCCGACCGCCTTCGTCGTGCGCGACTGGTCCGCGCGCGACCCGGCCTATCTCTCCGCAAGCGCCCTCGGCGATCTCAAGGGAATCTGCGAACTCGGCGGCCACGGCGCGACGCATCGGGCGCTGACTTCGCTCACCGACGCAGAACTCGCCGATGAACTCGCCGCCAGCCGCGACTATCTCGGGGGTATCGCCGGCGTCCCGGTCAAGACGATGGCGCTGCCGGGCGGGCATGGCGGCGCCCGCGAACGGGCGGCCGCGCTTCGCGCCGGCTTCACGCTGGTCGGCAATTCGCGGCCGCTGCCGCAAGCGATCCCGGGCGCTAACGTCAACCGCATCTGCGTCAATCGCACGCACGATGCGCGCGCGCCGCTGCGCTGGGCGCAGGCCGGCGCGCTGCATTGGACGGCGCTGCGCGCGCGTTTCGCCGCCACCGCCGCCGGGCGGCGACTGATGGGCAAGACGCTTTACGGCGCGTTGACCGCCTTGGCGAAATAGGACGCGGCCGGGGCCATCACGACATCGTGCGGATCGTTGCGAAGGCGTCCGATCTGCGCGAGCATGGCGCGGGCGCGGTCATCCACCGAATTCGCCGAGCTAAGGCAGCGCTGACGCCCCGCCTCGATGATCGCTTCGCGCTCGGTCGCGTGATCGAGGTAGTAATTGACCTTGGCGGCCATTTCCGCCGCGCCCTCGAACATCGCGCACTCGCGCCCTTCTTCGAAATATTCGCGGGCTTCGGTAGTGCGCTCATGCAGCATGAAGCCGCCGCAGGCGGGGATGTGGAACGTGCGCGCGGTGATGAGATCGCCGCTCGAAGCGCCTTTACGCAGTTCGCTGAGGATTCCCAGATTGATCTTGGAGAGCCGAATCGCCTTGGCGTATTCGGCGCCGAGCACTTCGCGCGATTCGACCCAGGGCGCGAGGCGGGCTCCCGCTTTCTCCCATTGCATGCCCCAGATTTTGAGCTTCACGTCCGGCCGCGCCGCCACCAGCGCTTCGAGCAGCGCCTGCTTCTTGGGCGACCAGGTGCCGATGAACGAGACGTCGCAACCGTAGCGCGCCTCGTCGCTGGCGTCGCAGCGGAAAAGATGGTGCACTTCCGGATTATAGGCGTGCGGAACGAACGAGGCCTTCGTGAAGTCGAACTTGGTCTTGAGGTCCGCCAGCCCGAACGTCTTGGTCGTGAACACCCAATCGTATAGCGGCACCGCGCGCGGAATCAGCGGCCCATGCGCGAAAAAGCTGACGTCGGGCCACCACAGCGCGACGCTGGCGCCGGCGCGTTTGGCCGCCTCGATCGCGCGCGGCTCGACCAGGCGTCCTTTGCACACGAACAGGAGATGGGGATGCAGCGCCTCGGCCTTCGCGACCAGCGCATCGTTGAAATCGCGGATGATGAAAGATTGCAGCAGCCAGCGTGCGGCGCGCAGGACGCGGCTGCGCCATTCCCGGCCCCAATAGGCGCTATCGGAGACGATGGTGACGGAATGGCCGGCGCGGCGGAATGCGCGCGCCAGCGCATAGGAATCCGATCCCTGCCACAGGTCGCAGACCATCAGGATCCGCAAGGGTCGGTCGGGCGGGCTCATCATGGGTTCCTCGGCGAGTTCCTCGGTGCGGGGCAGCGTCGCGTGGCTGTTTTGACGCCCTTTAACAAAAAAAAATGACTTTGGCTTGTCCCACACGCTTTAGTGCAACCTTTTTTCCATGCCCGCGCTGCGCCAGCGGCGCCTATCCTTGCTTCTCGGCGAAAGGCGACGCCCGTTCGCTCTTGCTCAAGCTAACGCGTCCTATAACGCGATTTCGCATCCAGCAGCACGAGGCCTGTCGCAATATGGCACAGGCTCTGCTACATATTTCGCGACTTCAGGGCCTTCTCGGAGGCGCCGCCGTTGCGGCCTTGACCGCGGCGCACGCCCAGGCTGATCCCGCGCCCGGTTACAGCGCCAATCTGTTCGGCGATCTCGGCGGTTTCCGCCCAGCCTTCGTCAAAATGGGCGGCACGCTTAACCTCACCGCGACGAGCGAGGTTTTCGCCAATCCCCACGGGGCTTGCAGCGCGGCGCCGATTACAACGGGCTGACGACGCTGACCCTTCAGTTCGACCCGAAAGCGGCGTTCGGCTGGGAAGGCGGGCAGTTCAACGCCAGCGTGCTGCAATTGCATGGCGAGAGTTTTTCAACCCGCAATATTGGCGCTTTGCAAGTGATCAGCGGCGTCGAGGGCGATCGCGCGACCCGGCTGTGGGAATTGTGGTGGGACCAGAAATTCGGCGACATGTCGATGTGAAATTCGGGCAGCAAAGCCTCGACGTCGAGTTCGCCAATCACCCCAGCGCCGGCTATTTCGTCAATTCGCTGTTCGGCTGGCCGGCGCCGTTCGCGACCGACATGCCCGGCGGCGGCCCGGCGTTTCCGCTCTCGGCGCTGGGCCTGCGCGCGCGTGCCCAACGCTGACCCCGACCCGCAGCGCGCAAACGCCTATGGCGTGCGGTTTCCCGTGCAGGGCGCGCTCGCCATCGCCGAGGCGCAATTTGCGCTCGGCCAGGGCGAGGGCGAACTCGCGGGCGTCTATAGGTTCGGTGGCTGGTGCGACAACCTCGGATTCGCCGACCTGCGCTACAACGCGCTGGGGCAGCAACTCGCCAATCCCACGGCGGCGGGGGCTCCGTTTGTCCATCGCGGCGATTTCGGCCTCTACGCCGTCGCCGAACAAATGGTCTGGCGCGGCGTTGAAAAGGAACGCACGTTGAGCCTGTTCCTGCGGCCGATCCTGTCCCCGCAGCGCGACCGCAATCTCGTCGCTTTCAGCCTCAACGGCGGCATGGCGCTGCGCGATCGGCTGCCCGGACGCAAGGACGATACTTTCGCGCTCGGCTTCGGCCGGGTCGAGATCGGCGGGGGCGCGGTCGGCTTTAGCGCCGATTCCGCCTTCTACCACCCCGGCGTTTTTAAGCCGAAGTGCGACTACGAGGCGATGCTGGAGGCGACCTATCAATTTCAGGCGACGCCGTGGGCGCAGATCCAGCCAAACCTGCAATATATCCGCAACCCCGGCGGCGGCCTCGCCGATCCGCTCGCGCCGAACCGGAAGGTCGGCGACGCCGTGCTGGCGGGCGTTCGTATCAATTTGACGTTTTAGGCCGCCCGCTCGCTTGGCCGCGGTCGCGGACCCACGCCGATCGGCTTGATCGCGAGCCCCTCGTCGCGATAGGCCGCGCGCACGCGCGTCTCGATCCAGCCGATATCCGCGACGGGCGCGGCGACGATCATCGCCGCCATCTCCTGCGCGGCGCGCGTCGCCAGCGGGTCGCGCCAGTCCGCCGCGTGAACCACGACAAAAGCGTAGTTCGACGCCAACGTCTCCAGCACCGGCGCCAGATCCTCCGGCGACAATTCGCCGCGCCCCGAGGGCACGATGACGAGCGAACTGGAGAGATCGCGATGCGTCGCTTGCGCCAGCGCGGACGGGTCTGCAACGATGTCGCTCAGGCCGAAATCGGGCTGGCCCTCAGCGTCTTCGCGGTCGAACAAATCGGCCAGCCATTCCGGGCTCGGGCCGAGATCGACCAGCGCGGTCGCTCCGCGCTTGCTCAGGCGCCGCGCCGCGACCAGCGCCGCCGGCAACGCGCCGCCTTCGCCCGCGACCATCAACGGCAGCGTCTCCCCTTCGCCGGTGTCGGCCAGTCGATCGACGAAACTCTCCACCGCCGCGGTCCAGATTTGCCGCTCGCGCGAAGTCTCCTCGCGCGGCGCTTCTGCGGTTGGAGGCGCGTCCTCTCCCTCCGGCAGCGGATCGATGCCGAACGGCGTCTGCGGGTCGCGGCTGGCGATGTTCGCGCGCGCCGAAGGGGCCGGCCGCGCGACGGCGACGGGGGCGGCCGCGCCATCGCTCAGCAGGATCTTGGCGACGACGAGACCGAGGCTCACAAACAGCCCCGCCAGCGTCGCCAGCAATAAAGTCGGCCCGGTCTTGGGGAAGCTGGGGTTAAGCGGCGGGCGCGCGACGGCGATGATGCGGCCGTCGGCGGGAACCGCGTTCACCGCATTGCGGGCGATCGCCTCGCGATATTTGGTGAGATAGGATTCGAGCTGATCGCGCGCCGTCTTGGCGTCGATCTCCAGTTCGCGCAATTTCACCTGATCGGCGTCGCCCGAGGTCACGGTCTTGGCCTGGTTGGTCACCGCCTGCTCCAGGCTTTTCAACTGACTGGCCGCGATATGCGCGTCCTCCTCGAAACCGCGCACCCGCTTCATCGCGGCGGCGCGGATCTCCAATTCGATCCCGGCGAGTTGGCCGGCAAGCTCCTTCATGCGGGGATGGCCAGGCAGCATCGTGCGACCGAGTTCTGCGATCTGCGCCCGCATGGCGACGCGCGATTCCGCGTAGCGTCGCAACGATTCGTCATTGGCGACCGAGGCGACGTCGTCGAGCCGCCCCGCCCGCACCAGATCCTTCAACGACGCCGCCTTGGACGCGGCGGCGGCCTCCGCCGTGCGCGCGGTCGCGATCTGCCCGGCGATCTCGGAGAGTTGCTGCGAGGGCACGGCGAGCCCGTTCACGCTCGCCAGCAGGCCCGACTTGCCGCGCAATTCCTCGACCTGGCTTTCGGCTGTGGCGACTTTGCCGCGCAGCGCGTCGATCTGTTCGGACAGCCATTTCGACGCCGACCGCGTCTCCTGGTCCTTCGCGCTTTGTTGCGATTCGAGAAAGGCTTGCGCCAGCGCATTGGCGCCGCGCGCCGCAACGGCGCGATCCCGCGAGTTGAATTCAAACAACAGAACGCGCGTCTTCGCCTGCGGATAGACTTCGACCCGCTTGCCGAACGCGTCCAGCCGCCGATCTTCGCCGTTGTCGTCGACGTGGCGGCTCAACAGCGAGAATAGACCGCCGCTGGAGAATTCGGACAGGTCTTCCGGCGACAATTTCGCCATCGCCTTGCGCTCGACATCGGGCGATTTCGCCGCCTCCGCTTCGCTCAGCACCGTCATATCGTCGATGACGGGGGCGGCGTCGGCGGTAGCTTTCTCCGGTCGCGTGAAATAGTTGTCGCCGTTCGCCAGCATCACTTTGGCGGTCGCGGTGTAATGCGGTTTCGTGACGACGACGAAAGCCAGCGCGCAGAGAAATGCGACCAGCGTCGGCCCGACGATCCACCGCTTGTGCGCGGAAACGGCGGAGATCAGTCGCGGCAGGTCGAGACCCTGCGACGCCGTCTCGTCACCCCATGCCATAGACCGCTCCTGACGCCACCCGTCGTGCTGAACGATCTATGAAAGATCAAGGTTGCCTTCCGGTTAATTCCCGTCCGCATCAGCCTTTCGTTAACCATGCGGGGCTAGAAATCTCCGTGGTCAGTTGAAGCGGTGCGGTCGTATGTCGATGAAGCGAATGTTCGCAAGTCTGGCGCTTGTCGTCCTCTGGCTCGGCGGATGCGCCACCCATCCCTATGGCGCCGATATGCGCGCCTCGATCGATGCGCCCTATCGGCTGTCGAGCGGCGACCGGCTGCGCGTGATCGTGTTCGGCCAGGAGAATCTGACCAATTCCTTCAACGTCGACGGCGCCGGCAACGTTGCGATGCCGCTGATCGGCTCCGTTCACGTGCAAAATCTCACGACCGCGGAAGTGGCCACCACGCTGGAAGCGCGTCTGCGCGGGGGCTATCTGCGTGAGCCGAAAGTTTCGGTCGAAGTGGAGGCGTTCCGTCCCTTCTTCGTGCTCGGCGAAGTCGGCAGCTCCGGGCAATATCCCTTCGTCAACGGGATGACCGCGCAGACGGCGATCGCCATCGCCGGCGGCTTCTCGCCGCGCGGCGACCAGAGCGGGATCGACTTGACGCGCAGCATCGACGGCCGCGCCGCCACCGCGAGCGTGCCGATGACCTTCCCGATCCGTCCCGGCGACACCGTCACCGTAAGAGAACGGTTCTTTTAGGAAAAAGCCCTAGATTTCGGTGCGCGCCGCTTAACCAAAAGCGCGGCGTTCCCGCGGAGTGGTCTGTGTCGAGTTCGAGCGCGTTGCGGATCGTTCACGTGTTTCGCGCCCCGCTTGGCGGATTGTTTCGCCACGTTATCGATCTATCCGTCGAACAGGCCGCGCGCGGCCATGCCGTCGGCCTTTTCTTCGATTCCGAGGGCGATGGGCGGCGCGTGCGCGAAGCCATCGCCCGCATTCCCGGCGGCGCGCAACTCGGCGTCGTCACGACCCCCATTCCGCGCAATCCGCATCTCCGCGACCTCTTCGCCCTGCGCGCCCTCTCCCGGTTCCTGAAATCGACCAAGCCCGATGTGGTGCATGGGCACGGCTCGAAGGGCGGCCTCTATGCGCGCTTCCTCGGCGCGCCGATCCGGGCCTACACCCCGCATGGCGGCAGTTTCAACTATTCCCCGGGCAGCGCGCTGCACAGACTTTATATGCAGGTCGAGCGCGCGATGGCGCGGCGCACCGATCTGTTTTTGTTCGAGAGCGACAATATCCGCGGCAAATACGACCAATATGTCGGCGTGCGCGCCGGCATCGCCCGCGTCGTCGTCAACGGGCTGAGCCCCGCCGAATTCAGCCCCGCCATACCGGCGCAGGACGCCGCCGACATTCTCTATGTCGGCGAATTGCGCGCCGCCAAGGGCGTCGATACCCTGCTCGACGCGCTGGCGCTGGTCGGCCGCGAAACCGGGGCGGTCCCTTCCGCGGTTTTCGTCGGCTCCGGCCCCGACCGGGAGGCGCTGATCGCCCAGGCCGCTCGCCTGGGGATTTCCGACCGCGTCCGCTTCCCCGGCCCCATGCCGGTGCGCCGCGCCTTCGAGAGCGGGCGGATCATGGCGGCGCCGTCGCGCGCGGAATCCATGCCCTATATCGTGCTCGAAACCGTCGCGGCGCAAGTGCCGCTGTTGACCACCGACGTCGGCGGCGTTCCCGAGATTTTCGGGCCGTACCGAGACCGGCTTGGGAGCCCCGACGACCCCGTCGGACTCGCGCGCCGCATCGTCGCGGAAATGAACCGCCCGGCGCATGAGCGCGCAAGCCGCGCCAAGCAGCTTGCCGACTACGTCAAGGCCCGGTTCTCGGTCGAGCAGATGGCCGACGCCGTGATCGCGGCCTATCGCGAGGCGCTGGCCTCGCGCGAACTCGACCGCCGTTCATCGCGGAGCGCACGAGCCTCCGCCGCGCAGATTGTCAACGAGGCGTAACATGTCGCTGTTTTCAGCCGACCAACTGCGAAATATTCAAATCGACCCCAAGCCCGCCGACGCGCGCGACCAATCCTTGCCGCCCGCCGAAGCCCCCGCCGCGCCGCGCTATTCCCGAATTCTGCTCGTCGCTTCCGCCCAGGCGCTCGACTTCGGGTTGATCTGCGCCACCGCGCTCGCGCTCTATAAGGCCCATGTCGTGCAGCAGATCGGCGCGCAGCCGATCTATTATCTGCTGGCGTTCGGCGTCGCGCTGATCGCTTGCATCGCCTTCCATCTGTTGCAGAGCTACAGCGTCTCGGCGCTGCGCCGGCCGATCGCGCAACTGTTCCGCCTGAGCGGGGCCTGGACGGTGATCTTCGCCGGCCTCATCGCCATCGTGTTCTTCGCCAAGCTCGACAATGTGATCTCGCGCTTCTGGCTCGGCGCGTGGTTCCTGATCGGTTTCAATCTACTGGCGGTCGCCCGCTTCGCGCTGGCTTTCGTTGTCGATCGTCTTGCCGTTTCCGGCCGGTTCCAGAAGCGCGTGGTCGTGGTCGGCGGGGGCGAACTCGCGCGCGACCTCATCCGCGATCTTTCCAAGGCCGATCCGACCGAGATCAACCTGCTCGGCGTGTTCGACGACCGCGGCGATGCGCGTTCGCCAACGACGGTCGAGGGATTTTCGAAACTCGGCACTATCGACGATCTCGTCGAATATGCCCGTCACTCGCGCATCGATCTGGCCGTGTTCGCGCTGCCGATCAGCGCCGAGCAGCGCATCCTGCAAATGCTGCGCAAGCTCTGGGTGTTGCCGATCGACGTTCGGCTCGCCGCCCACGCCAACCGCATCCGGTTCCGGCCGCGCTCCTATTCCTATCTCGGCGCGACGCCGATGCTGGATGTGTTCGACAAGCCGCTGGGCGACCGCGATGTCCTCGTCAAGATGGCGATGGACAAGGTCGTGGGCGCACTGGCCTTGCTCGCGCTGTCGCCGCTTCTCGCGTTGACAGCGCTGGCGATCCGGCTCGATTCGAAGGGTCCGATCCTGTTCAAGCAGAAGCGCTACGGCTTCAACAACGAGTTGGTCGAGGTTTTCAAATTCCGCTCGATGTATGTCGACAAACTCGACGCCACCGCTGCGAAACTCGTCACCCGCGACGATCCGCGCGTCACGCGGGTCGGAAAGTTCATCCGCAAGGCCTCGATCGACGAATTGCCGCAACTCTTCAACGTCGTCTTCAAAGGCGATCTCTCTCTGGTCGGCCCCCGCCCCCACGCGGTGCACGCCAAGGCCGCCGATCGCAAATACGACGAGGTGGTGGAAGGCTATTTCGCGCGCCATCGCGTCAAGCCCGGCATCACAGGTTGGGCGCAAATTCACGGCTGGCGCGGCGAGACCGACACGCAGGAGAAAATCCAGGCCCGCGTCGATCACGATCTCTATTACATCGAAAACTGGTCGCTCTGGCTGGACCTCTACATCCTCGCCATGACGCCGGTTTCGCTGGTGCGCAACGAGAATGCTTACTAAGCGCAAGGCCTGTCGCAAGGCGACCTTGGTTGTCTGAATAGGGGTCTCAGCGCGCTGCTACGAGCGCATCGTAGAAGGCAAGATGCGCGCTCGCCGCTTCGCGCCAGATCGAGTCCAGCGCCACGCCGAACGCAGCCGACTTCTGCGTGGCCACCCTCGTCAGCGCGTCGGCGAACACTTCCGGGCTCGCGTTCGCGGCACAGAGCGCCGTCGCCGCGCTCTCGATCTTGGCCTTCAGCGCCGGCATCGCGTCGAACTCGTCGGCCTGTTCGGGAAAGGTGGTCACAAGCGGCAGCGCGAGTTGGCTCAACGCCTGAAAGCTGCCGCGCCGCAGGCTGACGCCGTCGGCATAGGGCAGCAGGAAGACGTCGGAAGCTGACAGCGTCGCCATCAGATCGCCCTCGTCGTCGATCCGGCCGCGAAAATCGAGCCAGTCGTCCAGGCCGAGTTCGCTCGCCAGCGCCAGAAACGCAACGCGGTCATTCGGCTTATCCCAGAGAAAATCGCCGCAGATCAGCAGCCGCGCCTTCACGCCGCGCTGGTGCAAGGCCTGCGTCGCGCGCAGCAGCAGGTCGGGCCGCTTGCTGGCGTAGAGCACGCCGAAAAAGCCGACGACGAGATCCGCGCGGGTCTCCCCGGCTCCTATCAGCTTCGCGCGCTCGGCTTTGACCTTCGCCGCGTCGATCCGCGCGGGCATGATGTTAGGGCCGATCGGGATCAGCGGCGCCTGCGCCTTCCTGGCCCGCGTGACCCAGGGCGTGCGCAGGAACGCGTCGCGCTGGCGCGGCGAAACGAACACGAAGCCGTCGGCAGCCAGCAAATCGGGAATCATCGAGAGATAGCGCAACGCGTTGAGCGAGGTCCATTCATGCAGCGTGACGACGATGCGGCCCTTGCGTGTCAGCGCGCGCGCGGCGAACAGCGCGACGCCCGGCGCGACGCTGTTGCCCCAGCCCTCGATCGGCATTTGCAGATGCACGACCGCGCCGGCGCGCAAAGCCTTTACGATCGCTGCGACAAAGGCGAACGGCCGCTCCGGTTCAATCGTCTCGATCCGCACAAGACCCGGCCGCTGCGCCTCGATCGCATCGCGCAACCGATGCGCATAGTCCATCACCGCGCAGGTCACCGGCTTGGCCGAGCCGAACATGACGACGGGCGAAACCTGCGACATGGGAACTCCGTGACTCCTGGGGATAACGTCAGGCGGTTTCGCGGGGGTGAATCCAAAGCCGAAAAGCGCGCCGATTCAGCCGCTCGGCGAGAAAGCCCCGGGCGCCGGCGAAATCGAATGCGAGCAGCGCTCCGGCGTAGATCGCACCCCCTATGCCCACCCCGGCGAGCGCAGCCAACGCCGGCGAGGAAATCGAGTTGAGCGGCCGAACCGCCGCCACCAGCGCCGCCAGCGCGCCGGCGAGGATCGCCAGATCGCGCAGGCGCGGCCGCACCGCCTTGTTGCGGAACGCCGCCGCCACCCCCGCCACAGCCGCGGCCATCAGGCTCAGCGAGTAGGCGCGCGCGAGCCCATCGACGCCACCGCCCGCACCGCCCGAGGAGACAAGCGCGATATCGACGCCGAGAGCCAGCAGAGCCACCGCCGTCACCGGCCAGGTCTTTTGCGCCAACTGAAACACCGGATTCACCGCGATCACCAGCACGCCGTAGCAAATCAGCCCCGGCGCGAGTTGTAACGTGATGCGGGTGAAATCGCCGCGATACGAGGCCGGCACGATCAGCCGCTCGAAGGTCGGCCCGAGCGCGAAATAGCCGGCGGCGATCGGCAGAAACGCGGCCAGCGACAAGGTCGCGTTGAGCGCAAGCTGCGCTTGCGCCGCCGCCCGTCCCAATTCGCGCTCGCGCCGCAGCGCGATTTGGAACAGCAGGATTTCCGGCAAAGCGTAAAGCGCCTGAAACAGCCGCTGACTGAGATCGAAAGCGAGCGCGAATTCGCCGGTCTCCGCGGCGCCGTATCGGGCCAGCGCGATCTGCCGGTTGACCAGAGAAATGATAGCGTAAATCACCATCGAGACGACGAGCGGCTTGGCGTAGACGAAAAATCGCCAGACGTCGGCCTTGCGCGCCGCCTTCAATTTGGCTCCGCTCACCCGCATCGCCGGACTCAGCGCGATGGCGGCGGCGAGATTGGCGACCGCCAAGGCAGCGAGCGTCGTGGCCGCGTCGCGACGCCAATAGGCGACCGCCAGCGCTGCGACGAGGCAGAAAGTCTGCCGCAATGCAAAAATCAGCGCGAAAGCGTGCGGTTGCTCGCGCGCGCGGAATTGCGCGGCGGAGTAATCGACCCGGCTGATCGCGACCGTGTACAGCGGCGTCAGGAACAGCAAGGTTGTCCCAAAGCCGAAATCGAGGCTGCAAGCCCAAGTGACGACCGTCAGTGCATAGAGGGCCAGCGCCGTGGCGAAATAGGCCGCCTCCAGGCTCGCGGTGAAGCTTGGTCCTTGCTCCGCATCGCCGGCGAAACGGATGGTCGACATGCGCAGCCAGTCGAACACGCTGCCCGCCAGCGTCAGCCCCGCCAGCGCCACGGTCGCGAAGCGGCCGAACTCGGCCGGACCGAGAATGGCGCTAAGCGCCACGCCCAGCACGAAATTGCCGGCAGAATTGAACAGGAAGGCGGCAGCGATCAGCATGTGAGGCGTCGGACGCGCGGGACTTCGCGCAGCTTTCAGCTAAAGCCGCCGGCGTTAAGACCGGCTTTACGCGAGCCGGGCCGCGCCCAAACAAGCCGCGCCGAGCCCGAGATTGACAAATCGTTAACCATAAACTCCGTACTGTCCGGCGCGCGCGGAGTTTTGCTCAAATGAAAACCAGCGAGTCGCTGAAGCGCGGCGTGCTTTGGACTTATTTGGCGGTCAGCGGCTTCGTCGCGATCGAGCCGTCGCCCTACGAATTGATGTTTCCCATCGCTGCTCTCGCTTTCGCCGACGGCGGAACGAGGTTCGATCAAGCGCTTGCGCCGATGATCGCCTGTTTGCTTTTCTACGACGCCAGTGGATTTATCACCCTGATCCCGTTTTTCGACGAGAAGGAAAGTTTCAACTTCATCTTCGTCACGCTCTATATTTCATTGGCGACGATCCTGTTCGCGGCTATTGTTGCGGCGGCGCCGCTGGCGCGGATGGCGACGATCCGCAGCGGCTATGTCGCGGCTGGCGTGATCTCTGCTCTGTTAGGCGTTATTGGCTATTTCAATATCGCCGGCACAGGCGAATATTTCACGTTGTACGACAACACCCGCGCCATGGGGTTCTTCAAGGATCCGAACGTGTTCGGACCTTTCCTCGCGCCGCCGATTGTCTGGTTGTTTCAGGACTTGCTGCTCAGGCGCAAGCGTTGGCTCGTCGCGATTCCCTGCCTTGTCGTGCTGCTGGTCGGCGTGCTCCTCAGCTTCTCGCGCGGGGCCATCACAGACTGCCTGCTTTCGATTATGCTGCTCCTTGGCCTCACCTTCGTCACCAGTGGCAGCTTGCAGATGCGCGGGCGCACATTGAAGGTCGCGGGAATGGGCGTGGGAATACTCGCGGCTATCGTCGTTATCGTTTTATCAGTGCCCGCCGCGCGCGAGTTGGCGTTCGAACGCGCAACGCTGGAGCAAGACTACGACGCCGGCCCTCAGGGCCGGTTCGGCAATCAATTCCGCTCGTTGCCTCTACTTCTGGAGCGCCCGCTCGGTTTCGGCCCGCAGCGCTTCTCGCATATATTTCCCATAGATCCGCACGAAGTGTTCCTCAGCGCGTTCGGTTCATTCGGATGGGCCGGCGGCATCGCCTTCACGGTCTTCTTCGCTGTGACGCTCTATTTCGGCTGGCGAATTTGCTTTCTCCGCACGCCGCTTCAATCGGAGGCGATTGCGGTCTGGGCGGCGCTTTTTCCCCAGCTTCTGCAAGGTTTCCAGATCGACACCAACCATTGGCGTCATATGTTCCTGATGATCAGTTGCATCTACGGCCTCACGGCGGCGGAGCGACGCTCGCGCGTTGTTACGCCGCACGCACGCGCGCCTTCGCGCACGCACATGCTGTCGCCAACGGGTTGAAGGCATGGGCGCGTGCCTGAGTCAATCGACCCAGAAAGACGGTAGTGGGCCAGTTTGAAATTCGCAAAAAAAAGAGGCACGCTTTTGGGGCGCACCTCTGAATCTAAGGCCGTGCTTAAGCTTGTGATCGCCCGGTGCACGGCCGCCCCTGGTGGGGTCTTAGACGCGGATCACTGCTCGCGCAGGCTGAGAGCCGCTAACGTGTCGAAAGTAGTATTTTATAGGTGTTTTGTCAAGTGCGAAAGCCCAATGGAGCAGGGCAATCGGGTGAAGAAGTTCTCGACAAGTCGATGAAGTGCTGAATCTCTCATTATCCACTGATTCGCCAAACGGAGGATTGCGGTGGATAGCTGGGTCGGGGAATGTGAGGCGCTTTTTGAGACTGTCGTCTTCCTA
>JANLPL010000253.1:0-11358 GCA_031367195.1 Bradyrhizobium sp.
CATCGGCTTGGCGTCGGCGAGCCGGATGACCGGCGCGGAATGCAGCCGCTCGCCGACGACGAAGCCTGCGGCGAGCGCCTGATGCGTGGCCTCGCCCGTGATCGAGGAGGGCCGATAGCGCGTGACCGTGCCGGCGGTGTAGCGCCCGGCCTGCACGAAATAGCGCTGTAACTGCGCCGGATCGACCGAGTGCACCGGCGCGCTGATCATCGCGGCCCATTCACGGTCGAAATCGATCAGGTCTTGCGCGATTCCCTGCCGCTCCGACGAGTAGCTGGCGAGCAGCGACGCTGTGCTTTGCCCGCGCAACACCGCGGCGAGTTTCCAGCCGAGATTGAACGCGTCCTGCATCGACACGTTCATGCCCTGGCCCGCCTTCGGGCTATGAGTGTGGTAGGCGTCGCCGGCGATGAACACTCGGGGGTGACCCGCGCCGTCGTCGAACCGCTCGCACAGGCGCTGGCCGATTTCGTACACCGACCACCACGCCGTTTCCGTCACCGCGAAACGATAGGGCTGAAGGATGCGCTGGGCGGCGCGGATGAGGTCATCGAGCGTGATCGCGCGCGCGCTGACGCGCTCATCGACGGCGAGCTTGTCCATCTCGACATAAACCCGCACGAGATAGCCGCCCTCGCGCGGAATGATGAGGATATTGCCTTCCCCGCCCGACTGGATCAGGCATTTCAGCCTGATGTCGGGAAAGTCGGTGACGGCGAGCACGTCCATCACGCCCCAGGCCTGATTGGCCGAATCGCCCTTCAGCGTCAGCCCGAGCGCCTGCCGCACGCCGCTGCGCGCGCCGTCGCAGCCCACGACATAGCGCGCCTTGACGGTCTCGAAGTCTCCAGGCGCATCGAGCCGTTCGAGTTGCGCCTTGACGGGATAGGCGCCCTCGCCGACCTCAAGGCCGGCGAAGCGCCTGTCGTAGTCGGGGACGAGCCTTCGCGGCGAGCAGCGCATCAGGTCGAGGTAGAAATCATGCACGCGCGCCTGGTTGAGAATCACGTGGCGGTTGGGCGAGAGGCCGTCCTCCACATCCTGCACCCGGCCGCTGCGCGCGATCCGTCCCGGCGCGGCGGGGTCCGGCTTCCAAAACGCCGTCTCGTTGACCCAATACGCCTCGCGCTCGACCCGTTCGCGGAAGCCGAACGCCTCGAACATCTCCATCGTCCGGCAGGCGACGCCGTCGGCCTGGCCCATTTGCAGCGGCCCGGATTTCTGTTCGACGATGCGGGTGGAAATATCGGGAAAGGCGGCGAGTTGGGCCGCCAGCGTCAGCCCGGCCGGGCCGCAGCCGACGATCAGCACGTCCACCTCATCGAGCGGCGCGCGACCCACTGCGACCGTCGCTACGTGCAAGTCGGGATCGCCGGGGCGAAATCCGTCGCGATGAAACTGCATGGCGCGCCTCCGTGAAGCGCGCTCGACAATGTCTCGGCGCGCTATTGATCCGCACCGCCTAAAACAGCGCCAACCCCGCCGCCGAAGGCCGCGTCGTTCGGTATTGGCTGCGCGCGGCGACGTTGGAGGAAATCACCGCCACGCCGAGCGAAACCGTCCACAGCATGTCGCCGAAATTCTCCAACAGCGCCGCCAGCGTCAGATTGCAGGCGAGCGCGGCGGCGAGATAGGGCGCGAGACGGGCCGGCGCGTCGGCGATGCGGCGGAAGCCGAACCAGATTCCGGTCGCCGCCAGCCCCGCGCCGACGACGCCCAGTTCGTACCAGACCGCGAACAATTGCCCGCGCGGCGTAACCGGCGGAAACAGCCCGGTCTGAATCGCGCGCACCATCGATTCGAAGCCGTGGCCGGTGATGAGCAGCAGCTTCTCGTGAATCACCATCGCATGGGCGCGGGCCAGCGTCGTGAACGGCCGACCGAGCGTAGCCAGACCCGTGTTCATCACGCCGCGCGCGATTTCGGCGATGACGATGGTCGCCAGCGGCCCCAGCGCCATCAGCGCCGCCCCCGCCCAGGCGAGATCCCTGGTCGTGCGCCTGAGGTCGGAGACGGCGAACGACAGGGTCGCGAAACCCAGCAGCAGCGCGAACATCATCGTGGTCGAGCCGATGGCGTAGATATAGACGAAGGCGGCCATCAACAGCAGCCGCGCCCAGCCGTTGCGTCCGCGCGCCGCCAAGCCGCCCATGGCGGGAAACAGCGTCGTCAGCAATACCACCGCGCCGTCGGCGATGCGATGTTGCGAAATCTCCGCGCCATGCTTGTCGGCGAGGAAGGCGGCGAACATCGTCGCCATGCCGACCACGAGGCCGATCGGGAACAGGTAAAGATCGGTCGCGCGCGCGTGTCCCCGCGTGGTCGCCAGCACCAGGAACAGCGAGATCAGCCATAGCGTCATCTTCAGGAGATGCTGGGCGGCGGGGATCGAATAGGGCGTCCACAGCACCGAGACGCCGGCCCAGGCGATCGCGGCCAGACTGAGGCCGACGACGGGGGTCGCGAACAGCCGGCTCATGCGATGCAGCAGGTCGCCGGGCGGGTCGATCAGCGCCGACAGCACGAAGGAGGCGATGGCGACGGGATAGAGTATGAAAATGGCGAGTTCGTGCAGCACCACGCCGGCGGGGACGCCGAGCGCGAGCAGCACATAACCGAACCGCGACAGAAATTGCGCGGCGTCGGCGGCTTCATCGTTGCGGACTTGATTTGGAACCCAACTCATGGGCGTAAAGCTCTTCTGTCGGACCCTCTTAGCGCGCAAGGCTTCGTCGCGCTGTGGACTCCGGGCAACACCGGCGCGCCAAATCGGCGACGCTCCAGACCTGAGGCCATGAACGCGCCGACCGCTTCCCCCCGACTGCCCCGCGTGCGCGCCCATTTGCGTCTCGCCTTCGCGCGCGCCGGGGCGCGCACCGAGGCCGCGCGAATTTTCGAGACCGGCGGCTGGCGGCTGCGCTTTCCGCGCGCCCGAGAGAATTGCGAGGCCGTAATCGTCAATACCGGCGGGGGGATGGCGGGCGGCGATCAAGTGCGAGTTGAAATCTCCGCCGGTCCTGGCGCGCGCGCCGTCGTCACCGGGCAATCTCAGGAAAAGATCTATCGCGCCGATGGGTTACCCTGCGAAATTCAGGTTTCGCTTGAAGTCGCCGAGGGCGCGTCCCTGATCTGGGCGCCGCAGGAGACGCTGCTGTTCGAGGGCGCCAGGCTCGAACGGCGGCTGGAGGCGCAGGTCGCGCCCACCGGCGCGCTGACCCTGATCGAGGCCGTCGCCTTCGGCCGGCTCGCCCATGGCGAGACGCGAGTCGAAGCGGCATTGCACGACCGCTGGCGGCTGCGGCGCGGCGACAGGCTTGTGTTCGCGGAAAGCTTGCGGATCGAGCACGCCGGCGCGACGCTCGACCGCATCGCCATCGGCGCCGGCGCGCGCGCTTTGGCGACGCTGGTGCAGATCGGCCCTGAGGCCGCCGCCCGGCTGGAGCCTTTGCGCGAATGTTTCACGGCGATCGAGGCGGAGGGCGGCTTCGAGGCGGGGGCGAGTTGCATCGACGGCGTGCTGGTCGCGCGCATGGCGAGCCCCTCGCCGCAGCGCCTGCGGCAGGGGCTCCTCGCCGTCTGGCCGGTGCTGACGGGCCAGGACGCGCCGAGGGTCTGGTATTGACTCGGGCCGCCGCGCTGGCCGCGCTGGCCCTGACGCTGGCGCAGGGTCTTGTCATCGGTCGGGTCGAACTGACTTTCGACGAGGCTTACTATTCGCTCTGGGCGCGCTTTCCGCAGGCGGGCTATCTCGATCATCCCCCGCTGGTCGCCTGGATCATCGCCGCCTCGACCGCGCTGTTCGGCGGCGGCGAATTCGGCGTGCGGGCCTTGTTCTGGCTCTCCGGCGCGCTGATCCCCGTAATGATCGCCGTCCTCGGCTGGCGGCTGTTTCAGGACGCGCGCGTGGCGGCGGCGGCGGTCTTGTTCTGGGTCGGCGCGCCGCTGGTCGCCGGCGCGCCGTTGGCGACGCCGGATACGCCGCTGGTCGCGTTCTGGACACTGGCGCTGCTGGGGTTGACCGAGGTCTGGCGCGGGCGATCCGGCGCATGGGTTCTCGTTGGGCTCGCTGCCGGCGCGGCCGGGCTGGCGAAAATGAGCGCGGGCTTTCTGGCGCTCGGCATCGTCCTGGCGCTCGCCGTGACGCCCTCGCTGCGTCGGCAATTCGCGACGCCCGGCCCGTGGCTCGCCGCCGCGCTGTCGCTGGCGACGCTGTCGCCGTTTCTGTTGTGGAACGCCGCGCATGGTTTCGCGACGCTGGCCAAGCAGGGCGGCCGGCTCGCCGCCATGCGTTTCGCGCCGCGCTATCTCGGCGAATTCCTCGGCGCGCAACTGGCGCTGTTCAACCCGCTGACCGCCGCCGCCGCCCTGTTCGCCACCTTTCGCCTGCGCGGCCCCCCCTCCGAGCCGATGCGGCTGCTGCTGGCGACGTCAGCGCCGGCGCTGCTCTATTTCGCCGTTCACGCCCTGCACGACCGGGTGCAAGGCAACTGGCTGGCGCCGCTCTATCCCGCTTGCTGCCTGATCGCCGCGCGCGCGGTGACGCTGGTCCCGCGCTTGCGCTATATCCCCGTCGCGGCGGCGGCGTTTGGCGGGACGGCGACGGCGTTCGCCTATCTGCATCTGGCGACGGGCTGGCCCCCGCTCGGCCCGGCCGACCCGGCCTTACGCGTCGGCGGCTGGCGCGAACTCACTCAAAGCGTATTCGCCGTCGCGCGCGCGCGCGACGCGCGCTTCGTGCTGAGCGACGGGTACGCCGCGACCTCGCTGCTCTCTTTCTATGGCCCGGCGGGCGCCGAAATCGGTGAACTCGGCGAGCCGGAGCGCTGGACTTTCCGCCCCGCCCTCGACGCCAGCGGCGCGGGCCTCGCGCTGGTCCGCCCCGCCTTCGCCGACCAGCTCGGCCGCCTGTTCGCCCATGTCGAGCCGTTGCAAAGCTTGCATCGGCGCGTCGCCGGGGTCGAACGGGAGCCCTACGCGCTCTATTCCGTCGCCGGCGCGCGGCGGTAGGGAGGGGTCATACGGCGCTTTCTGATCGCCCGCGCCGCCTTGTTCAAAAGCCTGTTCGCCGCGCAAGACGAGTTCGGCGGCGCGATCAACAGGGCGAGCGCGCTGGAGATCGACGCCGTGAGCGATCCGGGGGAGATGAAGGGGTCGGTTGCACCGGCGCTGCGGGGCGGACAGGGGGAAGCCGCTTCAACCCAATTCGGCCACACTTGAGAGCCGCACTTCCCGCAAGAAAAACGTGCCCTCGATCGCGCTTCGGTTGAGCGTCAACCTAACTTCAATCGGCTTGGTGCTGTCTTTGACCTCGAACTGCAATTTCCACACGAAAATGCCTTGTACGGGAAGGTCGAATTCGCCTCGGGTTTCAGGCTTCCAGTCAATGAGCACTTCCGCGACCAGGGTATTCGGAGAATGGTTTTCGGACGACTCGAACTCCATGCTCGCGGTCCATTTGCCCTTGGGCAAATGCATATAGGGACCCCAGATGAGCGGTCTTGCCGGCCCTATCAGCGGAAGAGGCTTTTCGGTCGAGTAGCCTAAAGATGCGGAATGCAGGATCGCCGACGGCCAAGTGATTTGAATTATCGGGTTGCGATCCAGAATTTGCTGGTAGTCGGCGGACACCTTGCGAAAAGCATCCACTTCACGCTCAGAACATTCCGCAAGGAAGGCCGCCACTTCGACAATCGGTTGCGAGTTGCTAACTGCCTGCTCGACAGTCATGACTTCCTGCAAGGCCTCGTCTGGACAGACGCGCTGCAACACTTTGGCGACAAATTCCGCATCTTCCGGTAATCGCATCGCCCGCAAGAACCGCGGCAAAAAGGCGTGCACCAGCGCGGTGCGCGCCTTCGCCCCAAACACCACCGTTGATGTATTCGCCAAAACGTCGGAAAGAGAAGAAATATAGAGCGACGTGTGACGGACGGAATCGAGAAACGACATCGGCCGCAACTTAGCGGCGGTGGCGATGGCGACATCGGCCGGATCGACCAGCACGACAATCGGCGCGCCGGACTCCAAAATAAGGGTCGAGATTTTTTCTTCGAGCACGTCAGTCGTGAACAGCACGGGGCGACCCGAGCGCTTTTCCCACTGAGCGTGCATGTCCGCAATCGACGTGCAATGCACGTGATGGACCGCGCCCGCAAATTCCTCAACGGCGTGCCGTGCCACTCCGAACGCCCAATAAGAAAAGGCCGTGGAGGTGCCTAGAACACAGACGAACATATCACGGCGCAAGAATTAACCGGGCACGTAGACGTGATCGTCAGCGATCTGTCCAATCTTGCGATAATCCATCTCAGTCAGGAATCCGTGCACCGTCGGGTATTCATGAGGAAAAGCCTCGACATGGATACTCGGTCGATTAGCTGTAATCGAACGGCGCGCTCCTTTCAACACTTCAAAGGCCATGCCTTCCACATCAATTTTCATGGCGCGGAAGGGTGCGAGATTAAGATCGTCGAGCACCATAATTTTTATGCCCCCCCCGCTTGTGGGTTGTAGGCCACTGCCACCCATATTCGAAGGATTCAAAACCGCACGGGCTTCGCCGGATTCGGCGCCTAGCCCAATATTGTGAATCTTCGCATTTATGTCATTGATAAGTACGTTTCGTTCGAGCGCGCGAAATGAAGTTCGGACCGGTTCAAAAGACTCTACCTCCGACGCTCCGCATATTTTGGAGAAGAAAACCGTATGATTGCCGATATACGCGCCGACGTCGAGAATACGCTCGCCCGCCATGGGCATAAGTGTACGAATCATCTCCAAAGAGTCAGTATGAAAAAACGTCCTGTTCCGTAGGATATGGTGTTGAATCAAATCGCTCGGCCCCGTCGGGAGATACATCCGAATAGGAATTTGATCATAATCGAATTCAAAAATCTTTCCCTTTCCCAAATCAGCCCAAATCATATACAGATGATTATTCATAATTTCATGTATAATGCCGTTTTGTAGATTGTGAATTTCCGGAAGGTGCGCGACGCCTTCGCGAATTGCTTCAAGATTTTGCATAATCTTATTCATGTTGACTAAATTTTGAAAGAGAGCCATTTTCATTCCGACCCAACCAATTACCATGCGGTTTTCTAGCAGAACAGACGGCCAATTGAAAGCCTCGGGAGGGGGGCGTTGTCGGGCGCGCGCCCCGTTCAGCACCGCGCGTCGAGCACGTCGTCGGCCGAGGCGTACCAGCCGCCCGGGCGCGACTTCATCGCCACCACGACGAACTCGGTCTTCGTCTGCACGAGCGCCAGCGTCGTGCGCCGCAATTCGCTTGAGGCCCCCGCGAACCCTAGCGCCAGCCGGATCGGGTCGAGCCCGCCCCATGCCTTCGCGCCGCTGCGATAGGTCCACAACTCCAGCCCCGGCCCCATGTCGGGGCCACGAAACCATACCCCCGCCCGGGGCCCCAGCGCGCCCGCGCGCAGCGAGGACGCAAAGCATTTCGTCAGACAACCGAGGTGAAACTTCAGCTTATACGGTGAACGCGACAGGCGCGAGTTGATCGCCAAAGCGACGCGGTCCTCGGTCGCGGCGGCCCCGAGCCACCGGCGCGCGTTCCAGGCCAGCGCGAAATAGTTGGGCAGGTCGTCGGCGGCCAGTCGCCGGTCCTCCAGCCCTGTGAGGGGCCGCGTCGGCGTGAGGATCGTGTCCGGCTCGCCGACCGGAGGCCGCAGCACGACAAAACCGTTGTCTGGCCCATGGGATAGTTCGACTTCCAGGCACGGAGCGGGCGACCCCGTCGTCGTCTGGTCGATCATGCACAGCCGCACGACCTGCCACAGCGCGTTGCGGCGGGCGAGATTGGCGCCATAGGCGACGGCGGCCGAGCCGATCAGCGCCGCCGCGACCAGAAACGCCCTGCGTCCCCAGCTATATTCGCCCAGGCGCAGCCAGCGGCGCGAAGTCGCCGGGCGGCGAGCGGAACGAGACATCGAGAAGTCCATGCGTCCTTATGGCGCCGCTGGGTATAACGGATGTTAACGGACGGCGTTGCGCGCTAGATCCCCAGCGCCCCGCCGTCGGAGCGCGGATCGTGCGTGGCGGCGACCTCGCCCTTCAGCCCGCGCCGCAGCGCCCCGGCATGGCCGAACCCGTCAGCCCGCGCCGCCGGCAGCCGCTCGATCTCGTGGCCGCGCCGCATCAGCGCGGCGGCGAGCGAATCGTCATAGGCTTCCTCGACCTTCACCGTCACGCTATGGGCGCCCCAGGCGCGGCCCCACAGCAGGCGGGGGCTCGCCACGGCTTGCGCCAGCGACTGGCCCGCCGCGACGCGGGTGAACACCTGCGCCTGGAATTGCGGCTGTCCGTCGCCCCCCATCGCGCCAAAGGGCATCACCCGCCCGTCGGCGAACACGGCCAGCGCGGGATTGAGCGTGTGGAACGGCCGCCGGCCCGGTTTCAGCGCCCGCGGGCTTGCGGGGTCGAGCGAGAAGGCGATGCCGCGGTTCTGCATCAGCACGCCGACGCTGGGCGCCACCACGCCCGAGCCGAATTCCCAATAGACCGACTGGATATAGGAGACCGCGAGGCCGTCCCTGTCGATCGCGCCCATCCAGATCGTGTCGCCCTGTTCGGGCGGCAGCGGCCAGGGCGCGGCGCGACGCATGTCAATCGCAGCCGCCTCGGCCTGGATCGAGGCTGGCGACAGCAGCCAATCGAAATCCTCCATGGCGATCTCGAAATCGACGCAGGCGCGGTCGCGATGCGCGAAGGCGCGTTTTGATGCCTCGATCAGCGCATGGGAATGGTCGGCGCTGTCGATCTGGGCAATTCCGAGCCGCTCGTAAATGCCCAGAATCATCAGCGAGGCGAGACCCTGGGTGGGCGCAGGCGTATTGTAGAGCGTCGCCGTGCGGGTCTTGATCGACAGCGGCTCGCGCCAGCGCGCGTGATAGGCGCGCAGATCCGCGCGCGTGACCGGCGAACCCACGGCTTCGAGATCGGCGGCCAGTTCGCGCGCGATGTCGCCGCGATAGAAATCGTCGATGCCGGCGTGGCCGAGCTGGGCCAAAGTGTCGGCGAGTTTTTCCTGTTTGCGGATCGCCCCTGATTTCGGCCGCTCGCCGTCGAGGAAAAAGGTCTTGGCGAAGTTCGGCGCGTCATAGAGCGCGGCGCCGTCGCGCGGTTGGCTCCGTTGTTCCGAGGCCGAGACGGGGACGCCCGCGCGGGCCTGGGTCACGGCCGGCGCCACGAGATCGGCGAGCGGCAGCCTTCCCCCGATCGCCGCCGACAAATCGAGCGCCGCGCTCCAGCCGCCGAGCGCCCCGGGCACGGTCAGCGCCGCCATCGGTCCGCGCTGGGGAATGCCGCCAATCGCCTCATAGACCTCCCGCGTCGCCTGCTCGCCGGCGAAGCCGCAGGCCTCGATGGCGCGCACCTTGCCTCTAGGCTCGCGGATGATCCAGAACCCATCGCCGCCGATGGCGTTCATGTGGGGATAGACCACGGCGATACTGGCCGCCATCGCGACCATCGCCTCGATCGCGTTGCCGCCTTGCAGCAAAACGTCGCGCCCGGCCTGCGCCGCCAGCATGTGGGGCGCCGCAACGGCGGCGTGGGTGAAGATGGCGTCTTCCGACATGAGGGCGGGTTCCGTTTGGGTCTCGCCCCTGCTATAGGCCGCTTGTCTCGCTTGCGAAAGGCATCTCTCTTGGCGTCCAGCCGACCGATTAACATGACCAACGCGGTGACGCTCGCCAGCGTCGCCGTGCTGGTGGGCACGGAGCTAATCGGCGCGGGCGTCGCGGCCGGGTGGGCGATCGGCGGCCTGTTCCAGCTGGGCGACCTGCTCACGCATGCGCTGGAGACGGCGCTGGTGGCGCTGGCGCTGACGGGCCTCTATTATTTCCTGCGCGCGGCGCTGGCGCACGAGCCGATCCGCTGACGAAGTCGTCAGAATTATCGATGATCCCGCCGCGATGCCGACATTTCAAATGCGCTAAAGGCAATTGGCGTCTTTGACATCGGGATCGTGCGCGTTCGATTCAAGCCGCGGGGTTAGGGACTTGGTCGCCCTGAGGCGGGTCGCCTTAAATTGATCGCGCGAGTACCTACGCAATTCCAACAGGATCATGGCTTGGTTCGACAGCGTCTCAAGCGCTTCAATCTGTGCGGGGTCGAGCGTTCTCGGCACGCGGTCAATCACGCAGAGCGTGCCGAGCGCATGCCTATCGGAAGTCAATAGCGGCACTCCGAAATAGAACCGGATTTTCGGATCGCTGGTAACCAACAAGTTGCTTGAGAAACGTTCGTCGAGTTGTGTGTCTTGTACGATGAAATTTTCCGACGGGTTAAAAATCGCATGCGCGCAAAAGGATTGCTCCCTGGGCGTTTCCGAGGCGGCGAGCCCAAAACACGCCTTGAACCACTGTCGGTCGCGATCGACGAATGAGATTAAGGCTATGGGAGTTTGGGCGACGTAGGCGGCCAAACGGGTCAAATCATCGTATGCGCGTTCGGCGATGGTGTCGAGAATCGCGTAGCTGCACAGCGCTGTCAACCGGGCGGGCTCGCGGCTGGGAATGGCGAAAGGACCCATTTCTCTACCCCAAACTGAGCTGAAATGTCCATGCGGTATTCGTGATTCGAAGATCAAGACTTGCTTGTCTTTTATGTTAATATAAGCACAAATTGAAGGGGGTATCTACCGAATTTTTCTTACGTAAACTGCATTGTCGTCGCAACAAATCGAAAGCGTTAGGAATAATGTATTTGCTGATGTGATTTAAGTATTGATTTTATTTCTAGGAGTGAGTTTGCGACATTCCCGCTCGTTGGGCTATTTTGCCAAATATTGGCGCACATGACAGGGTTGGGTGCGCAAAAACTTTGTTGTGGCCGAGCGCGCGAGCTAAAGGTTCATATTGTGACTTCACAGCGAAACGTTCCGAAAGTTCGCTCGCCGCTCTATATCGGCGCCGAGATTTTTGCCCGCGCCGCCTTCCCGCCGCCGCATCCCCTCGCCATTCCCCGCGCCGGCGCCGTCGAGGCCCTGTGCCGCGCGCTCGGCTGGCTCGACGGCAATTACGTGACGAGCCCGGTCGCTTCGCGCGCCGAACTCGAACGCTATCACGATCCCGCCTATGTAGAGGCCCTCGCGCGCGCCGACCGCGAGCAGCGGCTCGATGAGGCTTCACGCGCGCGGTTCCAGATCGGCGTCGGCGCGAACCCGATCTTTCCCGGCATGTTCGAACGCGCCTCGACGGCGGTCGGCGGCTCGATGCGGGCGGCGCGGCTGGCGTGGGAGGGCAGGATCGTGTTCCACCCGCCCGGCGGCACGCATCACGGCCGGCGCGGGCAGGCGAGCGGGTTCTGCTTTCTCAACGATCCCGTATTCGCTGT
>JANLPL010000266.1:0-2561 GCA_031367195.1 Bradyrhizobium sp.
CGCCGCCAGACCTGCGACATCGCCAACAGGCTGGGTTGCAACGGAAACCCGAACGCGAGCGCCAAGTCGGTGTGAAGATGCTCGGTTTGTTGGAGAAACCGCGCACCCAGATCGCCAAAGGCCCGCTCCATGGGATCATAGGGATCGGGTCGGCTCGCCAGGATCGCGTATTCGACCAGACGGTGAAACGCCTCCGGGAGTTCGGGCTGACCAACCCTCGGGATCGAGAAGCGTTGGCCTCCGGCGATCAGTTCCGCGACGGCCATGTGGTTGAGCGTCAACGTTCCCGTCTTGTCCGTGCACAGAACGATGACGGCCCCCAGCGCCTCCACCGCCGAAGAGCGGCGGGTGAGAACCTTGCTATGCGCCATGCGCCACGCGCCCATGATCATGAAGATGGTCAGAACGAGCGGAAGTTCCTCGGGCAATGTCGCCACCGCAAGAGTGATGCCGGCGAGAATTCCCTGCAACCATTCGCCGTGCAAATAGCCATACGCCACCGCCAGCACCACGGACAGACCGACACCGAAGATGGCGAAGAGCTTTACCAGCCTTCGGGTTTGGAGCTGCAACGAAGTGGGGGCGTTCTCGACCGAAGCGAGCGACTTGCCGATCCGGCCGATCTCCGTCCGGGCGCCCGTCGCCGTGACCCGCGCCAGACCGGCGCCGCGAACAATCAAGCTTCCGGACCAAACGTCGCTGCTATCGTCCCCTCCTGGACGCGCATCCTCGACCGGCGTCCCGCCCGCCTTTTTGCGAACGGGAAGCGACTCGCCTGTGAGCAACGACTCGTCGGCCTCTAAATCCGCTGCCGAGATCAATCGCGCGTCGGCCGGAACGCGGTCGCCCTCGCTGAGAACGACAATATCCTGTGCTACGACTCCGACAGCTGGAATGCTCTGGCGCGACCCATCCCGGATCACCAGAGCATGCGGGCTGGTCAGGTCCTTGAGCGCGGCAAGCGCTCGCTCCGTTCGGCTTTCCTGGAAGACTACGAGCGCGACGTTCAGCACCGCAAAGCCGAGCAGGATCAACGCTTCCGTCCGGTTTCCCAGCACGAGATAAATGACGCCCGCCGCGAGCAGGAGTTGCAGCATGGGTTCGCGAAGGGCTTCCAATACCAACCTGAAAGGCCCGCGCCGCCCGTCTTGCGCCAACGCGTTGGGCCCGTCGCGCAGCAGAATTTGCGCCGCAGCCTGGGCGGTGAGTCCGGAAGCGGCGGAAGCCTCCGCGCCAACCGTTTGCGGAGCAGACTTCGGGACGGACCTGTCAAGGCCGGGCTCATTTTCCAATTCTGGAGCCCCTTCCTGTTTTTCGCCAAGGCCCGCCTGGACGTAGAGGACCTCGACCGCAGCCATGAGGAACAGCGTCAACGGAGCCGCGAGCAGGACCGCGGCGGGACCGAACAGCAGCGTGAAAGCGATCGTCGAAAGGATCGCGAGCACCGGCGGCAACGAGGTCGCCTCCGCCTGAACCAGCGGCGTGACGAAATTGCCTTCGACGAAATGAACGGCGAGGTACATCAGGATAACCGAAACAGCCTGGGTCGGTCCTTGCGTCAGCGCAACCAAGGTCGCGGGAACAGCGGCGACGATGGCGCCGACGAACGGAACGAAGCTCAGCAGCCCGCCCATGAGCCCTAGCGCGAAAGCCGCTTCAATCCCGAGAAACCAGAGGCCCAGCCCGCTCAAAACGCCAATGGTCGCCATTACGACGACCTGACCGGCGAGCCAACGTCGCAGCACGTCGCCCGTCTCGTCGAACAGCCGTCTAGCGGTCTGGCGATGTACGGGGGGCACGAGGCGCAAACAAATATGGCGGTAGCGTTCCGGTTGCGCCGCCAGGTAAATCGCGGTGATCACAGCGATGACCACATAGCCGAGGCTCTTCGTGAAGGTCGCCGCGACGCCGGTGACTGTCGAGGTCGCCCAAATCGTAGCGTCCGACAAGTTCATCGACCGGGCTTGATCGATAAGGAGGCGGCCGTACGGATCAGCTCCTACACGCTCCCAAAAGACGCGCAGACCCGCCGGCGCGGCCAAGGCGACCTCGGCGATTTGACTGCGCACGATCGATCCAAATAGCCAAAGCACGGCCACAATGCCGACCAGCCCCGAGACAATGACCCAAACGAGGGCCAGAGTTCGCGGAACGCCCGTGTGGCGCGTGACGAATCTCGCGCAGGCGCTGAGGCCGATCGCTAGCAAAGCCGCGCCAAACAGCAGGACCAGTATGTCGGTTAGGCGCCAAAGCGCCGCAGCGAGCGCGACAGCGACAAGAAGCACGACGAGTCGGCTGGCGAAGGCGGCCAAGGTGAGTGGGTCGCCTCCGGCCGGACCCGACTCAACTCTGTTCAGGATCGGTCTCCACGACAAACCACCGGAGCGACCGACTGCTCTTGTCGAACAGAGGATCGCGAACGTGGCCAAAGACGTCGCCCTTGGCCCGCAAGAAAAATCCGTCGATCACCGAAGCGTCCCAGAACATGGCGGGATCCTTCTCGGGAGATTAGGTTATATGCATCGTGAAGGTCCCGTCCGGGTTCTTTCGAAGCTCGATCC
>JANLPL010000272.1:0-9073 GCA_031367195.1 Bradyrhizobium sp.
CCATCGCCTCGGTTTCCGGCCCCTCGAAGGTGATCTTCACCCCGTCGGCCTTGGCGGCGTCCTGAGCGCCAGCCTTCACCGCCTGCCAGAATTGATGCTGGAATCCCTTCGAGATGATCGGAAAATAGTCTTCGGCATAGCTCGGCGCGGTCAGCGCCGCGGACGCGCCAAGAGCCAGCGCGCCAATCAGCAAAGTCTTCTTCATCGGTTTCTCCCTTGAGTTGAACGTTTCCCGCCTTTCAAGGCGGCTTGGCGATGGATGTCGTCTGTTCGCTAGACTAGCTCCCTTCCTTTCAGTTACGTTGCCGCAGCCGCATGTCGACATAGACCGCGGCAATGATGATCACGCCCGTGACGACGATCTGCCATTCCTGGGCGACGCCCATGATGCGAAGACCGTTGGTCAGCACGCTCATGATGAAGGCGCCGATGATCGTGCCCAACATCGTGCCGCGCCCGCCGCTGAGAGAGGTGCCGCCGATCACGGTGGCGGCGATCGCCTCCAGTTCGTAACCCTGGCCCAGCGCCGGCTGCGCGGAATTGAGGCGCGAAGCGATGATCAGGCCCGCGATTCCGCAGATCATGCCGCCAAGCGCGTAGGTGAGGATCTTCCAGAAATCGACGTTGACGCCGGAGAGCCGCGCCGCCTCCTCGTTGCTCCCAAGCGCGAAGATGTAACGCCCGAGCAGCGTCTTGTTGAGGACGATGGAGGCCGCGATCGCGACCGCAAACAGGATCAACACGCCGTTGGGAACTTCAAACGACGGCAGAAGATAACTCACCAGCGAATCGTTCGAGATGACCGAGAAGTTCGGCGTGTCGTTGAAATAGATCGGCTTGTCCTGGGCGATGACCAGCGCGAGCCCCTTGAGAAGCAGCATCATGCCGAGTGTCGCGATGAACGGCGGCACGCGCAGTTTCGCAATGATGATTCCCGAAACGGCGCCGCTTAGGGCGCCGGACACGAGCGCCGCAACGACGCCGAAGATCATCGGCAAGCCCCAATTGGTCAGGACCACGCCGCACATGACGGCGGCGAACGTCATCAGCGTGCCGACCGAAAGATCGATGCCGCCGGAAATGATGACGAAGGTGCAGGCGACGCCGAGCACGCCGTTGACGGCGGTCGCCTGCAGGATGCCGACGATGTTCAGTTGGGTCAGGAAATTCGGGGCCGCGACGCCGAAATAGGCGATCAACGCAATCAGGACGACGAAAGCCACCGCCTTTTGCAGCGCCGCCACCGTGAACAGCCCCGACCTCGACGGAGCGGCTTGTTCGAAAGGAATGTTCGTCATTGCGCCTCGATAGGTTCAGCCGCCGGGCGTTGCGTCGCCAGGGTCATGATGGATTCCTGCGTGGCGGTGAGACCGTCGAGTTCGCCGGTGATGCGGCCTTCGCACATCACCACGATGCGATGCGACAGCCGCAGCACCTCGGGCAGTTCGGAGGAGATGACGACGATCGCCTTGCCCTGATCGGCCAGACCTTGCAGCAACTTGTAAATCTCCGCCTTGGCGCCGACGTCGATGCCGCGCGTCGGCTCGTCGAAGAACAGAATGTCGCAATCGCGCAGCAACCATTTGGCGATCACGACCTTCTGCTGGTTGCCGCCCGACAGCAGCCGCGTCTCCTGATCGACCGAGGGCGTTTTCACCTTCAGCAAATTGACATATTCGCCCGCGGTCTTGCGCAGCGCGCCGTCGCGCATGAACATTCGAGCACCCGTGAAGCGCGGCCAGGACGCCATCGTCACATTGTCGCTGACCGACATCGGCGTGACGAGGCCGTAACGCTTGCGGTCCTCGCTGAGATAGGCCAGACCGTGGCGCACAGCGTCGGACGGGGTGGCGATCCTCTGCTTTCGGCCGCGAATGAAAATCTCGCCGCTGTCGATCGGATCGGCGCCGAATATGGCGCGCGCGACCTCGGTGCGGCCCGCGCCCATCAGGCCGGCAAAGCCGAGAATCTCGCCCTTGCGCAGACTGAAACCGACATCGCGGATCGCCGCGCCGCGATTGAGGCCGACAACGCGCAAGGCCTCCTCGCCGCCGCTCCTGGGCGCCGCCCGCGTCGCGTCGGCGAGATCGCGGCCAACCATCAGCGAAATAATCTGCGAGATCGGCGTGCCCGCCGCCGGCAACGTGTCGATGGTCTCGCCGTCGCGCATCACGGTGACGCGGTCGGCGATGCGTTTCACCTCGTCCATCTTGTGCGTGATATAGACGATGCCGACGCCGTGCGCCTTCAGATCTTCGATGATGGCGAACAGATGATCGACCTCGGTGTCGTTGAGCGCCGAGGTCGGCTCGTCCATGATCAGCACCTTGGCGTCGAACGACAGCGCCTTGGCGATCTCGACCAATTGCTGGCGCGCGACCGTCATGTGGCCGACCTCGCCCCTGGGGTCGATGTCGATCTTCATCCGCTTGAACAGCGCCGCCGCGTCGGCGTTGGCTTTGTCGTCGTCGGTGAACCAGCCGAACACGCGGCGCGGCTCGCGGCCGATGAAGATGTTCTGCGCCGCGGTGAGATGGCTCATCAGGTGCAGTTCCTGATGGATGATGCTGACGCCGAGGTTTTGCGCCGCGCGGGGCCCAGGCAGCGTCACCGGCCTGCCCTCGACCAGGATCTCGCCGGAATCGGGTTGATTGACGCCGGTCAACACCTTCATCAGCGTCGATTTGCCGGCGCCGTTCTCCCCCATCAGCGCGTGAACCTCGCCGGCCCGCAAGTCGAAGCGCGCGCCGCGCAAAGCACGCACGCCGGGAAAATGCTTCTCTATGGCGCGCATTTCGACGAGCAGCCCGTCGGGCGCGCTGCGAGCGTCGGTTGCGGCCTTGTAGGGTCCGGCTTCAGCCATTTAGCGCAGCGTTCCTCCCGCTGACATGTTAGCGGCAAACAATGCCTTTGCAAGGGCATATGCGGTCGGTTCGACGTAATTTCACTTCGTCGATGAAATCGATGTCAAAAGCCGCGCTTGCTGGCAAGGAGATAATTCATTCGGCCTGAATTTTCTCGCCCCCGCCTCGCGCCCGCTCGGGCTTAGACGAGGCGCGTTCTCATTTCGCGGCTCAGCGACTATGCTCCGATCCCGGCATCCTTAAGCGAGTCCCCCGTATGGCGCATTGGCTGTTCAAGAGCGAACCCTCCGTCTTCTCTTTCGAGAAGCTCGTGGCCGAGGGTCACACGGATTGGAGCGGCATCCGCAATCATTCCGCCAAGCTCAACATGATGGCGATGAAGCTCGGCGAGCGCGGCTTTTTCTACCATTCCAACGAGGGCAAGGCGGTGGTCGGCATCGTTGAAATCAGCGCGCTCTATCGCCTCGACCCCGGCGACGCGACGGGCAAGTTCGGCATGGTCGACATCCGCGCGGTCGAACCCCTGCCCCGGCCCGTCACGCTGGAGGCGGCCAAGGCGGAGCCGAGGCTGGCCAAGATGGCGCTCGTTGTCAATTCCCGGCTTTCCGTGCAGCCGGTGACGGTTGAGGAATGGGAGATCGTCTGCGCGCTCGGCGGGCTGAAAGCTCAGCGCGGCGCGAAGCGCGCGAAAGCGCCGGTGTAAGCTTTGACGCGCGGCGCGGCGTAGGTGTTGCGCTTCGAGGTGCGCAGGCCCAGTTGCACCGCGCTTTCCGCCAGCGCCACCGCGCAGGCGACGCCGTCGAGCACGGGGACGGCGAAGGTTTCGCTGAGCGCACGGGCGAGATCGGCCATGCCGGCGCAGCCCAGCACAATCGCCTCCGCGCCGTCCTCTTCCAACGCCAACGCGATTTCCGCCTCGATGCGGCGGCGCGCGTCGGAGCCCTCCTCCTCCAGCGCGAGCACCGGAACTTCGGCCGCGCGCACGCGGGCGCAGCGCGCGATCAACCCGTATTTCATCAGGTTCCGCTCGATCGGGACGATGGAGCGCGACAGCGTGGTGACGACGCTGAATTTTTCCGCGATCAGCCCGGCCATGTGAAACGCGGCCTCGCCAATCCCGATCACGGGGGCCGAGGTCGCGCAGCGCGCGGCCTCCAGCCCGGTGTCGTCGAAACAGGCGATCACGAAGGCGTCGGCGTCGGGCGCCTTGCCGATTTCGTCGAGCAGGCCGGGCAGCGAAAACGCCTCGTCGAAATAGCCCTCGATGCTGGCGGGGCCGAATTCGGGATTGACCGCGACGATCTCCGTGCCGGGCCGCGCGATGGCGCGGGCGGCCGCCTCGATCTTGCGCGTCATCGAAGCGGTGGTGTTGGGATTGATGATGTGAAGCCGCATGATCGCCCTCGAATTGGAACGCGCAAGGGTGGCGATAAGCGGCGGCGCTTGTCAACGCGCCGCCCCGTCGCCTGGAATCAGGCGGGCCTTCGTCTGCGCCTTGCGCCGGCTCCGGGCGCCGGCTATCCCTGCTCGCGATGGTTCTCCCCCCGGAGATGAAAAGGGAACGCGGAAACGGCTCACCCCGTCAGCCGCGGCTGCCCCCGCAACTGTGAGCGGCGAGCGCCTCGCAATCCATGGCCACTGAAGCCGCAAGGCTTTGGGAAGGCTCAGCGAGGCGCGACGACCCGCGAGCCAGGAGACCTGCCATCGACCGCGCGGGCTCCCGTGCGGGCGCGCAACTGAAGCATGCGAGGGATCCATGCTGAACGTTTTATGGCAGTCGTTGAGTCACGCCGCCGGGTCGAGCCGGCGTCTTTACCTCCTGTTCGGTTCCCTGCTCGCCGCCAATGTCTTTGTCTGGTCGGCGACGCTTTATGCGCTCGGCGGCCACGCGGTGCTGCTGGGATCGGCGGTGCTCGCCTATACCTTGGGCCTGCGTCACGCCGTGGACGCCGACCATATCGCGGCGATCGATAATTCCGTTCGCAAGCTGATGCAGCGGGGCGAGAAGCCGGTCACGGCCGGGCTCTATTTCAGCCTCGGCCATTCGCTGATCGTCATCCTGATGTCGGCGGCGGTCGGGTTCGCCGCCTCGCAGGTGACGAGCCGGTTCGAGGCGCTCAAAGCCTATGGCGCCTTCGTCAGCACGGCGGCTTCGGCCTCGTTCCTGCTGTTGTTGGCGGCGTTCAATTTCGTCATCCTCGTTTCGGTCTGGCGCACGTTCGGCGCGGTGCAGCGCGGCGAAGCCTTTTGCGAGGATGATCTCGACCTGCTGCTCAACAACAGGGGAATGCTGTCGCGGCTGTTCCGGCCGCTGTTCGCGATGGTGTCGAAAAGCTGGCATCTGCTGCCGATCGGGTTCCTGTTCGGCCTCGGCTTCGACACGGCGACGGAGGTGGCGCTGTTCGGCCTGTCGGCGACGCAGGCCGCCGACGGCGTGTCGCCCTGGGCGCTGCTGGTCTATCCCGCGCTGTTCACCGCCGGCATGACGCTGATCGACACGCTCGACGGCGCGTTGATGCTGGGCGCCTATGGCTGGGCGTTCCTGAAACCCGTGCGAAAGCTCTATTACAACCTCACCATCTCGGCGGTGTCGGTGATCGTGGCGGTGCTGATCGGCGGCGTCGAGACGCTGGGGTTGATCGGCCGAGGATTTGCGCTGGAAGGTCCGTTCTGGGACAGCGTCGGCGCGATCAATGGCAGTTTCGGGGTGTTGGGCTACGCGATCATCGCCATTTTCGTCGGCAGTTGGATTGCTTCGGCAGCGATCTACCGGCTGCGCGGCTACGATGCGCTCGAAGTGAGAGCCTGAACGCCACCCAACGCCTCGGCGATGCGGGCGCGATCCCCTGGCGCCGGCAGGCCGAATCGAAGCCGCGTCGGATCGGAACGGAAGGGGCGCGTCAGCACGCCGTGCGCGCACAACGCGGAGAAGGCCCGATCCGCATCAGCCCGGCGCGCGAGGCGGAACAGCAGCGTTCCGCCGACGATCTCGAACCCGGCCTCGTTCAGCCGCGCGTCGAGCCACGCGACATCGGCCGCGAGCCGCGCGCGGGCTTGCGCCAGCCAGGCCTCGTCGGCGAGCGCCTGACGGCCCAGCCTCAGCGCGGGGCCGGACACGGCCCAGGCCCCGACCGCTTCACGCAGACGAAACGCGAGCGGCGCCTGCGCGATGGCGAAGCCGAGCCGCAGGCCCGCCAGACCATAGGCCTTGCCGAACGAGCGCAGCACCATTGTCGCGGCGGGAACATCGCGCGCGAAAGTTTCGTCGTCAAAATCGGCGAAAGCTTCGTCCACCACCAGCAGGCCGCCGCCGCGCGCCGCCTGCTCGGCAAGCGCGCGCACTTGCGCCCGCGGCCAGCGGCGGCCGTCGGGATTGTTGGGATTGACGACGACGAAATGCGCGGCGTCGAGATCAGCCCGCACGTCCGCGCCCGCCGCGCGCCAGGCACGCTCGTGCCCGCTGTAGGTCGGGCCGGGAATGGCGACCGCGTTCGCGGGAAACAGGCGCGGCAGCCATTGGATCAGCGCCTGCGTGCCGGGCGCGACCACAACCTCATCCGCCGCCGCTCCATAGCGCGCGGCGGCGACGGCTTGCAGCGCGGCGAGGTCGACGGGGCTCGGCAGGCGCGTCCAATCCTCCGGCGCGAAGGCCGGCAGCGGATAGGATACGGGGTTGACGCCGGTGGAGAGGTCGATCCACGGCGTCGGCGCGTTGGGGAAAGCAACGCGCGCGGAGTTGATATCGCCGCCGTGCTGGAATAGGCGCTCGAACGCCTCGCTCCGGATCGATCCGCCCTGCACGTGCTGTCTCATCTCCCACTCGCCGCGGCGGCGCTTCTGATCGAGGCGGCGGTCGGCTACCCGCAAACCGTCTATCGCGAGATCGGCCATCCCGTCACCTGGATCGGCGCCTGGCTTGGCGCGCTGGAGGCGCGGCTGAACCGTGGAGGCGCGCGCCGGGCCAAGGGCGCGTTGGCGCTCGCGGCGCTGTTGGCGGGGGCGACGCTGCCGGCGCTGGCGTTGCAAGACCTGCTCGGGGGCTCGCGGCTCGGATTTGTCGCGCTGGCCCTCGCCGCCTCGTCGCTGCTGGCCCAGCGCAGCCTCTACCAACACGTGATCGCGGTGGCGGACGCGCTCGACGCGGACGGGCTTGAGGGCGGACGGCGCGCGGTGGCGATGATCGTCGGGCGCGATCCGCAAGCGCTCGACGAGAGCGGCGTGGCGCGGGCGGCGATCGAAAGTCTGGCCGAGAATTTTGCCGACGGGATCGTCGCGCCGTTGTTCTGGCTCAGCGTTGCGGGATTGCCGGGCGCGGCGGCTTACAAGGCCGCCAACACCGCCGATTCGATGATCGGCCATCGCAACGCGCGCTACGCCAATTTTGGCTGGGCGGCGGCGCGGTTCGACGATCTCGTCAATCTCCCCGCCTCGCGGCTGGCGGCGCTTTGGCTGGCGCTGGCGTCGGGCGGCCGCGCGGGTGAGGCCTGGCGCGCTTTGCGGCGCGACGCGGGCGCCCACCGCTCGCCCAATGCCGGCTGGCCGGAGGCGGCGATGGCCGGCGCGCTCGGGCTCAAACTCAACGGTCCACGCGCTTATGGCGGCGCGCAGGTCGAGGACGCCTATATGGGCGACGGCCGGCGCGAAGCGACCAGCACCGACATTCGCGCGGGGTTGCGGCTTTACGTGCGCGCGTGCCTGATCCAGTTCGCGGCGGTCGCGGCGCTCGCCTTGGCGACGGCGGGCGGTTAGGGTCGCATCATGTCCGATCTTCCCGCGCCCGAAAACTTCATGCCCCTCGGCGAGATGATCGCCGCGACCGCGCGCGCGACGCCCGCGCGTGCGGCGCTCAAGGACGAGGCACGGGCGCTCAGTTACGGCGAACTCGACGCGTGGATGGACCGCGTCGGCGCGGCGTTGCAGCGCGACGGCGTCGCCGCGAGCGACACCATCGCCATTTGCGGCGAGGCGAGCGTCGCCTATCTCGCCGTGTTTCTTGGCGCGGTGCGGGTCGGCGTCGCGGTCGCGCCGCTGCCGCCCTCCTCCACCCCGGCAAGCCTGGCCGCCATGCTCGCCGACAGCGACGCCAAGGCGCTGTTCGCGGATGCGACAACGCGGGCTTTGTTCGACCGGCCCGCGATCGCGCTGGAAAACCTTGCGGCTTGGGCGCCGCCCGCGCAGCCAAAGCCCGTCGCGATCGACCCCGCCATGGTTTTCAACACGATCTATTCCTCCGGCACGACGGGCGCGCCCAAGGGCATCGACCAGTCGCACGCGATGCGGTTCGTCCATACGCAGCGGCGGCTGATCGCGGGCTATGACGCGCAAGCCGTGACGCTGGTCTCGACGCCGCTCTATTCCAACACGACGCTGGTCGCGGTGTTGCCCACTCTCGCCGCGGGCGGGCGGGTCGTGTTGATGAAGAAGTTCGACGCGCGCCGCTTTCTCGAAATCGCGGAAAGCCAGCGCGTCACCCACGCCATGCTGGTGCCGGTGCAATATGCGCGGCTGATGGCGCTGCCGGATTTCGACCGCTTCGATCTCACGAGCTTCCGCATGAAACTCGCCACCAGCGCGCCCTTCGCCGCCGCGCTGAAGGCCGAGGTGCTGGCGCGCTGGCCGGGCGGGCTGACCGAATACTACGGCATGACCGAGGGCGGCGGGACGTGCATCCTGCTGGCGCATGATCGGCCCGACAAGTTGCACACCGTCGGCGTGCCCGCCGAGGGGCACGACATCCGGCTGATCGACGACGAGGGCCGCGAAGTCGCGCCGGGCGAGGTCGGCGAGATCGTCGGCCGCTCGGCGGCGATGATGAACGCCTATCGCAACGCGCCCGACCAGACGCGCGAGGCGGAATGGCGCGACGCGCAGGGTCGGCGCTACATCCGCACCGGCGACGTCGGCCGGTTCGACGCCGAGGGCTTCCTCACGCTGCTCGACCGGCGCAAGGACATGATCATTTCGGGCGGCTTCAACGTGTTTCCCAGCGACATCGAGGCGGCGCTGATGGCGACCGGTTTCGTGCGCGAGGCGGCGGTGGTCGGCGCGGCGTCGGCTTTGTGGGGCGAGACGCCGGTCGGCTTCGTCGTGCTGCGCGATGAGATCGACCCGGAGGCTTTGCGGGCGCGCGTCAATGCGAGCTTGGGCAAGACGCAGCGTCTGGCGGCGCTGCGCGTGGTCGAGGCGCTGCCGCGCAGCGCCATCGGCAA
>JANLPL010000283.1:0-14075 GCA_031367195.1 Bradyrhizobium sp.
TGTGGCGCGACGCGGGCGCGCGGCGCAAGCAGGCGTTTCTCGTGCAGGCGGGGAACAACGAGCTGCTCGCGTTCGCCGGGCTGCACGAGACCTATCTCGACGCCAGCGGCGGCGAGATCGACACGGCCTGCATCCTCACCACGACCGCCAACGCCGCGATTGCGGGTTTGAGCGAACGCGCTCCGGTGATCGTGCCGAGGGCGGCGCTCGTACCCTGGCTCGACCATGAAGCGGGATCGCTCGATGCGGCGCTCGCCCTGCTGCGACCGGCGCCGGAGGGACTTTTGCGCGCGACCCCGCTCGCCGAGGCGTCGGAGGCCGGCGATGACACGTTTCGTTAGTCCTGTTTCTTGACCGCGCAGCAACGACGGCGGGTTACGGTATTGCGAGGTTTCGCAAGGGAAGTTTACCATGAGACTGACGTTTGCCGCCCTGCTCGCCGCCGCCTTCGCCGCGCTGGCGACCCCCGCCGCCGCCTGCTCCACGTTTTTATGTCTGGGCGATGCGGTGTCCGACGATCTCTATCCGCCCGGCGAGACGCCGCTGCCCGTAGCCGTGCAGGAGGCGGTGCGTGTGCGGATGGACAAGGGTCTGAGCCTTGCGGGATTCTATAACGACCCCTCGCTCGCGCATAGCCATAGCCACTACGACCATCCGATTAGCCGCGCCTACTAGGCCGGCTGCGCCCCCGCCGCGATGCGGGCGAGGGCGACGGAACATTCCTCCGCGCTGACGACGCCGCGCTGTTGCAGGCGGCGGAAGCGGTCGGATTCGCGGCCGGGATCGGCGGCGAAATCGACGCGCACGATCTCGCGCCGCAGCGCCTTCCAGCGCGTCAGCAATTCCGTCTCGATCCGCTCGTGCTGGCCGTCGCGCCAGATGGTAAGCGCCTCGCCGCGCCGCTTCGGATCGAGCAGAGCGTAGCGGGTCTGCGCCGGCGGGCCCTTGCGTAACGCCACAAAGGCGCAAGCCCCCGCCGTGGCCGCGGCAAGAGCCAGGCGCAGATAGGAAGTCGCGACCATTGTGGCGGCCGCTGCGAGCAGGCTCAGCCCGAAGACCATGACGCGCAGCCGCTGCGACGCAGGCAAGACCTCGCCCTGTTCGACATCGATTTCGTAATAGGGCAGCGACAGTTCCCGCGCGCCGCGCGCGTCGGCGATCGCCAGCACAAGGCGCGCGTCCTCGAAGCGCAGGGTCTGCGAAATTCCCGCGATTTCCTGTATAAAAACCTCGCTCGCCATCGTCCCCGCCTTCCTGCGCCACCCCCTCGCGTAGCGCGCGAAACTTGCGGGCCGCTGGACAAGACGCGCTCCTTGCGCGCAAATGCCGCGCCATCTGAGGAGGCTCCCGATGATCGACCGGCCGAATTCGCTCGCTGCCCGCGATATCGCCTATTATTTCCACCCCGCCACCAATGCCCGCCGCCACGAGCAGGTCGGGCCGATGATGATCGAGCGCGGCGAGGGCGTGCGCGTCTTTGATGACCAGGGCAACGCCTATATCGAGGGGCTGGCGGGCCTGTGGAGCGTGGCGGTCGGCTTCGGCGAGCCGCGTTTAGTCAAGGCCGCAGCCGACGCGATGGCGAAGCTGCCGTTCTACCATTCGTTCAGCCACAAATCGCACCCCGCCGCGACCAAGCTCGCCGAGCGACTGGTGACGATGGCGCCGGGCATGTCGAAGGCGCATTTCACCTCGTCGGGCTCGGAGGCCAACGACCTCGTGGTGAAAATGATCTGGTACTACCAGAACGCGCTCGGCCGGCCGCAGAAGAAGAAGATCATCTCGCGCGTCAAAGCCTATCA
The DNA here is from genome assembly GCA_031367195.1 of Bradyrhizobium sp. Classification (GTDB taxonomy): domain Bacteria; phylum Pseudomonadota; class Alphaproteobacteria; order Rhizobiales; family Beijerinckiaceae; genus Roseiarcus. The sequence continues at coordinate 1,803 of JANLPL010000283.1, forward strand.
CGGCGTCACCATCGTCTCCGCCAGTCTGACGGGGATGCCGAATTTCCATCGCGACTTCGATCTGCCGCTCCCCTTCGTGCGCCATGTCGGCTGCCCCAATCTGTGGCGCTACGGCCTGCCCGGCGAGACGGAGGAGATTTTCGCGACAAGGCTGGCGGAGGAACTGGACGCGACCATCGTCGCGGAAGGGCCGGAGACGGTCGCCGCCTTCATCGGCGAGCCGGTGATGGGCGCGGGCGGCGTCATTCCGCCGCCGCGCACCTATTGGGAGAAGATCCAGGCGGTGTGCCGCAAGCACGACGTGCTGATCGTGGCGGATGAAGTCATCACCGGCTTCGGCCGCACGGGCCAGATGTTTGGTTGCCAGACCTATAATATCGAGCCCGACTTCATGGTGGTGTCGAAGGCGATCACGTCGAGCTATTTCCCGCTCAGCGCGATCCTGTTCACCGACAAGATCTATCAGACACTGGCCGACAATTCGGCCAGGATCGGCGTGTTCGCGCATGGCTTCACCGCGAGCGGGCATCCCGTCGGCACGGCGGTGGCGCTGGAGAATCTCGACATCATCGAGGAGAAGGATCTGGTCGGCGCCGCACGGCGGATGGCGCCTCAGTTTCAGGAGCGGTTGCAGAGTTTCGCCTCGCACCCACAGGTGGGCGAAGCGCGCGGAATCGGGTTGGTCGGCGCGCTGGAATTCGTTGCCGACAAGGCGACCAAGGCGCCGTTCGATCCGCCGGGATCTTTTGGCGCGCGGCTGGTCGAGCTTTGCCACGAGGAGGGTCTCATCATCCGCGCCATTGGCGACGTCGCCGCATTCTGCCCACCGCTGATCATCACGCCGGCCGAGATCGACGAGATGTTCGACAAGTTCGGCCGCGCCCTTAAACGGTTGGGATAATGGCGAACGAATACAATCTGGCGCCCTCGACCGTCGTCACATCGACGATCCGCACGCCCGAGGCCGAGCGGCTGCAATTCGAGACGCTCGACGGCGTGGCGCGTTGGCTGCGCGGGCCAGCGCGTCGCGAGGTTTCCTTCACCAAGGTGATCGACGAATATGCGTGGCGGCTGGCGGCGGCCGGCATCAGCCTGTTGCGGGTGGGCGTCAACACCTCGACGCTGCACCCGCAATTTCTCGGCGCGACCTACCAATGGTGGAAGGACACGGCCGAAACGCGAAAAATCATGATCATGCACGAAGTGCTCAATATCGTGCCGATGACCGACAATCCGATCATGCAAGCGCGCAACGAAGGCCGCACGATCCGGCGCCGGCTCGACGGCGACGCGGCCGACTTCGACTTCTCGATCCTGTCGGACCTGAAGGCGCGCGGCGGGACGGAATATCTGATCTTTCCGGTCGAAAGCCCGTTTGGCTTCGAGGCGCATGCGATGACCTTCGTCTCCGATGCGCCGGGCGGATTCCGGCAGGCGGAGATCGACGTGCTGACCGGGTTCGCCTACGAAATCGCGCTGATCGCCGACATGCGCAGCCAGCGCCAGATCGCGGAGAATGTTCTGGCCGCCTATCTCGGCGCGCAGACCGGGCCGCAGGTGTTGGCGGGAAAAATACGGCGCGGCAGCGGCGAGGAGATCAGCGCGGCGATCTGGTCGTCGGACCTGCGCGGCTTCACGGCTTTGTCCGACCGCTCGCCGAGCGGGCATGTGATCGCGACGCTGAACGAATTGTTCGACCTTCAGGGGCGGGCGATCTCAGCCCATGGCGGGGAAATCCTCAAATTCGTCGGCGACGGGGTGTTGGCGATCTTCCCCGCCGCGACGCCGGGCGAGGCGCGCGCCGCCGCGCAAAACGCATTGGCCGCCGCGCGCGAGACGCTGGCCGCAATGGCCGCGCGGCCGACGCCAGAGGGCGAGGCGCCGCTGCGACTGGTGATCGCGTTGCATTTTGGCGAAGTGACCTATGGCAATATCGGCTCGGTAGATCGCGTCGATTTCACGGTGATCGGGCCGGCGGTCAATCTGGTCAGCCGGATCGAGGCCATCGCCAAGGCGCGCGACCTGGCCCTGATCGTGTCCGACGATTTCGCGCGCGCTTTCGACGACGACCTGCCGAGTCTGGGCGCGTTCGATTTGCGCGGGCTCGACAGGCCGCACGAACTGTTCGCGCCGGGGGTGTGACGCTATTGTCTGCGGGAGCCAAAATTGCCGAGGATTAAGGATGCTTACCTCGATTGCGTGATTTATCTTTACCCGACCGAGGTCGATGCTGAGGATGGGACACGCTTAGGCGGCAGCGGGTTTCTAGTTTCAGTGCCAACTCACGATCTCCCGACCAATTTTTTGTTTATTTACGCAATCACGAATAAACATGTCGCAAAAAATGCGCGATTTATACGCATGAATTCGATGGACGGTCGAATGAAGGTATATTCCACAGAAAATAATTCCTGGTATTACCACGCAGATGGTGATGACTTAGCGGCGTGCCTAATTTCATTCAATCCATTGGATTTTAAATTCGCTCACGTTCCTAGATCACAATTTTTGACCCTAAATATTGTCAATGAATACAATGTTGGCCCCGGAGATGAAGTATTTTCAGTCGGAAGATTCGTGAATCACGAAGGAAAGCAGAGAAATTTGCCCACGGTAAGATTTGGAAACATAAGCCAGATGCCTAGTGAACCAATTCTCCCAGACGATGGATTTGCGCAAGAGAGCTTCCATTGTGAGATTAAATCGCTTGCCGGTTACAGTGGCTCGCCTGTTTTTGTACATATACTACCGTTCAGTGAACGAGAAAATGTGAAAAATTGGCTCCCGGGAGATAATTGGTTAAAGGAGAACGTCTTTTACGAAGGGTTTGGATCTCACGGGCCATGGTTATTAGGAGTTAATTGGGGACACCTGAACGACTGGGCACCTGTTTGCGGCAATAATAAACTTCCGGTAAATCCGGACCCCGAGTTAATGCAAGTAAAATTAAACACGGGTTTAGCAACCGTAGTTCCAGCCTGGAAATTGGCCGAGTTGTTAAACTCCGGCTCGCTGGCAAAAGATAGAAATGCCATCGAAGATAAAGCTCGCGCTGGCATGTTAGGGCAGCAATCGCTATCTCCTAATAGTTTTAAAACTGAAGCTTGATTAATCAAACAAACTCGAAACGCTCTCCTCGCGGCAGATGCGGGCGATCGCCTCGCCGATCAGCGGGGCGATGGTGACGACGCGGATGTTGGCGGCCTGACGCACGGATTCCGTCGGGGCGATGGTGTCGGTCAGGACAAGTTCGGTCAGCTTCGAGGCGGCGATGCGCGCGACCGCGCCGCCCGACAGCACGCCGTGGGTGATATAGGCCGAGACGCTTTCGGCCCCGGCGGCGAGCAGCGCATCGGCGGCGTTGCACAAGGTGCCGCCGGAATCGACGATGTCGTCGAGCAGCACGCAATTGTGGCCCTTCACGTCGCCGATGATGTTCATCACTTCCGAATCGCCGGCGCGCTCGCGCCGCTTGTCGACGATGGCGAGCGGGGCGTCGAGCCGCTTGGCGAAGGCGCGGGCGCGCACCACACCACCAACGTCGGGCGAAACCACCATGATGTTGCGCCCGACGCCGTGGTCCTTGATGTCGCGCACCATGGTCGGCGCGGCGAACAGATTGTCGGTGGGAATGTCGAAGAAGCCCTGGATCTGGCCGGCGTGGAGATCGACCGTCAACACGCGGTCGGCCCCGGCGCGGGTGATGAGATTGGCGACCAGCTTGGCCGAGATCGGCGAGCGCGGACCGGGTTTGCGATCCTGCCGGGCATAGCCGAAATAAGGAATCACCGCCGTAATGGTATGCGCCGACGCGCGACGCAACGCGTCGCACATGATCAGCAGCTCCATCTGATTGTCGTTGGTGGGAAACGAGGTCGATTGCACGATGAACGTGTCGCGGCCGCGCACATTCTCCAAAATCTCGACGAAAACCTCCATGTCGGCGAAGCGCCGGACGTGGCAGCGGGTGAGCGGCTCGCCCAGATGGGCGGCGATGGCTTCGGCGATCTGCGGGTTGGAATTGCCCGCCAGGATCTTCACCTTGCCCTTCATGCCGCAACTCCACGCCGTCGCGCCGTCCGCTTCCCGCGCGGCGGGTGCATATCAGCGTGCGGCGCCGCAAACAATAATACAATTCCGTGACGACGCGGATTCGCGCACGGGTTGCGCGACGGGGTTAAGATCGAGCGCGCAAGGCGTCGAACGTCTAACCGACAGGCAAGCCGTTGACTTGCGGCTCGGGGGCGCGCGCGCCCAAAGCCAACAGGCGGCGGCGGGCGGGGATCTCAACCAGTTCGCGCAAGGCGAACGCCAGCGCGAGCGAAAGCGCCAGCGCCGACAACGCCCCCGGCCCCGCGCCTAAGTGGTAGCGCAAGCCCCGCATCACAATCATGTGGACCATGTAGAAAGCGAAGCTCGCCTCGCCGAGCGCGACCAACGGACGCAACGCCAGAGCGCGCCCGAACGCGCCCCGCCCTCCCGCCAGCGCGGCGAGCGCTCCCGCGAACAGCCAGCACGAGCCGGAAGCGCGCAGCCAGACGAAGCCCGCGCCCTGCCCGCGCTCGACCAGCGCCGGAACGGCAAACAGAAGCCAGGCCGCCGCGCCGGCAAGCGCGAGCGCCTCGATGGTCGTCCATAATGCAGGCGGGAGCGACGCGTTTTGCAGCCAGCGCCCCCAGGCCAGCCGCGTCGCCATGCCGAGCGCGAATTCGAACGCGCGAGCCGGGGGAAAGCAGGAGCCGAGATTGAACAGGGTGAGCGCGTCGCGGTCGAGCGAGAACTGCGGCAAGCCGGCCAAGGCGCCGACCGCGAGCACGCCGAACGAGAGCGCGGCGACGGCGGCCAGCGCGCGCAACGGGCGGCGCAGCATCGCCGGCAGAGCCAAAGGAAAGGCGGCGTAGAAGGCGATTTCCACCGAAATCGACCACGACACGTTGTTCCACGATTGCAGCAGCGCGCGGGTCGGCGCCCAGGCGTCGAGCATCGACGCTTTCAGGAGGAAGGACAGCACGGATTCAGCGGCGCCGAGGCTCTGGCCGCGCGCGGCGGGCAGCGGCAGGACCGCCAACAGCAGCGCCAGACTGGCCAGATGCAGCGGCGCGAGGCGGGCGAGGCGGGCGAGGTAGAAGCGCTTGAGGTCGATCGCGCGGCCGAGATGGGCGTGGGTCAACACGAAGCCGGACAGCACGAAGAAAAACGAGACACCGTGGTACATGCCCGGCGCGATGCGATAGAGCCCCTCGGCCGGGGCGAATTCCCGCAAATGGAACGTGAAGATCATCGCCGCGGCGAAAAACCGCAGACTGGTCAGGGCCGGCAGATCATCTGGCGGGGATGGGCGCAAGGCAGCCTCGGAGTCGCGGCATGACGTAGCGCAATGCGACTTGCCGCTACGTAAAGGAGCGTGATGAATCCTAGGAAAACTTCGGGCGCCCCCTTGTCGGTGGCGGCGCGAGGCGCTAAGGGGCGTGCCGTGGGGCTAGCGGCGCGTAGGGCCCCTATGATCATTCATGGCTTCCGCCCTTGACGAACGCTCGGCAATTTCGGTGCGCGCGTGGGGAGCGGTGGATAGGCCGGAGGAACCGGGGGCAACCTCGTGTCCGTTCCGGCCATGTCCTGTCCGAGACTGCCGGCGTCGTTCTTAAGGGTTCGCCCTCGGGAACGGCTTAATTCTCCTGAAGAGATCCTAACCGGATCGGGAGGGCCTGCATAGACGGGGAAGACCGGATTTCGCTCGTCCGCCAAACGCGGCGAGCCGATTGGGTTTGAACCTTCTGTCCGGCGTTGGGCTTTAAGCCCGCTCCGGGGACAGGCGCAAAGCGTCGTGCGGAGCCTTGTGGGCTTTTAGCGCGGCATTACGCAGGAGGCGGGGAGACCCGCCAACCGGAGACAGCAACGTGGATAGAGCGGAAAAGAAGGAGGCCGTCGTCGCCCTCCACGACGTCTTTTCGAAGTCGTCGGTGGTGGTCGTGGCGCAGTACTCCGGCTTGACGGTCGCCCAGATGCAGCGTCTGCGCAAGCAGATGAAGCAGGCTGGGGCTTCCGTGCAGGTCGCCAAGAACCGCCTCGCCCAGATTGCTCTGAAAGGAACGGACGTCGCCTCGATCGGCCCCTTGCTCAAGGGACCGACCCTGCTCGCTTATTCAAGCGATCCGGTGGCGGCGCCCAAGGCCGCCATGGCGTTTTCCAAGGATCACGAAAAATTCGTGGTGCTTGGCGGCGCCATGGGCAAGACGGCGCTGAACCCCGATGGGGTGAAGGCGCTGGCGACCATGCCGTCGCTCGACGAACTGCGCGCCAGGTTGGTGGGGCTCCTGATGGCCCCGGCAACGAAGCTCGCCCGGCTCGCCAACGCGCCGGCCGCCAAGGTCGCGCGCGTCATCTCGGCCTATGCCTCAAAAGACGCAGCCTGACGAAGGCTCTTCAAAAAACCCAAGTTCGAACCATATAGGAAGACAACACTATGGCTAATCTCGAAAAGATCGTCGATGAACTGTCGACTCTGACCATCCTCGAGGCGGCTGAACTCGCCAAGATGCTTGAGGAGAAGTGGGGCGTTTCGGCGGCGGCGGCGGTTGCGGTTGCAGCAGCTCCGGCCGGCGCGGTTGCGGCTCCGGTGGAAGTGCAGACCGAATTCACGGTCATGCTCATCGCCGCCGGCGAAAAGAAGATCGAAGTGATTAAGGAAGTGCGCGCGATCACCGCGCTCGGCCTGAAGGAAGCCAAGGATCTTGTCGAAGGCGCGCCGAAGGCCGTCAAGGAAGGCGTGTCCAAGGAAGAGGCCGAGAAGATCAAGGCGCAGCTGGAAAAGGCCGGCGCCAAGGTTGAGCTCAAGTAAGAGCTTGCGGCTCTCGTCGAAGAGTCTTTTTCACACCGGACGGCCCGGGCTCGCGCCCAGGGCCGTCCAGTCGTTTTGAGTCTGGAGCCGGGCGCGCCGCGCCTGGCTGCGGATCGGGGGTCGCGGGCCTGAGGGTCCGGCGATCCAGGCGCCGACAGGCGCTTAAGCCCCGGCGGGGGGCGATGCTGGAGCCGCGCACGCGTCGGTTGGACGCGGGACGCGCGCGCTTGGCGAAGACGATTGAGGAGCGACATGGCGCAAACATTCACCGGCCGCAAGCGTGTTCGCAAAGTCTTCGGGCACGTGCGGGAAGTCGGCGTGATGCCGAACCTCATCGAGGTGCAGAAGGCGAGCTACGACCAATTCCTGCTGATGGCGGCGCCGAAGGGCGGCCGCCCGACCGAGGGCCTGCAGTCGGTTTTCAAGTCGGTGTTTCCGATCTCGGATTTCGCGCAGACCGCCCAGCTCGAATTCGTCAAATACGAATATGAGGCGCCCAAATACGACGTGGACGAGTGCCGCCAGCGCGGCATGACCTTCGCCGCGCCGCTCAAGGTGACGCTGCGCCTGATCGTGTTCGATGTCGATCCCGAGACGCAGGCGAAGTCCGTCAAGGACATCAAGGAGCAGGACGTCTATATGGGCGACATGCCGCTGATGACGTCGAACGGCACGTTCATCGTCAACGGCACCGAGCGCGTGATCGTCAGCCAGATGCACCGCAGTCCCGGCGTGTTCTTCGACCACGATAAGGGCAAGAGCCATTCCTCGGGCAAACTGCTGTTCGCCGCCCGCATCATCCCCTATCGCGGCTCCTGGCTCGACATCGAGTTCGACGCCAAGGACATTGTTCACGCGCGCATCGACCGTCGCCGCAAGATTCCGGTGACGTCGCTGATGTTCGCGCTCGGCCTCGACGGCGAGGAGATTCTGTCGCTGTTCTACAAGAAGGCGATCTATAAGCGCGACAAGGACGGCTGGCGCGTGCCTTACGATCCCGATCGCTTGAAGGGCATCAAGGTCGTCAAAGACCTGATCGACGCCGAAACAGGCGAAGTCGCGATCGAGGCGGGGCGCAAGCTCACCGCGCGCTCGGCCAAGCAGCTGGCGGAGAAGGGCCTGAAGTCGCTGCGCGCCAGCGATTCCGATCTCTACACCCAGTATCTGGCGGAGGATCTCTACAGCCCCGACACCGGCGAGATCTATGCCGAGGCAGGCGAGGAGATCACCGAGAAAACCTTGATTGCGCTGCTCGAAAAGGGCTTCGACGAACTGCCGATTCTGGAGATCGACCACATCAACGTCGGCCCCTATATCCGCAACACGCTGAAGGTGGACAAGAACACCTCGCGCGAGGACGCCTTGTTCGACATCTACCGCGTCATGCGCCCGGGCGAGCCGCCGACGATTGAATCGGCCGAATCGATGTTCCAGTCGCTGTTCTTCGACAGCGAGCGTTACGACCTCTCGGCGGTCGGCCGCGTCAAGATGAACATGCGGCTCGATCTCCACGCGCCCGACACCCAGCGCACTTTGCGCAAGGACGACATCCTCGCCGTGGTGAAGGCGCTGGTCGATCTGCGCGACGGGCGTGGCGAGATCGACGACATCGATCATCTGGGCAACCGGCGCGTGCGCTCGGTCGGCGAGTTGATGGAGAACCAGTATCGCGTCGGCCTGCTGCGGATGGAGCGCGCGATCAAGGAGCGCATGTCCTCGGTCGAGATCGACACGATCATGCCGCAGGATTTGATCAACGCGAAACCCGCGGCAGCGGCCGTGCGGGAATTCTTCGGCTCGTCGCAGTTGTCGCAGTTCATGGATCAGACCAACCCGCTCAGCGAGATCACCCACAAGCGCCGCCTGTCGGCGCTGGGACCGGGCGGCCTCACGCGCGAGCGCGCCGGCTTCGAGGTGCGCGACGTGCACCCGACGCATTATGGCCGCATCTGCCCGATCGAGACGCCCGAGGGGCCCAACATCGGCCTCATCAATTCGCTGGCGACCTTCGCCCGCGTCAACAAATACGGCTTCATCGAGAGCCCGTACCGCAAAGTGCGCGACGGCAAGGTGACGGACGACGTGCAATATCTCTCCGCCATGGAGGAGCAGAAATACGCCGTCGCCCAGGCCGACACGCCGATCGACGCGAGCGGTCGCATCAACGGCGATCTGATCGTCTGCCGTCAGGCGGGCGACGTGGTGTTCCTGCCGGCCGAGCGCGTCGATTACATGGACGTGTCGCCCAAGCAGCTTGTTTCGGTGGCGGCGGCGCTGATCCCGTTCCTGGAGAACGACGACGCCAACCGCGCGCTGATGGGTTCCAACATGCAGCGTCAGGCCGTGCCGCTGGTGCGCTCCGACGCGCCGCTGGTGGGCACCGGCATGGAGGCGGTGGTCGCGCGCGATTCCGGCGCTGCGATCTCGGCGCGCCGCACGGGCGTGATCGATCAGGTCGACTCGACCCGTATCGTCATCCGCGCGACAGGCGAGACCGATCCGACCAAGCCCGCGGTCGATATTTATCGGTTGATGAAGTTCCAGCGTTCCAACCAGTCGACCTGCATCAACCAGAAGCCGCTGGTTCGCGTCGGCGACCGGGTGGAAAAGGGCGACATCATCGCCGACGGTCCTTCGACGGATCTGGGCGATCTCGCGCTCGGCCGCAACGTGCTGGTCGCGTTCATGCCGTGGAACGGCTACAACTTCGAAGACTCGATCCTGCTCAACGAGAAGATCGTCAAGGAGGACGTGTTCACCTCGATCCATATCGAGGAATTCGAGGCGATGGCGCGCGACACCAAGCTCGGGCCCGTGGAAATCACGCGCGACATTCCCAACGTGTCGGAAGAAGCGCTGAAGAACCTCGACGAAGCGGGCATCGTCTATATCGGCGCGGAAGTGGTGGCGGGCGACATTCTCGTCGGCAAGATCACGCCGAAGGGCGAAAGCCCGATGACGCCCGAGGAGAAGCTGCTGCGCGCCATCTTCGGCGAGAAGGCCTCCGACGTGCGCGACACTTCGCTGCGCGTGCCGCCGGGCGTTCAGGGCACGGTGGTGGAAGTGCGCGTGTTCAACCGGCACGGCGTCGAGAAGGACGAGCGCGCGCAGGCGATCGAGCGCGAGGAGATCGAGCGTCTGGCCAAGGACCGCGACGACGAACAGGCGATCCTCGACCGTAACGTCTATGCGCGTCTGACCGAAATTCTGCTGGGCAAGCGCGCGCTGTCGGGGCCGAAGGGCTTCAAGAAGGATCAGGTTCTCACGCGGGAACTGATCACTGAAGTGCCGCGCTCGCAATGGTGGACGTTCGCGCTCGAAAGCGACGCGACCATGACCGAAATCGAGGCGATGCGGAAGCAGTACGACGAGTCGAAGAAGAGCCTGGAAAGCCGCTTCCTCGACAAGGTCGAGAAGCTTCAGCGCGGCGACGAATTGCCGCCGGGCGTGATGAAGATGGTGAAAGTCTTCGTCGCGACCAAGCGCAAGATCCAGCCCGGCGACAAGATGGCGGGCCGCCACGGCAATAAGGGCGTGGTGTCGCGTATTGTGCCGCAGGAAGACATGCCGTTCCTGGAAGACGGCACGCCGGTCGATATCGTGCTGAACCCGCTCGGCGTGCCGAGCCGCATGAACGTCGGGCAGATCCTGGAGACGCATCTGGGCTGGGCCTGCGCGGGCCTGGGCAAGCAGGTCGGCGAGGCGGTGGACGCCTATATGCGGTTGGCTGAAATCGCGCCGCTGAAGCAGAAGCTCAACCAGATCTACGGCGACAACGAGACGATCAAGGCGCTCGACGACGAGGGCCTGGTGGAGCTGGGCAACAACCTCCGGCGCGGCGTGCCGATCGCCACGCCGGTGTTTGACGGCGCGCGCGAGAAGGACATCGTCGAGATGCTCCATATGGCGGGCTTCGACTCCTCGGGTCAGGTGACGTTGCATGACGGCCGCACGGGCGACGCGTTCGACCGTAAGGTGACGGTCGGCTACATCTACATGCTGAAGCTGCACCATCTGGTTGACGACAAGATCCACGCCCGTTCGATCGGCCCTTACTCGCTCGTCACGCAGCAACCGCTGGGCGGCAAAGCCCAGTTCGGCGGCCAGCGTTTCGGCGAAATGGAGGTCTGGGCGTTGGAGGCTTACGGCGCGGCCTACACCTTGCAGGAAATGCTGACGGTGAAGTCGGACGACGTCGCCGGCCGCACCAAGGTGTACGAAGCGATCGTGCGCGGCGACGACACGTTCGAATCCGGCATCCCCGAGAGCTTCAACGTGCTGGTGAAGGAAATGCGGTCGCTCGGTCTCAACGTCGAACTCGCCTCGATCAAGAAGGCGAACCCCGACGAGGGCCTGCTGCCGCCCGCCGCGGCGGCGGAGTAATTTAAGCGTCGAGTCCGGGGGCGGCGAGCGCCGCCCCCGTTTCCTCAAAGCGGGCGGAGCGTGTTTGATCGCTTCGCGCGGGAGAGCAAGACATGAATCAGGAAGTCATCAATCCGTTCGCGCCGGCCGCGGCGCCCTTGGCTTTCGACCAGATCCAGATCGCGATCGCCTCGCCGGAAAAGATCCTGTCGTGGTCGTTCGGAGAGATCAAGAAGCCCGAGACGATCAACTACCGCACCTTCAAGCCCGAGCGCGACGGCCTGTTCTGCGCGCGCATCTTCGGGCCGATCAAGGACTACGAGTGCCTGTGCGGCAAGTACAAGCGCATGAAATACAAGGGCGTGATCTGCGAGAAATGCGGCGTCGAGGTGACGCTGAGCCGGGTGCGCCGCGAGCGCATGGGCCATATTTCTCTGGCCGCTCCCGTCGCGCATATCTGGTTCCTGAAGTCGCTGCCGAGCCGCATTGGTCTGCTGCTCGACATGACGCTGAAGGATCTTGAGCGCGTCCTGTATTTCGAATCTTACATCACGCTCGACCCCGGTCTGACGCCCTTGAAGGAACGCCAGCTTCTCAGCGAGGACGATTACTTGCGCGCGCAGGAGGAGTACGGCCAGGACAATTTCACCGCCATGATCGGCGCCGAGGCGATCCGCGAAATGCTGAAGGGCATGAACCTTCAGAAGATCGCCGAAAACCTGAAGGTCGAGATTTCCGAATCCAAGTCCGAGCTGAAGCCCAAGCGCCTCGCCAAGCGACTGAAGATCATCGAGGCGTTCATGCATTCCGGCAACAAGCCGGAATGGATGATACTGACCGAAGTGCCCGTCATCCCGCCGGACCTGCGCCCGCTGGTGCCGCTCGACGGCGGCCGCTTCGCGACCTCCGATCTCAACGACCTCTATCGCCGCGTCATCAACCGCAACAACCGCCTGAAGCGGCTGATGGAGCTGCGCGCGCCCGACATCATCATCCGCAACGAAAAGCGCATGTTGCAGGAATCGGTCGATGCGCTGTTCGACAACGGCCGCCGCGGTCGCGTCATCACCGGC
>JANLPL010000341.1:0-8780 GCA_031367195.1 Bradyrhizobium sp.
CCAGACAACGTTGCGAGGACCGCCATGCTCGATGCCGTTTATCTTCTACTGGGTGTCGGCGGATTTGCCGTCTGCTTCGGCTTCGTCAGCCTGTGTGACCGGTTGTGAGGGCGCCGCCATGACACTCGATTACATCCTCGGCGGCGCCGTGACCGTCGGCTTGTTCGCCTATCTGGTTTTCGCGCTCCTGCGTCCCGAGAAATTCTGAGGCCCGTCGCATGACATTCAACGGCTGGATCCAGATCGCGCTTTTCTGCGCCCTCATCATCGCGATTACGCGCCCGCTCGGCGGCTTTCTGACGTCGTTGGCGTCGGGTGGCCGCAATTTCCTGTCGGGGACGCTGGGGCCGCTTGAGCGCGGCGTTTACGCACTCTGCGGCATCCAGGCGAGCGATGAACAGGGGTGGGTTGGCTACGCCACCTCCATGTTGATCTTCAAAGTCATGGGGTTCCTCCTCGCCTACGGCATCCTGCGTTTGCAGACCTTGTTGCCGCTGAACCCGGCGGGACAAGGGGCGATCACGCCGGATCTCGCCTACAACACCGCGGTCTCGTTCCTGACGAACACCAACTGGCAGTCGTATGGCGGCGAAACCACCATGAGCTACGCCTCCAGGATGGCAGCCCTCACGGTGCAGAACTTCACGTCGGCCGCCGCGGGGATCGCGATCGCGATGGCGTTCGTGCGAGGGTTTTCGCGCCGCTCGGCGAAGTCGATCGGCAATTTCTGGGTCGATCTGACACGCGTGACGCACTACGCGCTGATCCCGCTGTGTTTCGTCTTCACGCTGTTCCTCGTCTGGCAAGGCGTGCCGCAGACGCTGGGCGCCTACGTCGACGCCACCACGCTTGAAGGCGCGAAGCAGACTATCGCCGTTGGGCCGGTTGCTTCGCAGGAAGCCATCAAGATGCTGGGCACGAACGGCGGCGGCTTCTTCAACGCGAACTCCGCGCACCCTTTCGAGAACCCGCCTGCGCTGGTCGACTTTGTGCAGATTATTTCGATCTTCGCCCTGGGCGCGGCGCTGACCAACATGTTCGGCCGGATGGTTGGCAACGAGCGCCAGGGCTGGGCGATCTTCGCCGCGATGGGCCTGCTGTTCCTGGCAGGCGTGTTCGTCACCTACTGGGCGGAAGCCGCCGGCAACCCGATGCTGACCGCGCTGGGCGTGGAGGGCGGGATGGGCAACATGGAGGGCAAGGAGATCCGGTTCGGGATCGCCCAATCCGCTTTGTTCGCAACGCTGACGACTGATGCGTCCTGCGGCGCTGTGAACAGCATGATCGAGAGCTTCATGCCGCTCGGCGGCATGAAGCCGATGGTCAACATCATGCTGGGCGAGATCATCTTCGGCGGCGTCGGCTCGGGCCTGTATGGCTTTCTCCTGTTCGCCATCGTGGCCGTCTTCGTCGCCAGGCTGATGGTCGGGCGCACGCCGGAATTCCTTGGCAAAAAGATCGAGGCGAAGGAGGTGAAGATGACAATGCTCGCCATTCTTTGCCTGCCGCTGATGATGCTCGGCTTCACCGCATTCGCCGTGGTGATCCAGGCGGCCGCATCCGCGCTGTCGGCGAGCGGTCCGCATGGGTTCTCCGAAGCGCTGTACGCCTATGTCTCGGCTGCCGGCAACAATGGCAGCGCCTTCGCCGGAATGTCAGCCAACACACCGTTCTGGAATACGACCTTGGGCATCGGCATGATGATCGGCCGCTTCTTTGTCATCATCCCCGCCCTCGCCATCGCTGGTTCGATGGCCGCCAAGAAGTCGGCGCCGTCGTCGGCCGGCACATTCCCCACCGACGGGCCGATGTTCGTCGGGCTGGCGATTGGCGTGATCCTGATCGTCGGCGGCCTGACCTTCTTCCCCGCCTTGGCCCTTGGCCCGATCGTCGAGCATTTCGCGCTCGCCGCCGGTCAACTTTTCTGAACCGGAGACCGGTTATGTCCAATCGCAAGTCCGTAACCATGCTGGACCAGGCCATTCTGACGACGGCCCTGGGGCAGTCATTCCGAAAACTCGATCCGCGCGTCATGTGGCGCAACCCGGTGATGTTTGTCGTGGAGGTCGTCGCGACGCTTACAACGATCCTGTTGGCGCGCGACGCGCTGGCGGGGCTGCCCCATCTTGGTTTCGCCATCCAGATCAATCTCTGGCTGTGGTTCACCGTCCTGTTTGCGAATTTTGCCGAAGCGGTCGCGGAGGGGCGCGGCAAGGCGCAGGCCGACTCGTTGCGCCAAACCAAGTCCGACGCGATGGCGTATCGCTACAAGAACGATGGCGCGCTGGAGACGGTGTCCGCGACAGCCTTGCGCGTCGGCGATGTGGTGCGTATCGAGGCGGGCGAGTTGATTCCCAGCGACGGGGAGGTGATCAAGGGCGTAGCGTCGGTGAACGAGGCCGCGATCACGGGGGAGTCCGCTCCGGTCATCCGGGAAAGCGGCGGCGACCGTTCGGCCGTCACCGGGGGTACGACCGTCGTCAGCGACATGATCAAGGTGCGTATCACCGCAGCTCAGGGCTCGACCTTCATCGATCGCATGATCGCCTTGGTGGAAGGCGCCAGCCGGCAGAAGACGCCGAATGAGATAGCCCTCAACATCCTGCTTGCTGGCCTGACGCTGCTCTTCATCCTCGCCGTGGCGACCTTGCCGAGCTTTGCGACCTATGCCGGCGGCAGTATCCCGCTGTTGGTGCTGGTGGCCCTGTTCGTGACCCTCATTCCGACAACCATTGGCGCCCTGCTGTCTGCGATCGGCATCGCCGGCATGGATCGCCTGGTGCGGTTCAATGTACTGGCGATGTCCGGTCGCGCGGTCGAGGCGGCGGGCGATGTTGACACGCTGCTGCTTGACAAGACCGGCACGATTACGCTCGGCAACCGACAGGCGAGCGAATTCCTGCCGGTCTCGGGCGTGACCGCGACCGAGCGGGCGGACGCGGCGCAGATGTCGTCGCTGAGCGACGAGACGCCCGAAGGTCGGTCGATCGTCGTGCTCGCCAAGGAAAATTACGGCCTGCGCGGGCGCGACATGGCGCCTTTCAACGCCGTCTTCGCACCGTTCACGGCGCAGACGCGAATGAGCGGCGTCGACTTCGATGGCAGGTCGATCCGAAAGGGCGCGGTGGATGCGATCCTGGCCCATGTCCGCGCCGTCACGCTGGAGGCCCGGCCGGCCAGCGAGGCCCTGGTGCGCGAGATACAGTCTCGCGGATAGCGTTGCGAAGGCCGGCGGTACGCCGCTTGCGGTCGCCGATGGGCACCGCCTGCTCGGTGTCATTCACCTGAAGGACATCGTCAAAGGCGGCATCCGCGAGCGCTTCGGCGAACTGCGGCGCATGGGCATCCGCACCGTGATGATCACGGGCGACAATCCGCTGACCGCCGCTGCGATCGCTGCGGAAGCTGGCGTGGACGACTTCCTGGCCCAGGCGACGCCGGAGGACAAGCTGAAGCTGATCCGCTCCGAGCAGGCGCAAGGCAAGCTCGTCGCGAAGTGCGGCGATGGGACCAATGACGCGCCGGCCCTGGCGCAGGCCGATGTGGGCGTGGCGATGAACACCGACGCCATGGCGGCCCGCGAGGCCGGCAACATAGTGGATCTGGATAGCGACCCGACCAAGCTCATCGAGATCGTCGAGATCGGCAAACAGCTGTTGATGACGCGCGGCGCCTTGACCACATTCAGCATCGCCAATGACGTAGCCAAGTATTTCGCCATCATCCCGGCGATGTTCCTCGCCTTTTATCCCCAGCTTGGCGCGCTGAATGTGATGCGGCTGGCCAGCCCGCAGAGCGCCATTCTGTCGGCCATCATCTTCAACGCCTTGATCATTGTCGCCTTGATCCCGCTCGCCTTGCGCGGTGTCAGCTATCGCCCCATCGGGGCGAGCGCCCTTCTCGGCCGAAACCTGTTGATCTACGGCCTGGGCGGGATCACAGCGCCGTTCGTGGGCATCAAGGCCATCGACCTCGTCGTCAGCCATCTTGGTCTCGCCTAAGGAATCATGTCGTGATCACCCATCTTCGTCCCGCCCTGGTGATGATCGTTCTGATGACCGTCCTCACCGGACTTGCCTATCCCCTGGCCATGACCGGCTTGGCTGGCGCGCCGTTTCCGCGCCAAGCGGCTGGCAGCTTCGTCGAGCGTGACGGCAAAATCGTCGGGTCCAGCCTGATCGGACAGAATTCTGTTGGCGACGCCTATTTTCACTCCCGTCCGTCGGCGACCACGACCGCCGATCCGAACGACAGCGCCAAGACGGTCGCAGCCCCCTACAACGCCGCGAATTCCTCCGGCTCGAACCTCGCCCCCTCCGCCAGGGCGCTTATCGACCGGGCGAAGGAGGATGTCGCGAAACTCAAATCGGAAAATCCCGGAATTGCCGTGCCGGCCGATCTGGTGACGACGTCCGGCAGCGGGCTCGATCCCGACATCTCGCCCGGTGCGGCCCCATTCCAGGCGGCCCGCGTCGCCCGGGCGCGCGGCGTCCCGGAG
The DNA here is from genome assembly GCA_031367195.1 of Bradyrhizobium sp. Taxonomy (GTDB): domain Bacteria; phylum Pseudomonadota; class Alphaproteobacteria; order Rhizobiales; family Beijerinckiaceae; genus Roseiarcus. The sequence goes on from JANLPL010000341.1 coordinate 4,499, forward strand.
GCGGCCGTAATGGCGCTCGTCGCCGCGCATACGCAGGGACGGCTGCTCGGTATATTGGGTGAGCCTCGCGTGAATGTGCTGGCGCTGAATTTGGCCCTGAATGATCTCAGGAAATGATCTGGCGGAATGACTGACAACAGCTTTTCCGATCGCGATGGGCGCCCTTCCCCCGACGCTCTGCTGAAGTCGGCGAAACGGGACGCGCGCGGCCGGCTGAAAGTTTTTCTCGGCGCCGCCCCCGGAGTGGGTAAGACCTACGCGATGCTTGCCGCGGCGCAGCAGCGCCGGCGCGAAGGCGTCGATCTGGTCGTGGGCGTGGTCGAAACGCACGGTCGCGCCGAAACGGAAGCGCTGTTGGAAAGGCTTCCGACAATCCCTCGGTGCAAGGTCGACTACAGGGGTCATGCGCTTGCGGAGATGGATCTCGACGCCATTTTGGCCCGGCGGCCACGATTGGTTCTCGTCGATGAACTCGCGCATACGAACGCCCCCGGAAGCCGGCACCCCAAACGCTATCTCGACGTCCAGGAAATTCTTGCGGCCGGCATCGATGTCTATTCGACGGTCAATATTCAACACGTCGAGAGCCTGAATGACGTGGTGGCGCAGATCACGCGGATTCGCGTCCGCGAGACCCTGCCTGACCGTGTGATCGACCAAGCCGACGAGATCGAACTCATAGACCTTACGCCGGATGACCTCATCCAACGCCTGCGCGATGGCAAAGTCTATGTGCACAGGACCGCGACCCGTGCGATCGGCCACTATTTTTCACCCGGAAACTTGACGGCGTTGCGCGAGCTGGCGCTGCGCCGAACCGCGCAGCGCGTGGATGCACAGTTACTGGATCATATGCAGAGCCACGCGATCCAGGGCTCTTGGGCCGCAAGCGATCGAATCCTTGTCTGCGTCGACCATCGCGGCGCCACGGCGCTGGTTCGCTACGGGAAACGGATGGCGGAGCGCCTGCGGATCGCGTGGACCGCGATTCATGTCGATGTCGCGCGCGACGCCACGCTGTCGAACGCCGATCACGGCAGGATCGCCGAGTCGCTGCGATTGGCTGAAGAACTCGGCGCGGACATCGCAACCTTCCCTGGCGCCGATGCAGCCAGGGACATTGTCGCTTATGCCCGTGCGAATAATTTCACGCATATTGTCGTCGGCAATAGGGCGCGGCGGCCCTGGCGGAAAAGCTCAATCTCCACGGGGGTGATCGCTGCCGCCCGCGACGTTCCGGTGCATGTGATCGGCGCCTCGGACGAGGCGTCTTCGAGCGCTTCCGTGGTCCGGCGTCGGGGGCAAGGTCGTCCGAGCATCGCTTATTTGGAGGTCGCGGGCGCGATTGGCGCGGCCGTCCTGATCGGGATGGCGCTGCGTCAGGTGCTCAATGTCTCCAGCATCAGCATAGTGTTCCTGACCGCTGTTCCGGCGACGGCGGTGAGAGGCGGCCTTTGGCCATCGCTATTGGCCTGCCTCTTGAGCGTTCTCGCCTATAATTTCTTTTTCCTGCCGCCGCTCTACACATTTACGATCGACGATCCTGAAAACGTGGTGACGCTGATCTTCTTCATGGTGACGGCGTTGGTCGGCAGCAATCTCGCTGCGCGCGCGCGAATAAGCGGTGGCTGCCCGCGACCGTGCGCGCACGACCGAGAACCTCTATCAGTTCAGCCGAAAGCTCGCCGGCATTGCGAGCCTCGATGATCTTCTGTGGGCGATTGCCTATCAGATTGCTACGATGCTCAATGTAAGAGTTGTCATTCTGCTGCCGGAGGCTCCGGGCGGCCAGACGCTGGTCCTGCGCGGCGCCTATCCGCCGGAGGACGAACTGGACGACGCTGACATGGCGGCGGCGCGTTGGAGCTGGGAGGCCAAGCGTCCCGCCGGGCGAGGGTCGGATACTCTGCCCGGCGCGCCCCGGCTCTTTCTGCCGTTACGCACCGCGAAAGGCCCGGTCGCCATCGTCGGCGTCGATCGCGCGACGGGAGAGACCGATACGCGCGCCCCGCTTCTCACGCCGGACGAACGCCGATTGCTCGACGCGCTGGGCGATCAAGCGGTCGTTTCGATCGAAAGGATTCATCTGGCGGAGGATGTCGAGCGGTCGCGCCTTCGGTCCGAGACGGAACGGCTGCGCGAGGCCATGCTGACGTCGATATCTCATGATCTGCGTACCCCGCTGTCCGCGATTATCGGTTCCGTAAGCACGTTGCAAAGCTTCGAGGGAAAACTCGACGCCGGCTCGAGAACGGAGCTGTTGATGACAATCGCCGATGAGGCCGAACGCATGGGCCGGTTCGTGGCGAACCTTCTGGACATGACACGGCTCGAATCGGGCGCCGTGACCAAGCGCCAGGAACCGGTCGATCTTGGCGAAGTGATTGGCAGCACGCTCACGCGCGCCGCCAAAGTATTGCTGCGCCACAAAGTGGCTCTTGAGCTCCAGGCGGACCTACCCTTGTCGCCGCTGGACGCAGTTTTATTGGAGCAAATTCTGTTCAACCTCCTGGACAACGCAACGAAATACGCGCCGCCCGGAACGACTGTGACGCTGAGGGGATGGACCGATAGTCCCGCGCAATGGGTCGAACTGCAGGTGATCGACGAAGGGCCAGGCATCCCGCCCGAACGGCTCGAACGGATTTTCGACAAATTCTTTCGGGTTCATGCCGCTGATCGCACCGGGGCGGGCACCGGTCTTGGCCTTGGCGTCTGCCGAGGGTTCGTCGAAGCCATGGGAGGGAGGATAACCGCCGTCAACCGGGCCGATCGAAGCGGCGCGGTGTTTTCGCTGCGGTTCCCCGGTTCGGCCAAGGAAATCGTCATGAGCGCGCTGGTTCTGATCGTGGATGACGAGCCGGCGATCCGGCGCCTGCTGCGGACCGGCCTTGCCGCCGCCGGCTATCGAACGATTGAGGCGGTCGGCGGCGGCGAAGCGGTCGCGATGGCGTCGCGAGACAGCCCCGATATCGTCCTGCTCGACCTCGGCCTGCCGGACATCGACGGAGTCGACGTCATACGCACGATACGAAAGACTTCGGCCGTGCCGATCGTCGTGTTGTCTGTCCGCGACGACGAACGCGGAAAAGTGGACGCACTCGACCTTGGCGCCGACGACTACGTCACCAAGCCGTTCGGCATGGCCGAACTGGTCGCCCGTCTGCGTACCGCGCCGCGTCACCGTTTGGCGCGGGACGGTGTGCCCCCGGTGTTTCGGAGTGGACGGCTTTCGGTCGATTTGGTGCGACGCATTGTGCGCGTCGCTGAGCGCGAGGTTCATCTATCGCCCCGCGAATACGATATTCTTACGCTTATGGCCGCCAATGTCGGGCGCGTCCTGACGCATCGCGCCATCCTGGCCAAGCTTTGGGGGGCCGGCGGCGACCCTCAACAACTTCGCGTCTATGTAAGGCAGATCCGTCAAAAGATTGAGGCGGATCCTGAGCGTCCTTGCATGATTTTGACCGAAACAGGCGTGGGGTATCGTCTCGCCCTGATCGAACAACCCGGTGCAGAAACCGAATGAAACCGCCAAACCTCGTCATTGGTTTATTGAATAAAACTCAGGTTCTACTTTGAGTTCGAGCCATTTCGAAAAGCGCGTTGCTGACAACGCTGGCACAACGGGCGTCCAAGGTGACCGGGATAAATGAGCAGAGTATTTTGGCGGCGCTCGCAGCGCGCGAAACACTGGGAAGCACCGGCTTCGGCGGAGGCGTCGCCATGCCGCACGCGCGGATCGAAGCGCTGCCAGGGATGTTCGCTCTGTTCGCGCGACTGGACAAACCGGCGCCTTTCGACGCGATTGACGGCAAGCCGGTTGACCTGATTGTGATGCTGCTCAGCCCGAAGAACGCAGACGTGGATCATCTGGCGACGCTGGCGGCGTTTTCACGCCGGCTGCGCGACCCATCCGCAGCGGCGGCTCTTCGTGCAGCCGCCTCGCCGGCTGCGGCTCGCGAGCTGCTGGCGGGTTGATAGGGCTCATCGGTCGCAAAAGCCTGAGCAGAGGTTGCCACCCCGGCCTGCGCCAGGCGGGCGTGAGCGATGCGCCGGTCAGAGCTCCTCGACCCGACCGTCCCTGATCGTCACGCGCCGGTCCATGCGGGCGGCGAGCTCCCTGTTGTGGGTCGCGATCAGCGCCGCCACGCGGCTCGCCTTCACCAGCGAAGTCAGCGTGGAGAAGACGTGATCGGCGGTCCTGGGGTCGAGATTGCCGGTGGGCTCGTCGGCCAGCAGCACGCGCGGGGCGTTGGCGAGCGCGCGCGCGATCGCCACC
>JANLPL010000388.1:0-2148 GCA_031367195.1 Bradyrhizobium sp.
ATCACCGGCAGCAACTCCGCCACCGAATCCACGACATAATGCGCGCCGGCGCCCTTCAGCGCCGCATAAGCCGCCTCCCGTCGCCGCGCGAACTCGGGAGCCGGCATCGCCCGTACCTCCTCCAGCGAGGCCCCGAAGCAATTTCCGCTCACCGCCACCCCCACACTCCAGGCGCCGGCGTTGATGCCCTCCTCCACGCCCACAATAGTGTCGTCCACCTTCACCGCCGAGGACGCCGGCCAGACGTTCATCTCGATCAGGCCGCGCCAGAACATCAGCGGGCTCGGCCGCCCGTCCGGCGTGTCGCCGGTGCAGACGAGGCTGTCGGGCCAGATGCCCTGCTCTTTCGCGCGCGGCAGGATCTTCGCCATGATCTCGCGCGTGTAGCCGGTGGAGGAGCCGATCTTGATCCCGCGCGCCTTCAGCGCCGCGAGCGTCTCCGCCGCGCCGGGGATGGCGTCGGCGTAGGCGGCCGCGACGGCGATGTTTTTCGGCACGAACACTTCGTACAGCGCATCTATGTCGGCCTCGCCGGGGGCCACGCCGTAGCGCACCGCCCAGGCGGCGCGCAAGCGCGGCAGCGCGCAAAGCGCGGCGATATGCGGGCGCTTGGCCATGCCCATCGGTCCGCGCGCCTCGGCGATGGTGAGCACCACGCCGAATTCGGCGAAGGTTTCCACGAACGCGCCCATCGGCGCGCGCGAGCCGTAATCGACCAGCGTGCCGGCCCAATCGAAAATGACCGCCTTGATCCCGCTCATGCTCAGTTTCCGTAGAGTTCGGCGATCGTTTCTTCGGCGATCGCAAACGAGGTCGAGGCGCCCGTGCCGCTGGTGATCAACACGATGCGTAAGGAGGGCGAAGGCGCGTCCCGCAGCATCAGCCGGTCGGGAGCGGAGGCATAGGTTCCGGTCCAGCGCGCGGCGACAGGGGGAACCGCGCCGGCATAGACGGCGGAATATTCCTCCAGGATCAGATCGTCGACGAAGCTCGGCGCGAACGGATCGGGGGTCGCGCCGTAATGGTGGGAATCGCCCACCACCAGCGAGCCGTCGGCGCTGCGCGCGACGATCAGATGCACGCCGTGTTCGAGTTGCGCGCCCTGCTCGGCCTCCAGACGCTTGCGTAACGCGCGCGCCGGGGGAAGCTCGGCATAGCCGAGATAGCGCACGAGGCCGAGGTCGGACATCACCACGGGCAGGCGCGCGTCGTAGGCCGCCGGCGTCAGCCGCATCATGTGCAACTTGCAGCGGGTGAGGCCGTAAGCCGCAAGCCGGTCGGCGTGCAGGGTGTGGAAATCGTCGCCGGGGCAGACGACGACCGCCTCCGCCTCGATCACGCCCCGGCTGGTCTCCAGCCGGGGCGGCGCGGCGGCGTGAACCGCCGTCTCGCGCAGGAAGGTCACGCGGTGCGCTTGCGCGAGCCACGCCGCCAGCCTGGGGATCGCGTCGCGGGACTCCACCCGCACCTCGTGCGGCGAGAAGAGCGCGCCGGCGAACTCGGCCGTCCGCAGTCCCTCGCCGAAGGCCGCGATCTCCGTGGCGCGCAATAGGCGGCAGCCCTGCCCCATTTGCGTGCCCGCGAAAGCCTCCAGCACGGACAGGGCTTCCGCGCGGCGCGCGACCACCAACAGCCCACGCTGCACGATGTCGATGCCAGCCTGTGGCGCGATCTCCGCCCACACATCGCGCGAGCGCAAGGCGCGACGCCAGCAGTCCCCCGCCTGCTGGCCGGTGACGGTGACGAAGCCGAAATTGCGAATCGAGGCGCCGTTGGCGGCCGCATCGCGGTCGATCACCACGACGCGCTTACCCCGGCGCACGGCGCCAAGCGCGTGCGCAAGGCCGCAAATGCCGGCGCCGACGACGGCGAGATCGTAAGGTCCGCCCATGAACTCCCCGAAAATGCGAAGGCTTTGTGACGGAGAGCGCGGCGGAGCGTCAAGCCCCGCGCTATTGACGGCGCCGCCCTGCATCGGTTTAACGCCCCGCCGCACCGCCCAAGAGAGATCGATATGACGCAATGGCCCCGTTATGGACGCATCGAAGGTCCGATCGTGATGATCGGCTTCGGCTCGATCGGTCGCGGCACGTTGCCGCTGATCGAGCGCCATTTCGAATTTGACAAGAGCCGTTTCGTCGTCGTCGC
>JANLPL010000398.1:0-5611 GCA_031367195.1 Bradyrhizobium sp.
CCGCCGCCGCCACCGCCGCCACCGCCGCCTACGCCGCCGCCGCCTACGCCGACGCCGACGCCGCCGACGCCGACGCCGACGCCGCATGGCGGGCGGTGGCCGCCGACATCGCTATTGTATTGGACACAAACGTCGCCGCGCTGGCGGATTCGCCGCTTTGGCCCGCGACCTCGCCGGCTTGGGCGACGAGCGCCTGGGCCGCCATGCGCGCCCGCCTCCCGCCCCGCGACGGCTGGGACGTCTGGTTCGACTGGTACGAAGACCGCCTGCGCGGCGTCGCGCGGAGCGAAACTTACGAGTTGACCTTCGCCACCGTCCCCGAGGACGTCTGGCAGCAAGGCGCCAAGGCGGCCAACGCCTGGATTGCCGAGCACCTGCCGAAAGGCCCCGCGCCCGCCGACCTGCCGCAGCCCATCGAGGGCGTCGAATCGCCGGCCGGCTTCGCGTGGGACGAAGCGTTGCGGCGCCTCATTCAAACAGAGGGCGCCGTTCCGCTGTTCGAATTTGACTCCAGCGCCGACGATCACGCGCAAACGCTCAAAGCCGCGCGCGCCGCCCTTAAGTGGTTATTGGATGCGCTGCGCGCGCAAAGCTACAATGTCAGGCCGAGCTATGCGGCGCAGATCGCGGCCTTGATTGAGGCGCTGCCGACCTCCGTGACAAAGGGCGCCATTCTCGAAACCTACAACCACACTTTGACTTTGCGCGAAGTGCTGATCGCGGATTGGGACGACTCGCCAACCGAGTTCAAGAGCGATGCGACCCGGGTCATCGAGACGATCTTCGCCCTTTCCCGCTTCTATCCCGAAGTCGATAGGCACGTGATCGGCGTGGCGAAAATGAAAGATGTCGAGCTGCTGTCGCCCGTGCTGTTTCCGGCCTTCGCGCGCACGGTCAAAGCCGCCGCGGATATTGTCGATCGCAGCGTCGGCGCGGGCCTGCTTCGCGTCGAATCGCTGGGACCGGGCGCCGACGCGCCTCCGCGCGGCGACAAGATCGACAGGCCCGCCGAAGCCGTCATTCCCGCCCCGCCGCAGACCCCGGACGCCGCCGAGTCCGCAAGTCGAGTGCGGGCGGCATGGGCCAACGGCTTCTGGAAAGCGCTGCGGGCGGCGCCAACCTATGTCGCCGGCGCCGATTCTTTTGTCGAACACGTTCAAAAAATTGGCGCGGCGGTCAAGCCGATCCTCGAATGGCTCGCCCGCTCGCAGGGCGGCTGAAGCGCATTGCCCAAGCCGCCCAAACCGGCTTAAAACACACGCATCACGGGAGGGAACTATGGTCGGCCTGAAAACCGCGGCGCTCGCGCTTAGCATTATTGGCTTCGCCGCCGCCGCGCAGGCGGAGGCGCCGCCGATTAAAATCGGCGTGCTGACCGACGAATCCGGCCCGTTCGTCGATTCCGGCGGTCCCGGCTCGACGGCGGCGGCGGAAATGGCGGCGAAGGATTTCGGCGGCGAGGTTTTGGGTCGCAAAATCGAGATCGTTCACGCCAACACCCTCAACAAGCCCGATGTCGCCGCGGCAATCGCGCGGCGCTGGTTCGATGTCGAGGGGGTCGACGCCGTCACCGATCTGCCGGTGACGCCGGTCGCCTTCGCCGTTCAGGCGATCGCCAGGGAGAAGAAACGCACGATTTTCATCACCGCCGGCGCGACCACCGACATCACGTCCAAATATTGCGCCATTAACTCCTCGCATTGGGCCGACGACACCTATTCCCTGGCCACCAGCATCGCCAAGGCGGAGATCGACGCGGGCGCGAAAAACTGGTTCTTCCTCACCGTCGACACCGCCTTCGGCGCCGCTTTGCAGAAGGCCACGGCGGATGTGGTCGAGGCGCGCGGCGGAAAAATTCTCGGCTCGATCAAATATCCGATCAACGCGCCGGACTTTTCCTCCGAACTGTTGCAAGCGCAAGCCTCGGGCGCCGACCGCATCGCGCTCGCCAGCGTCGGCGCCGATCTCAACAATCAGATCAAGCAGGGCGCGGAATTCGGCATTGGCAGAGACGGCAAACAGGCGATGGTCGGTTTTCTCGTCTATATCCAGAGCGTGCATGCGCTGGGGCTGAAGGCGGCGCAGAACTTCAATCTGACGGCCGGATTCTATTGGGATCAGAGCGAGGCTTCGCGCGCTTTCGCCAAGCGCTTCTTCGAGACGCAACACCAGATGCCCTCGCGCAATCACGCCGCGATCTACGCCGCAACGACGCATTATCTTCAGGCGATCAAGACGGCCGGCACGAACGACGCGGCGGCGGTCGGCAAGGCGATGCGCGCCGCGCCGATCGACTATTTCGGCCATCCCGCCAAGATGCGCGCCGACGGGCGCGTGATGTATGACATGACGCTCTATCGCGTGAAGACGCCGGCCGAATCGAAAGGCGCGTGGGATTATTTCGCGCGCGTGCGCGACATTCCCGCGAAGGAGGCCTTCAAGCCGCAAAACACAGAAGTTTGTGGACCGGAATAGTCATGCTCGATTTTCCCATCATCGACTCCCACGTCCATCTGCTTGACCAGCGACGGTTCAGTTACGGCTGGGCCAAGGGCGCGCCTTCGCTGGCCCGCGACTGGACCGTTCAGGATCTCGCGCGCGCGGCGAAACCTTATCAGATCGACGGCCTCGTGTTCGTCGAGGTTGACGTCGATATGCCGCAATATCTCGACGAGGCCGATTGGGTCGAGCAACTCGCCGGCGGCGATTCCCGGCTCAAGGGCGCGGTCGTCTGCCTGCCGCTGGAGCGCGGGGCGGCGCTGGAGCCGGAGATTGCGCGCGTCGCCAAACTCAAGACCACGCGCGGGGTACGGCGCCTGATCCAGAACCAGCCCGACCCGGATTTCGTGCTGCGTCCGGGGTTTCTCGAAGCGTTGAAGCTGCTGCCGAAATACCAGCTCTCGTTCGACATCTGCATCTTCCAGCACCAACTGACCAACACGCTCGAAATGGTGCGACGCTGCCCCGAGGTGAGTTTCGTGCTCGATCATATCGGCAAGCCGGGTATTGCAGCGGGCCTGGTTGAGCCGTGGCGCGCACAGATCGCCGAACTGGCCCAGCTTCCCAATGTCGTCTGCAAATTGTCGGGCGTGACGACCGAGGCCGATCATCGCGCGTGGACGCCGGCGCAGTTGCGGCCCTACATCGATTGGGTGTGCGATAAATTCGGCATCGAGCGCATTCTCTACGGCGGCGACTGGCCGGTTTCGCAACTGGCCGGCGACTATCTGCAATGGCTGACGACGCTGGAGCAGGCGACGAAAGACTTCACCGAGGGCGAGCGGCGCAACCTGTTTCGCGACAACGCGATCCGCGTTTACCGCCTCAACCCGCAGTGACCGCGCTCGCGCAACGCGGCTATAGCGTCACGGCGCTGCGGCGGCTCGCGAAGGCGCAATTGCCGCGCATGTTGTTCGATATGGTTGATGGCGGGGCCGGCGACGAGAACACGCTGCGCCGCAACGAGACCGCGCTGGCGGAAATCGAGCTGATCCCCAAGGTGCTGGCGGGAGCGGGGCGGCGCGATCAAAGCGTCGAGTTGTTTGGCTGCAAGCTGACTTCGCCGGTGCTGATCGGCCCGACGGGTCTAGCCGGATTGCTTTGGCCGCATGGGGAACTGGCGGCCGCGCGCGCGGCGGCGCGGTTTGGCACGGTATATTGCACAAGTCACGCCTCGACGGCGACTTACGAACGCATCGCCTCGGAAACATCGGCGCCGAAATTCGCCCAGGTGTTTCTCTACAAGGATCGCGGCCTCACCGCGGAATTCGCGCGCCGCGCGCAGGCCGCTGACTATGCCGGGCTGATCCTCACCGTGGACAATCAGGTGATGGCGGGGCGCGACCGCGACATCGCCAACGGCATGAGCTTTCCGCTGCGCTGGAGCGCGCGCAGCGCCTTGCAATTCGCGATTCGGCCCGGCTGGCTATGGCGGATGCGGGAAACGCCGTCGCCGACCTTCGTCAACTACGGCGCGCGCACTTCTCTCGGCGCGTTCGGCCCGTTGATGAACGAGCAACTCGATCCCGACATTGGTTGGCGCGATGTGGAATGGTTGCGCGGCCTCTGGCGCGGGCCGCTGATCCTCAAAGGCCTGCTGCATCCGCAAGAGGCTCGGCGCGCTCGCGAGAGCGGCGTCGACGCCATCGTCGTGTCCAACCACGGCGGCCGTCAGCTCGACGGCGCCGTTCCCTCCATCCTTGCGCTGCCCGCGATGGTCGATGCGGTCGAGGGCTCGATCCCTGTGCTGGTGGATGGCGGTTTCCGGCGCGGGATCGACGTGCTGAAGGCGATCGCGCTCGGCGCCCGCGCCGTGATGCTCGGCCGCCCCCACCTTTGGGGCGTGGCGGTGGCGGGCGAGGAGGGCGTGTTCCAAGTGCTCGACCTGTTCCGCCGCGAGATCGACCGCGCCATGGCGCTCGGCGGTTGGGACGATCTCGGCAAGATCGGGCGCGATGGGCTGCGGGGGAAGAGGCTTGCTTGAGGATATGATGCGTGTATATTGGGATATACGCTATGGGATATCCGATGCCTCTCTACGTGAAAGACGCCGAGGTCGATCGGCTTGTCGGTCGCCTCGCAGAGAAGCGGAAATTGAACAAAACGGAAGTCGTGCGGCAAGCGCTTCAACGCGAATGGGACCGCCTGGAGGAAACCCCGTCCTTGGTCGAGAAGGGCATGGCGTTTGTGAAAGCGCTTCACGCTCAGGTCGGCAGCGAGCGCGGTCCAGAGGCCGACAAGGCGTTTATTGACGGACTTTACGAGGACTGATGTTCATCGACGCTTCCGCGCTGACAGCGATTCTGACCGACGAACCTGACGCGCGCGAATTGCTGGCGCGAATGCAGCGCTCTCCCCGCCGCATAACGTCGCCGCTTGCCATTTGGGAGACAACGGTCGCCGTCGCGCGACGAATTGGTCTCGACCTGTCACGAACGGCTGAGGTCGTCGAGCAATTTCTCGCGCTGATGGCCGTCGAAATTAGGGAAGTGCCGGCAGACGCGCGTTTTATCGCCCTCGACGCTTTCATCCGCTTCGGCAAGGGCCGGCATCCGGCCGCTCTCAATTTCGGCGATTGCTTTGCGTATGCCTGCGCGCGGCAAGCGCGGGCGACGCTGCTCTACAAGGGCGACGATTTCGCGCGCACCGACATCGATCCTGCCTGACGCCTTGTCGAACGCCGCAATGTTGCGCCGGTTTGCGCCGACGGCGCGGCGATTGTGTTTTGCGCGCTGCGGTCGCGCCGGCGGCGTCGTGGTAATCCTTCGCTACATCAATCGCTTCCGACTAAAGTGAACGCATGATTTGGTCGCGAGCCGATCTTGGAACTATAGGATCAATATTCCTCTTCAATAAAGCATGGCGCGCGGGGTCAGCAGTAATTTTCCTCAAGACTTCCTCATAACCGGCGCCGTTCGCCCGGCCCCACGCTTGCCGTGGAAATAGTCCTGAATCCAAGGCTCGTCGGATTGCAGCAACTCGGGAATCGTCCCGATCGCGATCACCTTGCCGCGGCCCAGCACCGCGACGCGGTCGCAGATCGCATAGAGGCTGTCGAGATCGTGCGTCACCATGAACACGGTCAGGCCCAGCGTCGCCTGCAGCGTCGCGA
>JANLPL010000410.1:0-19868 GCA_031367195.1 Bradyrhizobium sp.
TGATGCACGCCGAAGCGATGCTGCTCGTCCACCACCGCGAGGCCGAGGTTGTGGAACACCACGCTGTCTTGAAACAGCGCATGGGTGCCGATCGCAATGTCGATCTCGCCCGCCGCCAGCCGCGCGCCCTTGTCGCGCCGTTGCGCGGCGGTGTCGCGCCCGGTGAACAGTTCGAGCCGCAGCCCGGCCGCCTGCGCCAGCGCGCCGAGCCGCTCGAAATGCTGGCGGGCGAGAATCTCCGTCGGCGCCATCAGCGCCGCCTGCCCGCCCGCCTCGACGGCGTGACACATCGCCAGCAATGCGACGATGGTCTTGCCCGCGCCGACGTCGCCCTGCAACAGCCGGATCATGCGTTTGGGCGCGGCCAGATCGGCGCGGATTTCCTCGCCCGCGCGCGCCTGCGCCCCCGTCAGCCCATAGGGCAGAGCCGCGAGCACGCGCCCGGCGAGTTTTCCCTCGCTCGGCCTTGTCCGGCCGAGCGCGACCCGCATCCGCGCCCGCACCATCAGCAGCGCGAGTTGCCCCGCCAGCAATTCGTCATAGGCGAGCCGCTTCCAGGCCGCGCTGGTCGGCTCGACGTCGCCGGGGTTTTCCGGCCCGTGCAGCCGCCGCAGCGCGTCGGTGAAGCTCAAACCCTCGAACGCCCGCAGCATCGGCCCGTCGAGCCATTCCGGCAGCGCGGGCGCCTTGGCGAGCGCGGCCTGCGCCGCCTTCTGCACAATGCGCGGATAAAGCCCCTCGGTCAGGCCATAGACCGGCTCGACCGGCGCCAGCCGCGCGATTTCTTCCTCGTCAAGCACCTTGTCGGGATGCACCATCTGCAAATGGCCGTCCCACAGCTCCAGCCGGCCGGACACCCAACGCATCGCGCCCAGAGGAAGCTTATGCTTCACCCATTCGAAATTGTTGAGGAAGAACACCAGTTCGACGTCGCCGGTCTCGTCCTCCACCAGCACCCGCAGCGGCCCCTTGCGCCCCGCCGCGGGCGGGCGATGCTCGGTGACGCGCACATGCAAGGTGGCGATGGCGTCGGGCTGCGCGTCGCGGATTTTTGGCCGCGCGCGCCGGTCGAGCACGCCAACCGGCAGATGAAACAGCAGATCGAGCGCGCGCGCGCCTTCCGCGCGGCCGAGCAGGCGGTCGAACAGCCTGGCGTTCTTCGGCCCGACGCCGGGAAGCGCGCCGACCGGGGCGAACAGGGAATCGAGCAGCGCGGGACGCATCGCCTCTTGTACCACGAGGCTCAGGCGCGCCGCGACCAGCGCCACAGCGCCCATTGCCGCCGCCAGGCGGCGACCTCGGGTGGCGCGCGCCCGCGCTCGATGGCGTCCAGCCACAAGTGCGCCGTCGCCAGCCCCGCATAGGCCGGGCTCAAGGCGCGCGGAAGCTTCGCTCGCGCGACCTCGGCCTCGCCGAGCCGCCGCCGGGCGAGCGCGATGAGTTCGATCAACGCCGGCAGGACGCGCCGCTCGCGAAAATCCTCCGCGCTCGCGCGATGGCGTTCGAGCAGGTCGGCGGGCGCGAAAACGAGCGGGCGAGGCTCCCACAAGCCGCGCAAAAGCTCGACCAGCCCGAGCGCCACGCCGGCCAATCCGCTCAATTCCGCCGCCGCGACTTCGCGTCCCTCAGCGAGCACGCCCGCCGCGATGTGCAACAGCCCGGAGCGCGTCTCGCCGAGATAGACTTCAAGATCGGTCACGCTGGGAAACGGATCGTCGTAGAGATCGAACTGTCGCGCGACGATGGCGTTTTCGATCAGATGCGGCGAGGGGCGGAATCGCTCCAGCGTGTCGAACATGGCCGCCGCTACCGGATTGCCCCGCGCCTCGTCCGGCCGCGCGCCCGCCAGCGCCTCGCGCCACCATGCCAGCCGAATTTCGCCCGCGCGCGGGTCGCGCACATTTGCGCGCAAGCGGCTCATCTCATGCTCGAACGCGATCAGCGCGTGAAGATGCGGGCGCAAGGCGGCCGGGGCGAACAGCGCGCCGAGCCAGCGGTCGCGTTGCTGCGCCCGCGCGACAGCCTCGCAATGCGCGTAGGCCGCTTCAAGCGTCACGGCGCCGCCAGCAACAGCGCGGCGACGCGGCGGTTTTCGGCTACCAGCACATTGTAGATGCGCGCCGCCGGTCCCGTCGCCATGACTTCGAGCCGCAGCCCGAGACCGCGCAGCCTTGCCGCCAGCGGCGCCGGCAGCCGCGCCATTTTCTCGCCCGTGCCGATCACCAGCAATTCCGTCGAGCCGGGCTTTTCCTTCAGCTCCGCTAGCAGCGGCGCAAAGCTCTCCAGCCGCAACTCTGTCAGATCGCCCGCCGCGACGGCATAAACCCCGGCGGGTGTGGCGAGGATGGAGCCGACGTGGCTCATGCCGGCGAAGCGAAACCCGCCCGCGCCATAGGCTTCCAGCGCGTGCCGGCCGGGGACGAAGCCCTCGTTCACGCCGGCGCTTTCACCGCTTTGGTCGCCTCTTCCGGTCTATCGAACGTATCGGCGCGCAAGCCGAGATAAATCAGCATCGGCGAGCAGATGAAGATCGAGGAATAGGTGGACACGCAAATGCCCCAGATCATCGCCGCCGAGAACGAGCGGATCACGTCGCCGCCGAGGAAGAACAGCGCCAGCAGCGCCAGAAACACCGTCGTCGCCGTCATAATCGTGCGCGGCAGCACGGCGTTGACGGACATGTCGACGATCTCGGCGGTGGAGAGCTTCTTGTACTTGCGCATCACTTCGCGGATGCGGTCGAGCACGACGACCGTTTCGTTGAGGGAATAGCCGACGATGGTGAGAATCGCGGCAATAGAGGTCTGGTTGAACTCAAGCTGCGTGAAAGCGAAGAAGCCGACGGTGAGCAGCAGATCGTGCATCGTGCCGATAATCGCGCCGACCGCGAACTGCCATTCGAAGCGGAACCAGAGATAGGTCAGCACCGCCAGAATCGCCACCACCACGCCGAGCGTGCCGCTCTGCACCAATTCGCCCGACACGCGCGGGCCGACCGCCTCGACGGCGCGGAACTCGTAATCGGCGGCGAAAGTGTCGCGCAGCTTCTGCACCGCCGCCGATTGACCGGCCTCGCCGCCGGACTGCACTTGCACGCGTAACGTCACGTCGGACTCCGCGCCGATGCGCTGCGCCTCCACTGGCCCGAGACCCAGCGTGTCGGCCTTGGTTCGCAGCGAAGCCAGATCGGCCTTGCCGGAATGGGCGCGCAATTCGACCTGCGTGCCGCCGGCGAAGTCGATGCCGAAATTCATGCCGACCGCGAAGAACAGCACGACAGCGATGATCGAGAGCACCGCCGAGAGCGGATAGCTTATGCGGCGAAACCGCATGAAACTGATTTTCGTGTTCTCGGGCGCGAGGCGCAGCAGTTTCATGGGAGACAACCTGGCTGCGGGTTCCCTCCCCCCTCGTGGGGGAGGGTTAGGGTGGGGGGGCTCCCGAGAGGGCGGCGCGCGTGGCTACCCCCCTCCCCCTCCCTCCCCCACAGGGGGGGAGGGGGCCGCCGTGGTCTCTGCTTAACTCGCGCCCTCATATCGGCAACGTCTGCGGCCGGTTGCGGCGGTACCACAGCGCGATCATCATGCGCGTCATCGTCACCGCCGTAATGACGGAGGTGAGAATCCCCAGGCCCAGCGACACGGCGAAGCCGCGCACCGCGCCCGAGCCGAAGAGATAGAGGATCAGCGCCGCCACGAACATCGTCACGTTGGAATCGATGATGGTGGCGAAGGCGCGGTTATAGCCGGCCTCCAGCGCCGATATCACGCTGCGCCCCATGTGCGATTCCTCGCGGATGCGCTCGTAGATCAGCACGTTGGAATCAACCGCCATGCCGATGGTGAACACGATGCCGGCGATGCCCGGCAGCGTCAGCGTGGCGCCGAGCAGCGCCATCGAGGCGAAAATGAACAGGATATGCACGCCGAGCGCGAGATCGGCGAACACGCCGAACGTCCCATAGGTCGTCAGCATATAGACGACGACAAGCAGCCCGCCGACCAGCGCGGCCCGCTTGCCCGCGTCGATCGAATCCTGCCCCAGTCCCGGCCCGACGGTGCGCTCCTCGACCGTCGTCAGCTTGGCCGGCAAGGCGCCCGCGCGCAGCAGCACGGCAAGATTGTCGGCCTGCTCGACCGTGAAATTGCCGGTGATCTGGCCCGAGCCGCCGGTGATCGGCCCCAGAATCCGCGGCGCCGAGATCACGACATTGTCGAGCACGATCGCGAACGGTCGCCCGACATTGTCCGACGTCACCTGCCCGAAGCGCTGGCCGCCGCGCAGATTGAAACGGAAGTTCACGTCCGGCTCGCCGCTGCGGCCGTCGAAGCCGGGCTGCGCGTCGGTCAGATCCTCGCCCGCCACCATCACCCGCTTCTCGACGGGGATCTCGCCGCCCTGCTGCTGTTTCAGTGTATCTTGCTCGTTGGGCGGCGTATTGGCGTCGGCGACGAGGCGGAACTCCAGCTTGGCGGTGGTGCCGACAAGCGCCTTGAGCTTGGTCGTGTCCTGCAGGCCCGGCACCTCGATCAGCACGCGGTCGGCGCCCTGGCGCTGGACGTTGGTCTCTTTCGTGCCGGAGGCGTTGAGGCGGCGATTGAGCACCTCGATCGATTGCCCGACCGCGCGCCGCACCTTG
Organism: Bradyrhizobium sp.; assembly: GCA_031367195.1. Classification (GTDB taxonomy): domain Bacteria; phylum Pseudomonadota; class Alphaproteobacteria; order Rhizobiales; family Beijerinckiaceae; genus Roseiarcus. The sequence continues at coordinate 4,640 of JANLPL010000410.1, forward strand.
TCGTTGATCGCAGCGTCGGTCAGCGTCAGCCGGATCGCGCCGTCGCTGTCGGTTATATCGAGCATATGGTCGGTCGCGCCCGAAATCGTGCCGCCGATGCGCTGATTGAGCCCCTGCAACAGCTCCGCCGCCTTGGCGCGCTCGGCGGCGTCCGCGACGCGCACGATCACGCCGCGTGGGCCAACGCCGATGCCGCCCGTCAACGGGATTTTCGCCTCGCGCAATTTGCCGCGCACGTCGTCGCGCAACTGATCGACCTGGGCTTTGGCGAGCGAGGCCTTGTCGACCTCCATCAGCAGATGCGCGCCGCCCTGGAGATCGAGACCGAGCACGATCGGGCGCGCCGGCAGCCAGGACGGCAGGTTGCGCTCAAGCGCGGCGACCGTCGGCGCGCTGAGAAAGCTCGGGACGACGAGCAGCGCGGCGAGCGCGACCAGCGCGAGAATCGCGACGACCTGCCAGGTGGCGATGCGCAGCATTTACTTCGCGGCTTTGGCGGGCGGAATCGCGGGCGCATCCTTGACCGGCTCGCCGCGCGTTTTCACGTCGGCGATGCCGGAGCGGGCGAGCCGCACGCGCACGTTGGGGGAGATTTCCAGCTCGACCTCGCTGTCGTCGGTCGATTTGGTGATCTTGCCGATCAGGCCGCCGCTGGTCACCACCACATCGCCGCGCTTGGCCGCCTGCACCATCTCGCGCTGCTGCTTGGCGCGCTGCTGCTGCGGCCGCAGGATCAGAAAATACATGATGACGAAGATGATGATGAAGGGCGCGAACTGGAACAGCATGTCCATCGACCCCATCGGGGCCGCGCCGCTGGTTTGCGCGAAGGCGGGCGAAATCAACAAAGGCGTCGGACTCCGGAAAGCGCCGGCCGAGTTTGAGAGGGGCCGGCGCGGGCGGGCGTCTATATACCGGCGCTTGAGCCAATGGCAATGCGCGGAAATCCGCTATTGCGCCGCTGCGGCGCTCCCCATCGACCCGCGCCCCAGCTTCGCCCTATTCCGAGACCAATTCTTTTTGGAGGGCGTCCATGAAAATTCTGATCATACTGTCTTTGTTCACTCCTTTCGCGGCGGCGACGGCGGCTGAACGGCTCCGCGCCGTCGATGCGCCCGACGCCACGCGATCGCTTCGCGCGCAAGCGCGAGCTGCAATCTGATCGTGGATTCCGAGCATTTGACAGGACAGGCCCGGGAGGACGCCCTGAAATCCTGCCTCGCCAGAGCCCAAGACCAGAATTGAGGCGGTCGTGGTGACAAAAATATCGGCTGGCGTTGGCAATTCGTTTGCGTTAATGAAGCTTAAAGGCCGATGCGCCACCATGCCCGGATACGGAGTATCGGCGTAAGCGTATGACCCACTGGACCGAAGCCGCTGATCTGCTCGACGAGCGCGAAGCCGCGCGACAGAGCGTTTTGACCCGCTACGCGCCGGGCGCCTTGGCGTTTGTTCTCAGCGCCTCGCTTGGCCTTTATGTCGTCTATCTCAGGCCGACCTCGCGCGCGCCCGCCGATCTGGCCGCGGGGACGCAGATCCAGCAGCCCGCGCCGTTCGGCAGCCTCGCCCCCATCGTCCCCGCCCCCTCCCTTTCCGTCGCGAGGAAGCCGAGCGCCAATCCGTTTGGCGCGCTGGTGGTCAAAGGTTTCGGCTCGGGCGCGAAATTCGACATCGCGGAGGCCATGGCGCCGCTGCCGCCCACCCCGCCCGCCAATCTGCGCCTTTCCGACGACGGCGCGCCGCTGCCGCCGCGCCGTCCCAACGAATTGGCGCGCACGGCCGAGCCGTCGCGTCCCGCCGCCCCGCGCCTGGCCCGGCTCGAACCCAGACCGGCCGCGCCAACGACCGCGACCCTTGCCGCCCCGGCGCCGACTCCGGGTCTGTTGGCGCGATTGTTCGGCGGCTCGGACTCAAGCGCCAGCAAACAGCCCGAGACCCGGCTCGCCTACGCCGCCCCGCCGCCACCCGCCTCATCCGGCGTCAGCGCGGCGCTGGCTTCGCGCGGCGGCCTCGGCGCCCCTCCGGCCGGCCCCGGCGGTTTCCTGCGCGGCCTCACCTTCGGCTCGGGCCCTAGTCCGACCTCGCGCTTCGGCGACCGTGTCGCGGTTTACGACATTTCGGCGCGCGTCGTTTATCTCCCCGACGGCACGAGGCTCGAAGCCCATTCGGGCTTGGGCGAATCGCGCGACGATCCCAATCGCGTCAGCGAGCGCATGCGCGGCCCGACCCCGCCGGCGACCTATGCGCTGACCCCGCGCGAAAGCCTGTTCCATGGCGTCGAGGCCCTGCGGCTGACGCCGACAGACAGCAGCGTGTTCGGCCGCGCCGGCCTGCTCGCACATACCTATATGCTGGGGGCGGAAGGCGATTCCAACGGCTGTATTTCTTTCCGGGATTACGACGCGTTCCTGCGCGCCTATCGCAGCGGCCAGATCAACAAGCTCGTCGTCGTCACGCGGCTTTGATCCGCTGAACGCCGAACAGCGCCGCGCCTTCATCCGCGACAACACGCGCCTGCTCAGCCCTCCGCTGGCGCCCCATCTCAAGCTGCATCTCGCCGACGAGGCCGTGCCGCTGTGGCGCAAGACCGAGGAGCAGCTCGGCCAGATCGGGCTGCCGCCGCCGTTCTGGGCCTTCGCCTGGGCGGGCGGGCAGGCGCTGGCGCGCTATATCGCCGACAATCCCGATCTGGTCCGGGCCAAACGCGTGCTGGATTTCGCCAGCGGCTCCGGCCTCGTCGCCATCGCCGCAGCCAAAGCGGGCGCCGCGCTTGTGGAGGCGAGCGAGATCGATGCTTTCGCCCTCGCCGCGATCGGGCTCAACGCGGATGTCAACGCGGTCGAGATTCTTCCTAGGCCGGGCGATCTGGTCGGCTGCGACGAGGGCTGGGACGTCGTGCTGGCCGGCGACGTCTCCTACGAGCGCGACATGGCGGGCGCCGTCACCGATTGGCTGCAAGGCCTGGCGCGGCGCGGCGCGCTGGTGTTGATCGGCGACCCCGGCCGCTCCTATCTCGCGCGCGACCGGCTCGAAAAAATCGTCCAGTTTGAAGTCCCGGTGACGCGCGAACTCGAAGACGCCGAGATCAAACCCACCGGCGTTTATCGCTTTCGCGCCTGACGCCAGGCTCCGCTCAGTTCAGCCGCGTCGCCGCCAGCGGCGAATAGAGGTTGGAGTTGGCGTTCATCTGTTCGCAGCCGTCGGTCGCGTTGTAGAACGTCTCGACGCAAGGGCGCGGCGCGCCCGCGACCTGCCGCCAGGTGACGACGAGTTTGCTCGGCGCGGTGTAACTCCACGACCCGACATTATGCGCTTTCGTGGGCGCGTTGCGCGTATTGTAGGGCGTGGACTTGGACGATTTGACCACACCGTGGGGCTCGAAGAAATAATACCAGGTGGCGCCGTCCCAGATCCGCCACCAGCCATAGGGCCATTCGTATTCGGTCTCGCCGCCGCCAGCGAGGCGCACCAGATGCGTCCACTCCCCCGTGCCCGCGAGCGAGAAGCGCCCGTTCGCTCGCACGCCAAACTGCGTGTCCTGCGCCTCGACGATCGCGCCGTCGGCGCCGACAAAGGCGATGTGATGGTCGGCCTTGACCAGAATGTCGCCGTCCAGCAGCGAGGCCGGCTTTTCCTTGGCGAGATCATAAACCTTGCGATCGCCGCCCGGCGTGCGCCAGGCGCTGATGTCGAGCTGCACCACCGCCCCGCTCGCCTTCCAATAGCAATAGCTGATGAAGCCGACGCAGTCGAAATGGCGTTTGCCCTCGCACGACTCGGCCCAGACCAGCTTGCCGCCGCCGTCGCCGCCATTCTGCCCCGGCCCGAAGGCGCGGCGCGGCGTCAGGCCGCGGTCGTTCGGCCGCCAGCTCGAAGGAGACTGGCCCTTGAGCGAATCGAGATAGTTGGCGAGATCCGGCGCCGTCGCCGCGATCGGGTGCGGGCCGGGATAATTGGCGTAGTTGCCGGCGCAGACGCAATAGGTCTTCACCGTCATCGTCGCCGCCTTGACGGCGAGATTGGCCGACTTGTTGGCCGCGTTGAGGCTCGGGTTCAGATGCTTCTCGTCGGCGATGAGGCCGACCATGCCGGGCCGGCACGGGCAGCCGTCGCTCATTCCCGGCGTCGCTCCATAGGCCCCATTGATGTAGTGGCTGCCGACGAGCCCTTTGGCGATCGCCATCACCTTCCGGCCAAGTTCAGGGGTCATGTCGAAGTCCTCCGCCGCCTCGGGTGCAGGTTAACCTGCAGACCCGACAGGCGCGAGGCGCTCCGCCCCGCACATTGTCGTAATCCTATATTACGGGACCAATCCGGCGCGGCGCGCCCTGCTGACAAGATTTGGCAGCGCCTCACGCTATGCCGCTCCCGTCGCCCAACAGGAGAGCGCCCATGTCGGATATCGGTTTCATTCTGCTCTATGTCGAGGACGTCGCGCGCAGCGCCGCCTTCTACTCCCGGCTGCTGGAGAAGCCGGTCCCGGAATCCTCGCCCAATTTCGCCATGTTGCCCGCAGGGCCCGGCCTCATGCTCGGCCTGTGGCGGCGCGGCGCGGTCGAGCCCAGGGCCGGGGGCGGACCCGGCGCGGCGGAGATCGCCGTCGCGTTGCCCGACGACGTCGCGGTCGAGGCCACGCATCAGCGTTGGCGCGCGCTGGGCGTCGTCATCGCGCAGAGCCCGACCCGGATGGACTTCGGCTTTACGTTCGTCGGCCTCGATCCCGACGGCCACCGCCTGCGCGCCTTCGCGCCCACGCCCGACTGAGCAGCGCCGCCAATTCAATTGCGAAAGTGCGCTCGCGCCGCGCTGGACAGGCCGCCCCTTCGTCTTATATTCGCCGATTGAGCGCTTGTCGGCGCGGGGGCGGTTTTTAAAAAAGATGACCGATGCGACGGTGGATCATTACAAGGGCCTCGTGGCGCAGTACACCGGCGCCATTCGCGCCAGCGACTTCAAGGCCAATATCGTGATGTTTTTCTTGTCGCTGTCGATGGGGCCGATTATTTTCAACCATGACAAGTTTCCCGCCTTCCTGACCCTGCCCGTGCTGGTGGCGCCGTTCCTGGTGATGTTCTTCTGCCTGTTCGTCGTATTGCTGCCGCGCTATCCCAAGCGGGGCCGGTCGAGCTTTTTCATTTCGGGCAAGGCGACTCCCGCCGACTTCTTCTACAGCGGCCCGAGCCCGAACGAGACTCAGGAACTTCAGCTGCGGGTGGCGATCCTGTCCGACATTCTCTACTGGAAGACGATCTGCCTGCGAATCGCGTTTTTCATCTGCATCGCCTGCGTGCTCGCCGCCGCGCCGTTGCTTGCGATCTACGCGCGATGATCGAGGAACTCGGCGGTATCGCGCCCGCTCCCCGGCGACTGGTTTCGGCCAAGGACGCGGCCGCGCATTACCGCAACCTCATCGGCGGCTTTTCCGAGACGATCCAGCTGAGCGACTTCAAGGCCAATGTCGCCATCGTGTTCACCGGCATCATGATGGGCCCGATCGTCGCCTTTAAGGACAAATTCCCCCAATTCGTGCCGCTCAGCGTCGCGCTGGCGCCGTTCCTGATCGTGTTCCTCTGCCTGCTGATTTGCCTTTATCCACGCTACGTGAACGAGGGCCGCGTGCGCTTCCTTATCATCCGCAACGCCGAGCCGAATCTTTTCAAGGGGCCGGAGAGCGAGGAGATCGAACTCGAGAAGCTGCAAACCCTGTGCGCGATTCTCTCGCGCATCCTCTATTGGAAGACGCTGATGCTGCGGATCAGCTTCTACACCTGTCTGCTGACGGTTGGCGCCATGACGGCGCTGGTGTTTTACCAGGCGACGCCGATCGCGAAGTGAATCCCGACCGACGCGTTAACCCGCTGGAAAGGACGTCGCCCTACCGTCGCGCCGCCAACGAGTTGAGAGGCGCGTATGACGACAAGTGATGAAATCCTAGGGTCCCGAATTCTCTCGATCATCGAGCGGATCGAGCAGCTCGAAGAAGAGATCAAGGCCCTTAACGAGGGTAAGAAGGAAGTCTTCGCCGAAGCCAAGGGCGAGGGCTACGACGTCAAGGTGCTGCGCGAAATCCTCAAGCTGCGCAAGCTCGACCGCGACGAGCGCGACGAACAGGAATCGCTGCTCGATCTCTACATGCGCGCGATCGCCGACGCGGAACCGCAAAAGGCGGCCGCCTGATACGGTTTCCGGTTGAACGCCTCGTACTACGACACGCCGCGCTGCTCCCTCCCCCTTGATGGGGGAGGGCTGGGGTGGGGATGAAAACAACCGCGCTTTCAGTGTGTTGGCTACCTCCCTCCGGCGTCGCTGGGCCATCGAACAGCTCTTTCGCACGATGAAAACCGATGGCTTCAACATCGAGGCCGTGCGCATGGAAAGCGATACGCCGAGGGAAATACTTGCGACCGCAACGTTGGTTGTCGCCGTCACGATCCAACAACTCGTCCACGCCCGCGATGGCGCAAACGAGCCGCGCTTGCGCCCTCTCATCGATGCCTTCGAACCTGAAGACCAACCCGTGCTCGAGGCGTTTTGCGCTCAAGTCGAGGGCAAGACGCAGCGCCAAAAAAACCCTAATCCCCACGGTGCGCTCGCCTACGCCTCCTGGGTCCTAGCCCGAATGGGGGGATGGACCGGCTACTACGGCAAGCCCGGCCCTATCGTCATGCTCAGAGGATGGCACAAGTTCCAAGATGCAAAATACACCATAAACCTCATGCAAAACCGCGCAGACCTGGGCAACTGAAATGTGTGAATCTGCTAGCCCTTGATGGGGGACGGGACTCCCGGCGATTCCAACCAATCGGCGAGTGTTCCAGACGGATTGGCTACCGGGATAACGCAAGGCTTATACATAGAAGAACTTGCGCGAGATTACATGGAACCCGTTCTACTTCATCACGTTGACCAATACCTTGCAGCTTCCGAACCGGATCTCGGAGTTGGACGCAACGAGCACCCCATCCTCATATCGCTCGCCTCATATCGCTCGCGGATAAATGGCGAAAGCTTTCCCTTCCGCCACAGACGCGATACAACGAGAATAGAGATAGGAGCAGATAATGTTCATCGGAACCAAGACTTAAGCTCGAAATGTTGGTTGTAGTCGCGCAATACGACGGCGGCCCCTACCCCGCCGCCTTCAAATGCGCCTCCAGCGCCGCTGGGTCGGCGATCAACTCCGCGCTCTTGGCCTCGTAGGTGATGGCGCCGCGGTTGAGGATGATCGCCTCGTCGGTGAAGGGGAGAATCTTCTTCGGCTTCTGCTCGACCAGAATCATCGACAGGCCCTCGCGCGCGAGGCGCTGGAACGCGGCGAGCAATTCATCGACGATGATTGGCGCGAGCCCCTCGGTCGGCTCGTCGAGCAGCAGCAGTTTTGGGTTGAGCATCAGCGCGCGGCCGATCGCCAGCATTTGCTGTTCGCCGCCCGACAGCTGGCGCCCGCCGTTGCGACGGCGCTCCTGTAAGCGCGGGAACATTTGATACACGCGCGCGAGCGTCCAGGCGCCGGGGCGGGCGACGGCGGTCAGGTTCTCCTCGACCGAGAGCGAGCGGAAAATGTCGCGCTCCTGCGGAACCCAGCCGATGCCGCGCGCGGCGCGCAGATGCGGGGCGAGCCGCGTGACGTCCTCGCCGGCGACGAACACCCGTCCGTCGTGGCGGGTGGTCACGCCGATCAGCGAATTGAGGAGCGTCGTCTTGCCGACGCCGTTGCGGCCGAGCAGAGCCAGCGACTGGCCCTGTTCGAGCGCGAAACTGACGTTGTTGACCACGCGCGCCGCGCCATAGCCGGCGCACAGACCCACGACGCGCAGCAGTTCAACCATGCGCGTCCTCCCCGAGATAGACGGCGCGCACGCGCGCGTCGGCCGAGATCTCGTCGGGCGTGCCCTCGCACAACAGGCGCCCGGCCACCAGGACGGAAATGCGGGCGGCGAAGGAGAACACGAGGTCCATGTCGTGTTCAATCAACAGGATCGCGACATCGGCCGGCAACTGCGCCAGCGCCGCCAGAATATCGTGGCGCTCCTCCTCCGGCACGCCGGCGGCGGGCTCGTCGAGCAACAGCGCGCGCGGCCTACAGGCGAGCGCCAGCGCGATCTCCAGCAAGCGTTGCTTGCCATAGGGCAGCGCGCGCGTCGGTTGATCATAGACCTCGCTGAGGTTGAAGCGGGTCAGCAGATCCTCGATCTCGGCGATGATCTCGCGTTTGCCCGCCGGGCGCCAGAAATCCCAGCCGCGCCCCTCGCGCTCGGAGATTGCGAGGCCGAGCGATTCGGCGGGGCTGAGATTGGGAAAAAGCTGGTTGATCTGGAACGTGCGGGCGAGGCCGCGCCGCACGCGCTGGCTGGCCGAAACATGAGTGACGTCGCGCCCGGCGAGCCACACAGCGCCCTCGGTTGGTTTGAGCACGCCGGTCAACAGGTTGATCAGCGTCGTCTTGCCGGCGCCGTTGGGACCGATCAGCGCCTGCCGCGCGCCGGGTTGAAGCGAGAAGCTGACATTGTCGGTGGCGACAAGGCCGCCGAAACGGCGCGAAAGGCCGCGCGCCTCCAGAGCCGGCGCGGTCATCGGTTGAGCCTGACGAGGCCAGCGAGCCGTTCGCGGCCGAACAGCACGAGCGCCACCAGCATCAGGCCGATCCAGAACTCCCAATATTCCGGCGTCTGCGCCGAGACGACGTCGCGGATCAGAATGAACACGCCCGCGCCGATCACCCCGCCATAGAGATAGCCGGCGCCGCCGATGATCAGCATCAGCATCACATTGGCCGAGCGGTGGAACTCGAACAGGTCGAGCGAGGCGATCTGCGTCGTCTCGGCGAGCAGCGCCCCCGCGACCCCCGCGTATGCCGCCGAGATGGTGTAGATCGCCACGATCCGCGACGCTGCCGAGACGCCGAGCGCGCCGGCGCGGAGGCGATTTTCGCGCACGGCGGTCAGCGAGATGCCGAACGGCGAGCGCGCCAGCCGGCGGGCGACGAACAACAGGACAAACAACACCGCGAGGCTGAACAGCGCGGCGTTGCGCGGGCCCTCGCCGAACGAGCCGATCGAGAAGCGGCCAAACAAAGGCGCGACCGTGAAGTTGAGCCCATCGGCGCCGCCGGTCAACCAAACCTCGCGGTTGGCGAGTTCGCCCAGCATCAGCGCCACGCCCATCGTCACCATCAGCCGCGTCAGATCGGAGCCGCGCAGCAGCAGCGGCGCGGTCAGGAAGCCGACCCCCGCGGCGGGGATGACGGCGGCGACGACGCCCAGGATCGGATCGTGATAGCCGGCGTTGGCGAGGATCGCGGCGCTATAGGCGCCGAGGCCGAAGAAGGCGGCCTGGCCCAACGAGACAATGCCGGTCAGGCCGAGGATGAGATCGAGCGACAGCGCGAACAGGCCGGCGATCAGCGCCTCGTTGACCAGCGCCGCGCGGGCGGGGAAAGCGACGATGGCGACGACAGCCACGAGCCAGAACGCGATTTCGGCCGCGCCCCAACGCTCGCGCCGGCGCAGATGGGCAAGAATGTCGGTCACCGGCTGTCGCCTTTGGCGAACAGACCATTTGGCCGCAGCACGAGCGTCGCCACCATGACAGCATAGATGATGAAGGCGCCGATCGAGGGCGCGTAATATTTGCCCAGCACATCGAGCACGCCGAGCAGCAAGGCGCCGAACAGCGCGCCGAGGATGCCGTTGGCGCCACCGATGGTGACGACGATCAGCATGATGACCAGGAATTTCAGCGGGAAGCTCGGATCGACGCCCCCGACCACATCGGCCGCCAGCGCGCCCCCCAGACCCGCCAGCCCGCTGCCGACGGCGAAGGTGACGGCGAACAGGAGATCGACGTTGACGCCCAAGCCCGCCGCGACCCGCGCGTCATCCACCGCCGCGCGCAACTGGGCGCCAAAGCGCGTGCGGACGAGGAATATCTGCAACGCCGCAGCGATAGCGCCGCACAAGACAATCGTGAACAGTCGATAGATTCCGATGCCGACGCCCTGGAACTCCAGCCGGCCGTGCAGAAAATCGGGCAGGTTGATCTGTTGCGGCTGGTTGCCGAGGAGATAATTGGCGGCCGGCATCGCCATCAACACCAGCCCGATGGTGAACAGCACCTGATCGAGCGGGCTGGCGCCATAGAGCCGGCGATAGAGCGTGCGCTCCAGCACGACGCCCACCAGCGCCGGGATCAGGAACGCGAGCGGCAGCGTGGCGAGAAAGGGCACGCCGGCGCGGCTCATCAGCAAAGCGGCGACATAGCCGCCGAGCATGGCGAAGGCGCCATGCGCGAGGTTGATGAAGTTCATCAGCCCGAGCGTGACGGCCAGGCCCGCGCTCAGCACGAACAGCAACATGCCATAGGCGACGCCGTCGAGCAGCAGCGTCAGCATGACGCGACAAGCGCGGGCATGACGAACGCCGTCGCAGGCCCGAACATCGCCGCCTTACTTCTTCGCCGCCTTGAACGGATCCTTGACCATCGGGATGGTCTCGAACTCCATGTTGTAGAGCTTTCCATCCTTCTGCTCGACCTTGCGCACATACATGTTCTGCACGATGTCGCGCGTGTCGGGGTCGATCTCGACGGGGCCGCGCGGGCTCATCCATTTGGCGCCCTTCATGGCCTCGATCAGGCCGGGGCCGTCGGTCGCGCCCTTGGTCGTCTCCAGCGCGTGATAGAGCAGCGCCATGCCGTCATAGGCGGCGACGCCCATGAAATTAGGGCGGAAGCCGTTGGCCTTCTCGAACGCGGCGACGAAGGCTTTGTTCTCGGGCGAATCGTGACTGGCGGAATAATGATGCGTGGTGACGACGCCGAGCGCCGCCTCGCCCATGCCGTTCAACTGATCGTCGTCGGTCACGTCACCGGTGCCGATCAGCTTGACGCCCGCCTTGGCGAGGCCCTGCTCGACGAATTGCTTCATCACCATCGCGCCAAAACCCGAGGGCACGAACACGAACACGGCGTCGGGCTTGTCGTCCTTCACCCGTTGCAGGAAGGGCGCGAAATCGGGGTTCTTCAAAGGCGTGCGGATCGCCTCGACAATCTCGCCGCCCTCATGTTTGAACGTTTCGCCGAACCACTTTTCGGCGTCGAGGCCGGGGCCGTAGTCGCTGACGATGGTGACGACCTTTTTGATCCCGTTCTTGGCCGCCCATTGCGCCATCGGCGCGGAGGCCTGTGGCAGCGTGAACGAGGTGCGCACGATGAACGGCGATTTCTCGGTGATGACGGCGGTGGCGGCGGCGGTGACGATCTCCGGCACTTTCGCTTCCGTCGCGATCGGCGCCACGGCGAAGGCGAGCGGGGTGAGGCCGAACCCCATCAGCGCGACGGCGTGATCGTTGGCGATGGCTTCTTGCGCCAGCCGCTTGGTGACATCCGCCGCGCCGGTGTCGTCCTTGACGATGAGCTTGATCGTTTTGCCCGCGACCTTGTCGCCGTGCTGCGCGATGTAAAGCTCGGCCCCGGCTTTTTCCTGTTTGCCGGTGGAGGCGGAGGGGCCGGTCATCGGCAGGATCAAGCCGACGGTCACGTCCTCGGCCATCGCGGGTACGACGCCGAGCGCCAAGGCCGAAATCAGGACAGCCGCCTTCATCGCATTCCTCCGTCCGGCGCTTATGCTCAGCGCCATTCCTCTGGGCAATAACGCCAAATCTCGTCTTCCGCCAATCGGCGCGGCAGCAGGCCCTGGGCCGCAGCATATTCGGCCGCGAGCCGCACGCAGGGCGCGACGGCGGCGAGGCCCATCGGCGCGCGGTCGCGCCCGCTTGAAGCCGCGCGCGCTTTTGAGGCGGCGAACAGCCGGCACAGTTCGGAAGTCGCGCCGGTAGCAGCCGCCAGCTCGCGCTTGACGACGATCATGTGGTTGATGGGGATGAAGCCGTGGCGCGCGTGGAACGCCTCGCCGGCGGCTTGCGGATCGGCGAACAGCCGCCGCAGGCCGGGATCGTCGGGCACGTCGGCGCCGACGATTGCCGCGTCGATCTCGCCTTCGCGCAACATCGTCAGCAGGTCTTTCCCGGCTGAAGCGCGCTTGACCAAGGGCGGATCGGCGTAGGCCGCGACATGCGCGCCCTCGAACGTGGTCCAGGCGACATCGGTCGGCGCGAGGCCGAAACTCTCCTGCAAAACACCACGCAGCCACAGGCCGGTGGTCTGGCTGTAGGCGCGCACGCCGACGCGCTTGCCCCTGAGATCGGCGGGGCTTTGCAGCGGACTGTCGGCGCGCACGAACAAGGCCGCCTCCTGAAAGCGCGAGGCCATCACGATCGGCAACAGCGCGATCTGGACGCCATAGGCCAAAGCCTGCAACACGGTCGCGATCGCCATTTCGCTGACGTCGAACCGGCGCTCGCGCGCCATCGGCGCGAAGGCGCGGTTGACGGGTTTGATGGCGGGAAAGTCTAGCGCGAACATGTTGGAGCGAACTTCGCCCGCCTTCAGCGCGCTTGTGTGGGGATAATCGCCGATGGCGACGGAGAGCGTCGTCGTGCTGTCTCGATCTTGCGCCACCTACGGCCCTCCCTCCGCTCCGTTTAGCCCCACGGCGGGGAAAAGTCCTATCGTCAGTTGGTCGACTTGGGCCGGAGTTTGTACACGGGCGCCCGGTTCCGGCATAAAGCCGACATGACCCAACCCCGAACCTTCGCCTATGTCAGCCAGGGCCTGCGCCTCAACGTCTGCGAGTGGGGCGATCCGGCCGCGTCGCCGCTGGTTTTGCTGCATGGCGTGCGCGACCATGCGCGGGCGTGGGACGCGGTGGCCGAAACGCTGGCCGCGCGCTTCCGCGTGCTGGCGCCGGACCTGCGCGGCCACGGCGACAGCGAGCACGCGCGGGGCGGGTTCTACCCGACCGAGGGCTATGTGTTCGATCTCGCGGAATTGTTCGATTCGGAGCGGCTCGGACGGGCCGTGATCGTCGGGCATTCGCTCGGCGGCAATATCGGGCTGCGCTACGCCGGGCTGTTTCCCGACAAAGTGGGGCGGATCGCGGCGATCGAAGGCTTGAGCCATTCGCCGAAGTTGCTGGCGCAGCAACGGGCGATTCCCGTGGAGACGCGGCTGCGCGACTGGATCGGCCGCCAGCGCGAGATCGCCGCCCGGCCTCCGCGCCGTTACCCGTCGCTCGACGAAGCGTGCGCCCGGGTGGCTGGCGAGCACCCCCGGCTCGACCCCGCCTACGCGGCCCATCTCGCCCGCTACGGCGTGCGGGAGAATGCGGACGGGACGGTGAGTTTCAAGTTCGACCCGGCTTTGCGCGCGTTTCCGCCGGTGGAAATGGCGGCGGAGGAGGTTTGGCGACTGTGGGGGCTGGTCGAATGTCCAGTCCTGCTGGTTTATGGCGCGCAATCCTGGGCCTCCAACCCGCTCGCCGACGGGCGGGCGCGCCATTTCCGCCAAGCCGAGGTGACGACGCTGGAGGGGGCTGGCCACTGGGCGCATCACGACGCGCGGGCGGCGTTCCTAGAGGTTCTGTCGCGCTTTCTCGCGTGAAGCGACGGCGAGATCGGCGACGCAGGGGATCAGCACGACGGGAAAGGCCGCGTCGAGGCCTCGGATGTCGGCGGATTCGACGACATAGCCCGTCGTGTCGAGCGCCACCGCCTCGGCGCAGGCCATCGACAGCGCCAGTTCGACGCCGCGCGTCTTGGCCAGCGATTCGAGCCGGCTGGCGATATTGACGACGCGACCGATGACGGTCGGATGCGCCGCCTCGCCATAGCCGATCCGGCCGCTGACGACAGGGCCGCCGTGCAGGCCCATCGCCACGCTGAGCGGCGCGTCGATCTCGCCTGCGAGACGCCGGTTGACCTGCGCCAGCGAGGCGTCGAGGGCGTGGACGGCATTCAAGGCGTTGCGTGCGGCGGGATTCAAACCCTCGGCGTGCTCGAACAGAGCCATCAGGCCATCGCCCATATATTTGTCGACGCGACCGCCCGCCGCCTCCACCGCGCGACCGGCCTCGGCGAAAAAGGCGTTGAGGATATAGACGACGTCGAAGGCGAGTTTGGCCTCGCTGAGCTTGGTGAAACCCCTGATGTCGACGAACAGCACCGCCGCCACGCGCATAACCCCGGCGGCGTCGAGGCCATGCGCCAAGGCGGGGCCGGCGGTGGCGGGGTACAGCAGCCGGGTCACGGTCAGCGGCCCGGTCGGGCGGATCTGGCAGGCGAGCCGCACGTCGGGGTCGGCGCCGATGCGGCGCAACAAGCGCAGTTCCGCCTCGCCCGGCGGGTCGAGGTCGGCTTCGCCCGCCAGCACCCGCACGCGGCAGGTCGAGCAGCGCGCCTTGCCGCCGCAGACCGAGAGATGCGGCACGCGATGGGCGCGGCTGATTTCCAGCAAGGTCGGGCCCGGCGCGGACAGCACGTTCGGCCCCGGCTCGTAGCGGATGGCGAGGCGGCGGCGTTTGCGCGCGAGCGCCGCGCTCGCCAGCGCGACGACGAGCGCAAAGGCCATTAGCGCGAGCGAGGCCAGCGTCGCGTCGGCGGCGTGGGCTTTCAGCCCCGGCAAGGCGGAGGCGGCATAGGGCAAGGGGAAACTTTGCGTCGCTTTCAGCCGCGCTGCCTCACGCGCGGCGACGACGGCGCCCGCGACCGCGGCGGCGGGAATCAGCGCGGCCAGCGCGGCCAGCGCGTGGCTGTGGCGGCGCCACCACGGCTCGCCACCGATCCAGCCACGCAGGCCGAGGCAGCCGTGCCACCAGACGAGGCCGAGCAGGATCGTCTGCAACGGCATCGCGCCCGGCCACATCAGGGTCAGCGCGGCGGGATAGCTCATCGCGACGCCGGCCGCGCGCGGCCCGATCCCGGCCTGAAACAGATGCGGCGGCGCGAGAGCCGCGATCAGCGCGCCCGTGATCAGCGCGGTCGCCGTCGCGGCCGGCATCCGCCACGTTTTCAGCCGCGTGATGCGCCACAGCGCCAACGCCAGATGAAAGATCAGCGCGGCGGTGAGGAGGATGCTTCCCGGAACCGAGCGCGTGACGGCGAGCCGGAGCGCCTGTGCCCCCGCCATCGCCTCCAGGCTCCAGAGGCCCAGCGCGTGATTGAGGAAATGGGTGGCCGCGAACAGGAACAGGGTCAACCCGGACGCGAGCCGGAGCGTGTCGATCAAGGCGCCGGTGCGCGGGAGCGTCACCCCTGCGCGCCGGCCGTCACGCCGCCAGATCCGCCACGATGGTGTCGAGCAGCGGCGCGCCCATCGGCGTCACCATGATGCGGCC
>JANLPL010000040.1:0-16433 GCA_031367195.1 Bradyrhizobium sp.
TTCGACATCGAACAGCCCGGTTTCGGGATTGAGATCGTAGGACTGGCGCCGCAAGCCGCGCCCGACCACCTGCTTGCACAGAAGCTGGGTGCCGAACGCGCGCACGCCCAGGATGTGGGTGACGGTCTGGGTGTCCCACCCCTCCGTCAGCATCGAAACCGAAACCACGCAGCGAATTTGCGCGCCGAGCCGGCCGGGACGGCCGACGGTGTTCATCACTTCGCGCAGAAGCGCGCCCTCATTGGCCTCGCCGTGAGCGGCGCCGGCCCCCTTTCGGGCTGCAAGCTCGCGCTTGAACTGCTCGATCTCCGGACCGGCGGCGTCTCGAAACCCCTTATCGAGCGCGTCGCCGGCTTCGATCTGGCGGGAGTCGATCAGCAGCGTACGCGGGCGGGGAAGCCGGGCGCCCTGTTCGTCATAATTGCGGAACAGTTCCAGGTGGCCGGCATTAAAGGCAGCGCGCTCGCCCTCCTCGGCGTCGCCGCGCTCGAAGCCTGCGATCCATTCAAACACCAGTTTCGAGATGGCGGTGTTCTGACACACGACGATGAAGACCGGCGGCGCGTCGATCCCTTCGCGCCGCCAGCGCTCGAACTCGCCCTCATAGTTGCTGTAGAGCGCATTCAGCGCCGTGATCAGCGTGTTGGGCAGGTCGAAGGGGCTGAGCTTGGCGGCGCCACCGGCGGTCTTGGGAAGGACTTTTCCGATATGCTTCCAGAGATCGCGATAGACGACGGTGTCGGTCTGCACGAGATTGTCGGTCACCGTGCCCAACGGGGCGGTCGCAGCGAATGCCCTTGGGCTTACGACGCAGGTTCCCGTCCGGTCGGTCTATCTGACCTCTGGACGCAGCCGGACAATGGAACTCGGCAGGCAGGTGGCGGAGTTGCGGCACGCGTCACGTTGGCAGCTGATCCTAGGCAACCGGCCGTCAGGAAATGCGGTGCGGGCGCTGGCTTGGCTCGGCGCGGATAAAGCCGAGTCGGCGCTTGCGACGCTGAAGCGAAGCATGCCTCAAGCCGCCTTCGGTGAGTTGATCGCCGCCGCGCCGCAGCTTCCGACCTGGCTCGCGCGAAGCGTGGGGAAGGCCGCGTATGGCTGAGACCATCCTTTGCTTCTTGCCGCAAGAGTGCCCCGATGTACTCGGCGTCGCAGTTGATCGACCGGGGTTGCGGGGCAATCGCAAGGCCGAGTGAAGGCGGGAAGGGAAGTCGCCAAACGGGTCGAATGATCGATTTTGTCGAAACCAGCTCGGGTCAGGTGTCGCGATATCTCGAATGTTCGAAGCGTGGCAAAGGTCGCTACGAGGTCGAGCATATCTGGGCCGACCCTACGTAGCAGCGCAAGGTCGTATGCGATCATTGTTTGGAACTCGAGAATTGCCGGAACCCTCTAGGCGGGCTTCTCCTCGCTTCGAAGAACTTCAACGCGAGCTACGGCAATCTCACCTGCATCAAAAAGCGTCCGCACGACCCGACGCAGAATCCGTTTGCGCGCTCCCCGCGCGAGCAATGCCCATTTGTTTGATTGCGATTTTCGTCAATGCTTCTGGTGGGTTGTGAACGAACACCGGCTAAAGCCGGTGGCTTCAGGTTACGGCTAGAAGCCGGATTGGGTCGATCCTTCAGGTCGACGGCTACACAACCTTGAAATGGTCGTCCGGCGTCTCGGGTTTTTGATCCTCGATATATTTCTGCCACATGTCGTCGGTGACGTTGCCGCTTGAAACAACCCAATATCCGCGCCCCCACAAATGCTGGCCCCAATATCGCTTCCGCAGTGAGGCATATTCCGAGAGCAACTTGTGCGAGCTCTTCCCCTTCAGGAACTGCACCGCCTTCGACACCGATAGATTGGGAGGTATCGACACCAGCATGTGCACGTGATCCCGATTGATCGCTCCGGCGTGGATTGTCATCTCCTGGCTCAGCGCAATCTCGCGCAGCAATTCCCGACACCGCTGACCAACGTCGCCGCTCAGCGCAGAGAACCGACATTTTGTAATCCATACAATATGATACTTGCAATCCCATACCGTATGGCTGCCACTCTTGAAGCGCTGCGTCCCTCATTATACGAACTACCCCAGCCGGCTAAAGCCGGGGGGGCGGATCCCAGAAGAGGGACTCTAAAGATAGTCGGGATCAGACCAGCTGTCTGGTCCGCCGCTTTCATCGCCCTGGCCTCTTGGCCAAGAAATCCCTTTCAATCGTCAGCTGGCCGATCTTCGCGTAGAGCTTGGCCTGTTCGCGCTCGCGCTCTTCCTCGCCCCCGTCCACGACCGCCGCGCCGCGCGCGAAAAGACTCGCGGCGTTATCGAGAATAAGCTTCTTCCAGGCGTAAATCTGGTTCGGGTGAACCCCGTGCCGCTTGGCCAGGTCGGCGATCGTCGCATCCTCGCGCACAGCCTCATGCGCGATTTTCGCCTTCACCGCCGCGTCAAACTTCTTGCGTGTCTTCGTCACGCCCATGCCCCATCGGTTGCGACAGAGCAGGACTCGCTACACCTTAACAGATGGTCCCAAATTCGGGGTCCAGTTCAACCGGCCGTGAGCTAGGCCTTCAACGAGCGCTCCACATTGGTCTAATAGAGGGATTCGGGGCGGGCGCCCGCCAGATAGCCTGATGGGCTTCAGCCAAATTGTTGCGCGTCACGGGAATGCCTGGCGTAACGATCCACGGCGGCGGGTGGCGGCCAATCATGCTCATCAGCGTGGTGATTGCCGCCGCGACGCCGAGGTCATAGGGCCGTTGCGCGGCGACGCCCTTGACGAGTTCGCCGTTCGCCAGTTCTGCAGCGATCGCAATGCCGAGATCCACCGTCGTCACCGGCAAATTGCGGGGCCCCGCGCGGATGGCTTCGAGCGCATGGATCGCCGGGACGTCCCAGGTGACAAACAGCCCATCGAGGTCCGGATTTTCTCCGAAGAGCCGATTGAATGCGGCGCCGGCGTCCTCGACCGCGGCGAAGCGTCCCCGCACCAGCGTGATGTCCGGGCGATTGGCTCCAATCCATTTGCGAAACGCGATCTCGCGTTCGTTGGCCGCGAAGAAATCCACGCTATAGGTCAGGATGCCGGCGACGCCCTCGTCCGCGACATGGGGCGAGAGCTGCGCCGCCGCGATTTCGCCTAGGTTGAAATTATCGGCCGAAACGACGGACACATATTCCGCCCCCGGCAGCATGCCGGCCGGCGCGTTGTCGATCAGGATCAATTTCTTGCCTGCCTTTGAGACTTCGCGATAGGCGTGGGAAAGCCCTGACACGCCGACAGGAACGCTAATGACCGCGTCGATGCACGATTGGGCAAGCCGCGAAAGTTCGCGATTTTGAATCGCCTTGTCGAAGGAGCAATCGACAATCTCGACGACAGCGCCCGAATGCGCTGCAAACGTTTCGCCGATGCCGGCCGTGACCAGCCGAGCCCAATCGCTGGTGACAGTGTGAAGGACAATCGCTGTGGTGAAGCGACCCGCGCGCACCGCGGTGACCTCGTCCGCCGTCAACGTCAACTTGTCGGCCGGGGCGGCTCGTTCCCCGTGCGGACCGAGGCCTCGCATCGTCAATGGCGCCTCCCGGTGCAAGTCTCGCATAGCGCTTTTTACCGAATAGGCATTGGATTCTCTTGCAAGGCAAGGGCCGGGGTCCCGAGAAGCTACTGGCTTCCGGCTGGTAGCGCCGGCGCCGCACGGATTCGCGCCTGACCGCCGGAGACTGCGCGCTCGCGCGCCTTTTCCGCATGGAGAAAGGCCAGAAATGCGAGGGAACGGCGGGGTGAACCGAGAGCGATCCAATCGCGTATCACCGCCGGCGCGAACAGTTCATCGCAAACCATCTGCGCCGCGCCTACGAGGCCCGCGGTGTTGCCCATTTGCGAGCGCACGATGCGCAGATCGCGCGTCACCAGCGGATGCGACTGCCGATAGATCGCCTCGCGGACCGCGGCGAGTAATATGTCGCCCGATTGTGCGACAGCGCCGCCGAGCACGACCACTGCCGGGTTCAGCAGATTGACCATCGGCGCGAGGCTTTGCCCGACAAGGCGTCCGCACCGTGCCAGGAGTTCCGCGCAAAAGGCTTCGCCGAGCTGGGCGCCGTGGCTCACGTCGGCTGCGCTAATCTCGCCATTGCGTTCGATCATCTCGGCGAGATACCGGCTGCGCCCGTCCTGTGCGGCCCTGCCAGCCCGGCGCGCGATGGCGTCTCCGCTCGCCACCGCGTCGAGGCAGCCCCTCGCGCCGCAATAACAGGCAACGTCGCTATCTTCGCCTGTCGGCGCATGGCCGACCATGCCGGCAAATCCTTGCGCGCCCTGTTGGACGCGCCCGCCGGCCGCCACTCCGGCGCCGATCGAATGATCCAGCTTGAGGAACAGCATATCCGCGACGCCTTGGCCGGCTCCCGCTTTCAGTTCGCCGACGGTCATCATTTGGGCGGCGCCGCGCACCCAGCTCGGCGCGCCGAAGCGCAGAGACAGCCGAGCGGCGAAATCGAACCGACGCCACGAGCGGAGTGTGTCGAGTTCGCCGATAACGAAGGCGTCGCCATCGCTGGCCTCGATCAGAACGGCTTCGGTCAAGGAAACGCCCATCCCCCAAAGCCGATCCTTGCCGCCGCGCTCGTCGAGCAGCCAGACGAAAAGACTGGTCAAGCGCTCAAGAACAGCTTCCGGCCCGGCCGAAAGATCGACCGCTTCATGATGCTCAACGAACAACTGGCCGGACAGGTCAGCCAGCGCGACCGCGAGCGAGGAGCGGTCGACGAGCGCGACCGCAATGACGCCGGCCTCCGCAACGAAGCGCAGATGCCGCGGCGCCCGACCACCAAGCGCCACGCCCAACTCCCCGCTCGCGATGAGGCCCAGATGTTCCAGCGTCGCCAGACGGTCGGCCACGGCGGCGCGACCTAGCTCCGCGCGTCTTTCGATATCAAGTCGCGCCGTGGCCTCGCCCAGGCGAATGAGGTTCAGAACAAGCGCGAGGCTCCCTCCGCCGGCGTCAAGGGTTCGCGGACGTCCCACCGGCCGCACTTTGGGACTGGCTTCGCCTGGCGATAGTTCTCCGTCACGAGACATATTGGGCTTCCTTGTCGGGCTTTAGACATCGCGGGACGACGCAGATCGAAATCTCCCGCGCCCTTCATAACAATTTTCCAACAAAAGTCTCGCGGCTTATGCGCTTTTTTATATTGACCGGCTTCGCGAGCCGTTTATACGCTTCGCCGTGAACGACGCTTTCGCTGACAGAGCGGCCGTCGGCAGGGAGGAGGGGTCAATGCCAACATCGGGGGGAGTCGCGAAACTCGCCTACCACACCAATTGCTGGGGCCCGCTTGGCGGCAATGCAGTGGGCGTCACCTCAATCGCCGAACTGACGTATCGCACCTTCGGCGACATGGAACGGGCGATCGCCGAGATCGGCTCGCTCGGCTATGCGGGGGTCGAACTCTTCGATGGCAATCTGCTCGACTATGACGGGCGCCGCAGCGCGCTCCGCTCGGCGCTGTCCGCCGCCGGCGTCAAACTTCTGGCCGCCTATTCCGGCGCAAATTTCATTTTTCCCGATATTCTCGACCAGGAGCTTGCGCGCATCACGCGCGTCGCGGACGCCGCAGCGGATTTCGGCGCGCAGCATCTCGTCGTGGGCGGCGGCGCAAAGCGCTTCGACGGCCTGCGCGGCGACGACCACAAGCGACTGGCCGGCGGTCTCGAGAATGTTGTGACGATCGCGACAGCGCGTGGATTGCGCGCTCACTATCATCCTCATCTGACGACAATCGTCGAAGGGCCGTCCGAGGTGGACCAGATATTCAGTCAGACCTCGATCGACTTTTGTCCCGATACCGCCCACCTCGCCGCGGCGGGCGCCGACGTCCCGGCTATGATCCGCAAACACCGGACGCGCATTTCCTACGTGCACCTGAAAGGGTGGCGCAAGCAACCTTTTGCCTTCACGCCGCTCGACGAAGGCGATCTCGACGTGCACGCCATCATGCAAGCGCTGGCTGAAATCAAATTCGACGGCTGGATCACTGCGGAACTCGATTCCTGGCCCGATCCGAAGGACGGCGCGGCGAAGAGTCTCGCGTTTCTTCGCAAGGCATTGGCGAAAGCCTGAGACGCATACCGATTTCACCCACTGACGAGGTTAGCACCAAGGCAGGGCGCCAAGGCGGAGTGGCAAGGCGCAAGTTCAACCAACGGAGGAAACGATGAAGAAGCATATTCTGATGGCCGGCTGCGCGAGCCTCGCGCTGCTCGGCGCGCTGGCGGTTACCCCGGCCTACGCCGTCGACCCTGACGCTGCGCTTGCGGCAATGAAGACGCAAGTCTTCAGCGTCGGCCCCAATGGCGAAAAGGCGGTCTCGGCGTCGAGCGTGACGCTAACGCCTGACGAGCTGGCGCAAGTGAAGGCCAAGCACGCCAAGGCGGCGCTGGTGTTTCACTACAGCGGCAATGACTGGTCGAACGCGCAGGAAGCGGCGCTGAAGGCGCAATTCGCCGCCGAAGGCATCGAGGTCATCGCAACCACCGACGCTGGCTTCAAGCCGGAGAAGCAGGTCGCCGACCTCGAGACCGTGATGGCCAAGAAGCCAGACATCATCGTCTCCATCCCGGTCGATGCCGTCGCCACCGCCGCCGCCTACAAGGCTGTCGCCGACAAGGGCGTCAAGCTGGTGTTCATGGACAATGTTCCCAAAGGCTTCACCGCCGGCAAGGAATATGTGAGCTCGGTGTCGGCCGACAATTACGGCAACGGCATTGCCGCCGCCCACCTGATGGCCAAGGCTCTCGGCAGCAAAGGCGAGATCGGACTTGTATTCCATGCCGCTGACTTCTTTGTCACCAAGCAGCGCTATGACGGCTTTAAGAAGACGATCGCCGAGAACTATCCCGACATCAAGATCCTCGGCGAACAGGGTATCGGCGGACCTGACTTCTCCGGCGACGCGGAGAAGGCCGCAGGCGCGCTGCTCACCGGACACCCCAAACTGAACGCGATCTGGGCGGTTTGGGACGTGCCGGCCGAAGGCGTGATGTCGGCGGCGCGCGCCGCGGGCCGCGACGATCTCATCGTCATCAACGAGGATCTCGGCGAGAACGTCGCGATCGCCATGGCCAAGGGCGAGTTCATCAAAGGTCTCGCCTCGCAGCGGCCCTACGATCAGGGGACCACGGAGGCGATCCTTGCCGGTTATGCGCTGATCGGCAAGCCGGCGCCGGCCTATGTCGCACTGCCCGCCGCGCCGGTCACCAAGGACACGCTGCTGGCGAGTTGGCAGGAAATCTACCACCAGCCGCCGACCGACAAGATCAAAAAGAGCATGAAGTAACCCGAGGCTTTCCGCGCCAGCCCGACGATCCGGCGGTCATCGCCGTCGGATCGCGGGGTTCTCCAGGGGATTCGCATGCAGCCCACCGACGCTGAAGCGCCACAACACCCGGTCGCGGTGCGGCTCACTGGAGTGTCAAAACACTTCGGCGGCGTGCGCGCGCTCGATGACGTCGATCTCGAAGTGCTCGGCGGCGAGATTCATGCGCTGCTCGGCGAGAATGGCGCGGGCAAGTCGACGATCCTGAAAATTCTCAACGGCGTGCATGCCCCCACGGCGGGGACGATCGAGGTCAACGGTGCGCCGCTCACCGAGCACACGCCCGATGCCGCAAAGCGCGCCGGCATCGGCATGATCTTTCAGGAAATGAGCCTCGTGCCGACGCTCAGCGTGGCGCAGAACATTTTCCTCAACAACGAGATGAAAGACTCGCTCGGCCTCATCGACGATGCGAGCGCCGCAAAGCGCGCGCGCGCACTGTTCGCTACGCTCGGCGTCGACATCGATCCGATGGCGCTCGTCGCGGATCTGTCGGCGGGCCAGCGCCAACTGACGGAAATCGTCAAAGCAATTTCGCGCAATGTGAAAATCCTCATTCTCGACGAGCCGACTACCGCGCTGTCGGGCGGCGAGGTCGAGAAGCTTTTCACTTTTTTGCGCCGACTGAAATCCGAAGGCGTCGCGATCATCTACGTATCGCATCGCATGGATGAGATCACCCGCATCGCGGATCGCGCCACCATCCTGCGCGACGGACGCCATGTGATCACCGCGCCAATGAGCGCGCTGACCCTCGACAAGATCATCGAATATATTGTCGGACGGCGCTCGCGCGGCTTTTCCGACGTGGCGCGCACCAACGCCACGCGGGGCGCGCCGCTCCTTGAGCTAAAAGGTGTCAGTGGACCGCGCAAGCCGCGCAATGTCGATCTTACCGTTTACGCCGGCGAAGTCGTCGGCGTGGCGGGCTTGCTGGGGAGTGGGCGCAGCGCATTGGCGCGCGTGCTGTTCGGCATCGACCCAAAGACGTCCGGCGAGATTCTCATCAAGGGAGTCCCCGTCGATATCGGCAACCCGCGCGACGCCATCGCGCATGGCCTCGCGCTGGTGCCGGAGGACCGCCTGCGGCAGGGGCTCGTGCTGGAGCACAGCGTCGAGGTGAATTCCAGCATCTCCATCCTCGAGCGCCTCAGCAACTGGATTTTTGTGTCCCCCGCCCGCGCCCAGGCCGCCGCTGACAAGCAGATCGAAGCTTTGCGGATCAAGACCTCATCGCGCGACGCCGCCGTGCGTACGCTGTCGGGCGGCAATCAGCAAAAAGTCGTGATCGCAAAATGGCTCAACACCGAGCCGGATGTGTTTATACTCGATGAACCCACCGGCGGCGTCGACATTGGCTCGAAGGCGGAGATCATCACGCTGGTGCGCGATCTGGCGGCTCGCGGCAAGGCAATTCTCGTCATCTCCTCGGAATTGTCGGAGCTGCTGACTGTCGCTGATCGCATCATCGTCATGGCGGACGGGCGCATCGCCAGCGAGACCGCGCGCAGCGCGTTCGACGATCCGGTTCCCGGCGACGATGTTGGCGAGCAACTTCAATATGCGGAACGCCAGCTTTCCACCCTCTTGCAGAAGGCGCATGCCCATGTCTGACGCCGCCGTGACCGCGACTCCTAGCGCCTCAATTTTCGCCAGCTGGCGCCAATACATCCCTTATCTCGGCTTCGTGCTGATCTTCGTCTTCTTCTCGGCCACGCTGTTCAACAAGGGCTTCCTCGACCCCAACAACCTGCTCAATATTCTGCGCCAGACCGCGATGATCTCGATCATGACGGTCGGCATGACCTATGTCCTGTCGGCGGGCGAAATCGATCTGTCGATCGGCATGGTGGCGGGGCTGGCCTCGCTCGTCGTCGCGGTCGGCATGGATTGGTATGGCCCTTTCGTCGGCGTGCTCGCCGGCGTCGCAATCGGCTGCATCGTTGGGCTCATCAACGGCGTTCTGACAACGCGCGTCGGCATTCCCTCGTTCCTTACGACCCTCGCGATGATGGGTATCGCGCGCGGCACCGCGATGTGGATGACGCAGACCAAGTCCGTGCCGATTCTCGACGACGCCTATATCTGGACTTTTGGCGGCGGCAGTCTCGGACCTGTGCCGGTGCTGGTGATCTGGACCATCGCCATTGCGGTCGTCGGCCATATCGTACTGCGCCGCACGACCTTCGGGCGCCGCGTGCTGGCGACGGGCGGCAGCGAGACCGCGGCGCGCTATAGCGGCGTCGATACGCGCGCGATCAAGATGCGGGTGTTGGTTATCTCCAGCGTTCTGGCGGCGCTCGCTGGCATGCTCTACGCCGGGCGCCTGCATTCTGGACGCTTCCAGCTTGGCGAGGGCGATGAATTATCCGTCATCGCCGCCGCGGTGCTGGGCGGCACCAGCCTGTTCGGCGGCGCCGGCAGCGTCGTCGGTTCGATCGTCGGTTCGCTGATGATCGGCGTCATCAATAACGGCCTGTTGCTGATGGGGCTCGAATACAGCCAGCAGCTTATCGCACGCGGCGCCATCATTATTGTCGCCGTGGCGATCAGCCAATCGCGCAAGCAATAGCGTCAGAGGAGGCGGCAATGAAACCATGCACCATTATTGGCAGGGTCGTCGGCAAGGATGAAACGCGCGACGAGCTGCGCAAGATCTTGACCGCGCAGGTGGCCCCCACCCGCGCCGAACCCGGCTGCATCAACTATGATTTCCATGTCGACGCGGATGATCCCAACACCTTCATGTTCTACGAGAATTGGCGAAGCAAGGAGGATCTCGACACGCACCTGCAGACGCCGCACCTGCGGCCGTTGTTCGGCCGTCTCGCCGAACTGCTCGCGAGGCCGGTCGAAATCAAATTCTACACAATGCTGAGCCGTCGAGACTTTTGAGGGGACGGTAAGATGAGCGACGACAGCTTCTTTAATCCGCGCCAGCGGGCGACCATCGAAGCGGCGATGGCGCGCATCATTCCTTCCGACGACATGCCCGGCGCGCGGGAGGCGGGCGCGGTGGATTTTCTCGACCGCTATCTCTCCGGCATCGGCTACATCTACGCCCGGCCTGACGGCAGCGGTTTTGAGACGTTGGAAGGCAAGCGCGCGGAAGCCTGGCGGCGGCGCATCGCGATATTGCGCCAGACATATCTGTCAGGCATCGAGGCGCTCGACGCGCTCGCACATAAGCTGTTCGGCGCGAACTTTGTCGCGCTGGGTGAACAACAACAGGATGACTCACTGACGGCGCTGGAGCGCGCC
This sequence comes from Bradyrhizobium sp., assembly GCA_031367195.1. Classification (GTDB taxonomy): domain Bacteria; phylum Pseudomonadota; class Alphaproteobacteria; order Rhizobiales; family Beijerinckiaceae; genus Roseiarcus. The sequence goes on from JANLPL010000040.1 coordinate 10,634, forward strand.
GGCGCACAAGCCGCATCGGCGGGGGGAGCGCCGGGCGAAGGCCCCGCCCTGCAACAGACGTTGACGGAGACCGAGCTGGAATTTTTTCCCTTGCTGGTCATGCACGCGCGGCAAGGGTTTTACGCCGACCCGATCTATGGCGGCAACAAGGATCGCGCGGGCTGGCGCGCCATCGGCTTTCCGGGGCCGTCGTCGCTGATGGAGGTCTATACTGGCCGCTACAGCGCGCTGCAATGGTTCGCGCCGGGCGAGGCGGAGAAATATCTGGAGGCCAACCGTGACGCCTAAGACGAAGCCACAGCGCGCCGACATCTGCATCATCGGCGCGGGCGCTTCGGGCGCCACCGCCGCCAAGGCGCTCAGCGAAGCCGGTATGAGCGTCGTCGGTCTTGAGCGAGGACCGTGGCGCACGCGAGAAACCTTTGGCGGCGATGAACTCGCCAATATCAATCGCTACAATCTGTGGCCGGACCCGCTGCTCAATCCACGCACGACGCGCACATCGAAGCACGACAAGTCGCGGGTAGAGTTGTTCTGCCCGGTGCCGCAAATGGTCGGCGGGGGAACCGTGCATTGGCAGGGGTGGCTGCCGCGCTTCACGCCGGAGGATTTTCGCCTGCGCACAATCGCCGGCGACGTGAAAGGCGCGACCCTTGCCGACTGGCCGATCGGCTATGACGAACTCGAGCCCTATTATTCGCGTATTGAATGGGCGTTCGGCGTCTCCGGGCAGACCGGCGCGAACAGGTTCGAGGGGCCGCGCAGCAGGAATTATCCTTGCCCGCCCCTGCCTGTTTCCCGTTATGCGGAGAAATTCAACAAGGGCTGCGCCGCGCTGGGCTGGAACTCGTTCCCCACGCCGCAGGCCGCCTTGTCGCGCTCCTTCAACGGCCGCAAGCCGACTGTGATCAGCGCCTTCGCACAGCAACACGGCGATCCGACGGGAACGCGTTCGAGCGCGCTGAATGTGTTCATTCCCGACGCGGTGAAAACCGGCCGCTTCGATCTGCGCCCGGACTGCTATGTCCGCGAGCTCACGCTCGACGCAGCGGGCAACGTCAAGGCCGCGATCTATGAGGACGGCGACGGCGATCTCATCGAACAGGAGGCGGGCGCATTCATTCTCGCGTGCGGCGCCGTCGAAACCGCACGGCTGATGCTGTTGTCCAGGTCGGGCAGATTTCCGAATGGACTGGCCAACAGTTCCGATCTAGTCGGACGCAACGTGACGTTCCATGAATACAGCGCCGCGGTCGGCCTTTTCGACGATCCAATCTACGCCTGGGCGGGCGGCGGTTATGTCAGCGCCTCCAGTTTCCAGTTCTACAATCACGACGCGAGCCGCGGCCACGTCAGCGGCGGGCATATCGCTTGCGCGGGCGTCGGCATCCCGCTGCCGATCAACTGGCGCCTGCCCGACGCGCCAGCATGGGGCGCCGCGGCCAAGCAGAACGATCGCGACAATTTCAACCATTCCATGGCCGTGGCGATGGTGTTGCACGACATGCCTCAGCACGACAATCGCGTCGATCTGGACGACGAAGTGAAGGACGCCTGGGGACTGCCGGTTGCGCGCGTGACCCTTACACCGCATGAGAACGACTTGAAGCAAGGCCGTTTCCTCATCGACCGCGCCGGGGAGATTCTCGACGCCGCCGGGTCAAGGCGCGTGCAGAAAGTCTATGCCGAGCGGATAACAGGCAATTGCTCCCATCAGCATGGCACAGCGCGCATGGGCGATGATCCCGCCACATCCGTTCTCAACCGCTGGTGCCGCGCGCACGAAGTCGACAATCTCTATGCCGTCGATGGCTCGCCGTTCCCGACTGGCGCCGGCGCCAACCCAACTCTGACGATCATGGCGAACGCCTGGCGGGTTGCGGAGAAGATTGTCGAACGGCGCGGCTCCGGGCGGTAGCGACACCCCGTGAGTTCTGGTCGATTAGAGCGGCGAAGCCACCGTAGGCGACTTTCGTCGGAGGCGAGATGGACGTTTTGGCGGCCTTGTGGCGTGGCTTCTTTGTCAGCGAAGCTGTCGATTTGCACTTGAATATCCGAGCGCGCGCACGCACGCATCGATGCGGTTCTGGGCATTGCGATGGCGCCATCATATCAACTTGCGCTTCGGCCGCGCTAGACATGACGATGCCTTCTCACGAGGCTGACATTGGCCTTGGCGTCTTGTCCGAATTGCATCGAATAGTTGGCGCGGCCTGTTGGCGGCTCTTTTGCCTAAGCGCCAGGACGGCTAAATCGTCGCCAGATTGGGCAATATTTGCTCGAATTAGAATTCCGACGCCGGCTATTTAATGACCAAGACCCCGCATATCGCCTCCGGCGCCGTACGACCGCGAAAGCGGTTCGTGCGCCGACCCAGTCGCTCAGAAGGATCCGCTTCGGGACGGTCTTCGCCGGAAGGGCCTTATGAGAAGCGCATGGACGAAGAAGCCGGCAGCCTTTCGGCCCCCGATCATGACCGCTTTTTCGATATGATTCTCACCTTTCAGGACACCTGCCAGGCGATCTTCGACTTGACGAACGGCCTGCGCGAGTTGCGGATGATTACTGACCTCGTTCGAAGCCACTTCATCGGACGGGTCGTCACTAGTTCGTCGTTAGCGGCCGGCTCCAGTTTGACCTACGGAACCGCGATGCGCACGATTGACGAAATGGTCAAACGCGGCTTCATCGTCAAACGGCCAAAAACTGAAACGGATCGATCGTTTTCGCTCCACCCGTCGCGCGACCTTCTGGCGCGATGGCAGACATTCGCAAGGATGACCGAGTACCTCATCCGGCCACAGTTCTCGCCCAATTCCGGCGGCCCGAAGCCGGCAAGAAAGCTTGTCCTCAAACCTGACCCGACCGTTGTTCCGCCGCTTCCGGTTCTCGAAACGAAATTGCAACTCAGACGCGCCCTGCGCGTCCTTGTTCACGCCGACCTGACCTTTGCGGCGATGAACGCGCTGCGCAAACATTTCGAAGTGGTTCTGGGCGTGCCGATCGCCAGCCGCGCCCTGGCGATCGATCGCCTGCGCGCGGAAATCATCGCCAACAGCGAGAGAGCCGTCTCCAACTATGACATTGTCGCCTGCGATTTGCCGTGGTTCGGCGAAATGGCGCAAAATGAGCGGTTCTTAGCGCTTGACGACGTTGTGGCCGGCGCCCGGATCGATGCCGGCGACATCTATCCGGACGCGCTCGCCAGCTCCCGTTATAAAGGGCGCCAGTACGGTATTCCGATCATGACGACGGCGGAAATGCTGGTCTATCGCACGGACATTCTTTCGCAAGCGGGTATTGAACCGCCACGGACCACGCAGGCGACGATCGATGCCGCGCGGCGCTTGCACAATCCCGCTCAAGGCGTCAACGGCATCGCCTGGAATGGCGGACGCGGCACGCCGCTGGGGCACACGTTCATTATGATCATGAGCGCATTCGGCCGGCCGGTGCTCAATCTCAAGCGGACCGCCGACGGGTGGGACGCCGAGAACATCTCCGGCGATCAGATGCGGCCGGCGTTCCTTTCGCCCGAGGCGCGCGATACGGCGCAATATCTTGTCGATCTCAAGGCCTTCTCGCCACCGAACGTGCTGCAAATGGCGTGGTACGATCGCGCCCTTTCCTACGCGCAAGGCCACGCCGCGATGGCCTATTCGCATACTCTTCTCGCCCCGCTGTTCGAAGGCGATGCACACTCGCCGGCATACCGCAAGACCGGCTATCTGCCCCATCCGGCGGGCCCCAATGGCAGGCCGATCGTGCCCATGGGCGGCTACGCCCTGTCGATTCCCGCCAATATCGCGCCCGAACGCATCGCGCCCGTTTGGTCGGCCCTGCAAATTCTCACGTCCGCCGAGGCCTCAAAGCTCTATCTCGCCAACGGCAGTCTCGCCAGCCCACGCATTAGCCTCAGCACGGATCCCGAGATTCGATCCCTGTCTCCCGTTATTGACGTTGTGGGTTCATTCAACGAGCAGCGCATCTTCCGTATGTGGCCGCGCCCGCCCGCGCCCAACATCGCGGAAGTGATTGAGATCGCAGGTGAGGAGATTCACGATCTGCTTTCCGGGAACAAGAATGTCGATAGAGCGCTGAGCGACGCGCAAAACCGAGCGGACCGCTCAATGCGCGCGCGAGGTATCTACTGACCGGTGCGGCGCACCCTGGATGAGGCGGCAGATTTCATCCAATTTGGATAACTCTCCATCTTCCGAACGGCGCGGATTGCTCATAAACGGCTACCGACAGAAGGCCAGACCACCGGGCCTCGGCGGCTCCCGGCGGAAACTGCGAGCCGGAACCATAAAAGTGGGGAAACGGGAAGGGCAACGGCCTTAGCACGCAAATTGCGTGAGTGAGGACTCGCGCCCGCCATAACGGGGTTGCGCCGATGTCTCAGCCGAACCGCATGAAGGCGGTATTTCTTCCAGGCAACAAGAAGGTTGAAATCCGCGCCGTCGAGGTGCCGGCGCCGGGCCCGGGCGAAGTGCTCATCGCCGTCAAAGCCTCATGCATCTGCCGCAGTGATCTTTCGCTCTATTACGGCAACGCGGTCGTCGGTGGAGATGCAGCGGGCGCCTGCGTTACCGGGCACGAGCCGGCTGGCCAAGTCGCGCAAGTTGGCGCCGGAGTAAAGAACTTCAAAGCAGGAGACCGCGTCGCCGTCTATCTCGGCATAGGCTGCGGTGTTTGCGAGTTCTGCCGCCAGGGCAATTATTTCCTGTGCCCGCAATGGACCTGTATCGGTTTTACCGCCGACGGCGGCAATGCGGAATTCATTGTCGTCCCCGAGCGCAATTGCCTGCGCATTCCGGATTGGATGTCTTACGTCGCCGCGGCGATTTCGACAGACGCGTTCGGCACTCTCTACAGCGCCTGCAAGAAACTCGGCGTCTGCGGCGCGACCGTGCTGGGCATCTGGGGCCTCGGCCCGATGGGCGCGGCGGGTGTGCTCGCCGCCAAGGCGCTTGGCGCGCGCGTTGTGGTATTCGACCCGATTGCTGAGCGGCGGGAATTTGCGAATAGCCTTGGCGCGGATCTAGCGCTTGATCCGACCGCCCAAGATGTTCAGTCGCGACTCATGATTTTTACCGACAGTGCCGGGCTGACGACCGCCATCGACTGCTCCGGCAATTCCGACGCGCACAATATGGCGCTTGACGCGTTACGGCCTGGCGGCAAGGCGGCCTTCATCGGCGAGGCGCGTGAAAGCACGATCAAGCCGAGCGATCAGCTCATTCGCAAGCAGATCACGCTGATGGGTTCCTGGTATTTCAACATCTGCGAATACGAAGAAATCCTGCGCGTTCTTCATACCCACAAGATCGATCTTGAGCGCCTCGCCACTCACCGCTTCAGCCTCGATGAAGCCGAGACAGCGTTCCGCATGTTCGACGAGCGCAAAACCGAAAAAGCTGTGTTTGTACTCTGAGGTTCCATTATGTCTTTCAAATTCAAGTACGCTTTCAACACCTGGGCCTACAGCAGTTTTCCCGTCTGGGTTCCCTCCTACACGCTTGAAGACACGATAAAGCGCATCGCGCGGGCTGGATATGAGGGAATCGAAATTGGTTGCGCGGCGCCGCATGCGTGGCCGGCCTACCTCAATGCGCAGCGACGTAAAGATTTGCGCGCCCTAATGGCCGACCAGAATCTGCCGGCGGTGAGCCTTCTGCCCGCGCCGGGCGGCGGCCCCGGCAACAATATCGCCTCACCGATGATCGAAGAGCGAACCGCGACGATCGCTCATTACAAGGAAGTAGTCGATCTCGCGCACGATTTCGGGGCGACAAAA
>JANLPL010000045.1:0-9944 GCA_031367195.1 Bradyrhizobium sp.
AAATCGGCCTCGATATCCCCGGTTTCGATGTCACGGCGGGTAAGAAGCATTGGCTGGACGATCCGATTTGGCAAGGCGTGCGCAAGTCAATCGAATCGGTAATGGGCTCCAGTGACTATTTGGAGCAATATTTCGCCACCAACGCGGTATTCGAGCCACTGGTGGGCGAGTTGTTCCGCTCCGGGTTCCTGATGCAGGCGGCGTCAGCGCAAAACGACTTCATCACACCCGCCGTCGTCTCGGCAGCCGAAGCCGACTACGAACGCAATCTCGCTAATACTGTCGAGCTTTTTCACCTCCTCGGCACAGACCCGACGCACGGCGCCCATAACATCAACCTGTTCAACAAGTGGTTCGCCAAGCACGCCGATCTCGCGTTGGACGCCGCCAATCATTTGCAACCGATTTGGTCGATGCCCCGCGTCAAGGCTGTCGCATTCGCCGACGTTCTCGCGAGGGCGAAGAACCGGATCAGCGGCATCGCCCGCGAGCTTGGGCTCACAGTCCCCTCGAGTCTGTCGGCGTAACCGCGCAACATCCCTCAAGCCATCCACAGGAGTTCAAAATGTCCGCCGAACCCGCCAACATTTTCAAGTCCATGAAAGACATAAAGTTCGAGGATACGGTCTCGTTCCAGTGCGGCGTCACGATGAGCGATTGCGTCGAAGCGCGAGCGATCGCGACGGTAATGTCGCGTCACCCCAACGTGATCGTCACCTATCTACCGGCGATGATCCGCATTGACGGCGAAGGCAAGATGACGTTCAACATGGGCGAAATTTCCGAGGAACTGGGCCGGGTGATGACCCCACACACCTTCGAGATTTCGACGTCGACCCACTACGGGCGCATGGTCATGATTGACGACGACAACGTTATGCTGTTCGGCGACATGAACGAGATGATGGAATACATCGTCTGACGCCCTGAGAGCGCGCGGCCGGATTGCACCTCCAGCCGCGCGTTGATTCGGTCCGTCGATTGTCGATGTGAAAAAAAACAACAAGGAGGAACGGAATGTACAGGACGGCGAGCGGCGAAGAGATTTTCGTCATAGATGGACACACCCATTTTTGGGATGGCAGTCCGGCGAACCAGAAAAATATTCACGGCAAGCAATTCATTGAGTGTTTCTACGCGTATCATTCGAATCTCAGCCCGCCCGCGGAGAAATGGCCGCTGGAGAAATTCGAAAAGTATGACGCCAAGACGATGTACAACGATTTGTTCGTCAACGGCTACGACGACATGGCGATTCTTCAGCCGACATATCTCGGAGATTTCTACAAGAACGGCTTCAATACGACTGAGCGCAATTCCGCGATGAAGAAGAGCCACCCCGAAAGGTTCATCCTCAACGGGGCTTTCGATCCGCGCGATGGCGCCAAGGGCCTTGAGCACCTGCATGAGCTCGCCGAAAAGCACAAGATTAAGGGCGTAAAGCTCTACACGGCGGAATGGCGCGGGGAGTCGAAGGGCTACAAGCTCACTGACAAGGAGTCCTATCAGTTCCTGGAGGCGGCGCAGAAGCTGGGCGTCAAGAACATTCATGTTCATAAAGGCCCAACAATCATTCCGCTGAACAAGGACGCGTTCGACGTCGGCGACATCGATGACGTGGCGACATCCTTTCAGGACTTGAACTTCATTGTTGAACATTGCGGGCTGCCGCGCCTTGATGACTTCTGCTGGATTGCGACGCAGGAGACAAATGTCTATGGCGGGCTGGCGGTCGCTCTGCCGTTCATCCACTCGCGTCCGGGCTATTTCGGTCACGTGATGTCCGAACTGCTGTTCTGGCTGGGGCCGGACAAGTTGCTCTTTGGCAGCGATTACGGCATCTGGACGCCGAAATGGTTGATCGACAAGTTCATGGCGTTCGAGATTCCCGAGGCGGAAACGAAGGAAACCGGTTCCGTTCTGACGTTGGAAACCAAAAAGAAGATCCTCGGCCTAAACGCAGCGAAGCTCTATGGCGTCGACATCGAAGCGCAGAAGGCCAAGATCAAAGCTGCCGGCGGTTACGCTCATCATATGGCTTCGGTCCACGCGGCAGAGTGAATCAGATGAGCGATCGGCATGACGAACAGACGAAATCGCGACAAGGCGAGGTTTGGGCGTCTTTGGCGACCGTAATGGACCCTGAGTTGGACGAATCGGTCACAGAGCTGAACTTCGTCACTCACGCCGATGTGGATGCGAGCAATCGCGTCCACATCGGGTTCCGCTTACCTACTTACTGGTGCGCGGCGAATTTCTCTTATCTGATGGCGGACGATATGCGACGCGCGGTCGCCGCGCTCGACTGGGTCGAGGGCGTTGAGGTGACGCTCGGCGAGCATATGTACGCCGACAAGATCAACGCCGGCCTCGCCAGGGGCCTCTCGTTTCAGGAGACTTTTGGCGAGGAGGCGGACGGCGACGTCGAGGAGGTCCGCAGAACGTTTCTCATCAAGGCGTTTCAGCGACGGCAGGCGGCGATCCTCAACCACCTGGTCGCGTTGGGGCATTCGTTCGAGACGCTGGTCGCGATGACAATTGGCGAGCTCGAGGCGCTGAAGCTTGACGACGAGGGAACCCGGCTGAAACACCGCTATTTCGATCGTCGCGGAGTGGTGGACTCGATGCGCCCTGACGCCTACGCGTTTGTGACGTCCGAAGGGGCGACGCTCAGCAGCCAGGCCCTTGGGAAATACCTATCGGACCTGCGGCGCATCGGCGTCAATGCGGAGTTCAATGGCGCGCTCTGCCGAGGCCTTCTCGCGGTGCGCTTCGATCTCGACACGCCGCTGCAATCGCGCGCTCGTTCGACGACGACCGCGGCGCAATGAACGCGTTCCTGAAATCCCTGCAATTCCAGCGAGAATTTACATGGCAAAGATGATGCTGCACGATCAGGCCGCCCGCGAAGCGCTGGGTCGCGGCGTCGCACAACTCGCCAAGGCGGTGCGCGGCACACTCGGGCCGAAGGGGATGAATGCGATCATGGATCGGCCGATCGGCACCCCCATCGTCTCGCGCGACGGCGTCAGCATCGCCAGCGAGATCGAACTCGAAGATCCGTTCGAGAATATGGGCGCCCAGGTGCTGCGCGAAGTCTCCAAACAGACCAACGAAGTCGCCGGGGATGGAACCACCACTGCGACCGTTTTGGCCGACGTGCTGGTGCAAGACGGTCTGAGATTGCTTGACGCCGGCGCCAATCCGGTTGAACTGGTCGAAGGTCTGGAGGCGGCGGTCGCCGAAACCATCGCGGCCTTGAAGCGCGCCGCGACATCAGTGGATGGGGCCGGAGGATTGCGTGCGGTGGCGAGCATCGCAGCCAACGACGCCGCGCTCGGCGCGATGGTCGCCGAAGCTTTTGAGCGCGCTGGCAATCATGGCATCGTCGCGGTGGAATTCGGCTCCACCGTCGAGACGACGCTTGAGGTCGTCGAGGGCATGGCGTTCGAACGCGGCTACCTCTCGCATCACATGGTCACTGACGTCGAGCGGATGCAGGTGGTGCTCGACGATCCCTTCATCCTCATGACCGATCATAAGATCGTCGCGATGGAGCAGTTGACCAGCGTGCTGGCGATGATTGAGAAGAGCGGTCGCCCCCTGCTCATCATCGCCGAGGAAGTGGCGCCTCCCGTCATCATGCAGTTGTTGGCGAAGCGCGAAAAGTCGAACTTCAAGATCGCCGCGATCCATCCGCCGGAATACGGCCATTGGCGCAAGGCGATGCTGGAGGACATCGCGATCGCGACCGGCGGCAAGGTCGTTTCCGCCGACCTCGGCGGCAAGGTCGAACGGGCGGAGCTTTCCGATCTCGGCGGCGCGCGCCAGGTCCGCATTTCATCGTCGAAAACCCTCATCACCGCGGGCCGCGGCGAGCCGCGCAAGATTAGCGCGCGTCGGGAGCAGGTCATGCGTCAATACGAAGCGGCGCCGGAAAACATCGAGCGCGACAAGTTTCAGGAACGCATCGCCAAATTGTCGGGCGGCACGGCGATGATCCTGGCGGGCGGCGCGACGCCGGTGGAGCAAAAGCGGCGCGCGCAATTGATCGAGGATTCCATCAACGCGACCCGCGCCGCGATCGAAGAGGGCGTGGTGCCCGGCGGCGGCATCGCGATGTTGCGGGTCGCGCCGCTTCTCGATGAAACAATCAACGGCCTGTCGGGCAGCAAGCGTCAGGGGGCCGAACTGTTGCAGCGCGCGCTGAGCTGTCCGCTGTTCTATATCGCCGCCAACGCCGGCCTCGATGGCGAGGCGGAGGTGGCGAGGGCTCGCGGCGCCAGGAATGGCCACGGCCTGGATGCACGCAGCGGCGCGTTGGTCGATATGTTCGGGGCCGGAATTATTGATCCCGTGAAGGTCGCCTACAGCGCGGTGCGCAACGCCGCCTCGGTCGCCGGCCTGATCCTGACGACCCAAACCCTCATCGCGAAGAAGCCGGACGACTACGACCCGACGGCGGGCCCCGCGCGCGGCGGCGGAGCGGAACGGCTTTAGGCCCGGAAGTCAGACGGCGGGCGGATCAAGACATTGGAGATGACCGTGAAAGACGACGCATTGACCCGCCACGAGGCGAAAACTGCAGAGGGGCCGATTTTTCGATTGATCTATCGGAGCCGTAGCCGGATTCCGGCTTCGACGATAGACAACGAACTTGGGGAAATCTTTCGCGGCGCGCGGGCGAACAATGGCCTCGCCGGCATTACCGGCGCGCTACTGATTTACGAAGACTGGTTCGCTCAGACGCTCGAAGGTCCCGAAGCGGCGGTTCGTGACTTGTTTGATCGGATCAAGCGCGACTCCCGGCACGACTCAGTTGAATTGCGGCAAGAGGGAGTCGTCGGCGATCGCGTGTTCTCGCGTTGGGCGATGGCGCGGGTCGCCGAACATGGCGACCCGGACATCTTCCTGGTCGCAGGTGCGACCGGGGTCGTCGAATCAGCGGCGCGGAAATCGAATGCGGATCAAGAGCGGATCCTTAATGTGATGCGCGAGGCAACGCGCGGCTACGGACGCGGCTCCTGAATAGACCGAATGCGCGCGGCGCGAACCAAGTTCGCGGAGACGCCGATTTGACCCGTTCGCAATACGAAGCCTACCCGGGAGTCGGTCCGGTTGGTTCTTTGTTGTTTAAGAAAAAACGCTGGCCGTTTGGAGAAAATAAAGAACGACAATTCGGTTCGTAAAAAACCGAACCGTTTAGGGGAGAGAAACAATGGACATTATTTCGGCACTTGCCGTCAGTATAGGGTTGTTGGCGGGCATCGCGGTGTGGTTATTTCTAGGTCCGCTTGGCGGACTTGGACTATCGGTCTGGGCGGCGTTCGTGGCCTGGGCCTGTTTCTATCATTGCGGCGGCAAAGAAGCGGGTCTGCAAAAGACAATCGTGCATAATATTTTCGGCGCCGTTCTAGCGTGGATTTCGCTGATGGTCATATCGCAAACAGGCGTCGCGGCCCAGTTGGGCGTGCCTTTGTGGGGCGGGATTGTCGTGGCGGTGGCGGTATTTGTCCTCGTCATGGCCGCCAAGCTCCCGCAGTTGAGCGATATTCCCGCCTCCGTGTTCGGGTTCGCTTGCGTTGCGGCGCTGGCCTTGGCGGGCGGAAAACTGGCGGCGGTCACCGCGGTTTCGTTTGAGAATCCGCTGATCAACATCATCATCTCGATGGCCATCGGCGCCCTGTTCGGCTATATTTCCGAGAAGGGCGCGGGCGTCCTGGTCAAAAAATAGTTCCCCCCCAGGAATTGGCGTTCGCCGGGTTCGGTGGACGTCAATTCATTGCAATGCGCGCGCGATAGTCTCGGAGGCGGCAATGGTAGAGATCATTTCCAAGCCCAACGGGCCGCGTCGCGAGGACGCCGCGGCGAAGCACTTTATCCGCGAGAATGCGGGGACGATCACCAAAATCGCTCAGCAGCTCAGTGGCGGCCGGATACGGTCGCTGTCCAACGCCGAGACGACCCCCGCCCCGCCCGTGGCGCCGAGGCGCGGGCCGGCTTTGCCCAGTCGCGACTCGGAAAAGAAGCCTTATGTGAAGATCAGCCTGAACGGGCGCGTGATCGCGGTTGACTTCAACAGCGGCCGACAGCTTCATCATTTTGGCGAGATTCGCGGGCATGGACCGACGCGACGCTTCCTGCTCGCCACCCGCGAGAATCGGTTCTTCACGCCATTGGAAGACGATCTCCACACGCTCTTACGCGACCTTGATGGCGGAGCGACGCCCGACGAGGCGGCAGAGGAAGGTTTGGTGCAAGAAATCGGTGCGCGAATGCGCTATTCGGAGTCATAGGGGAAGCTGTTCCCCCTCTCCGACCCGGCACGGCCATGAGGCCTCCAGCCGCGTAATGCGAGAAGAGCGGCGGTCGTGATCAGAGGCTGCGGGCAGTCGCTCCGCCAGAAGCCGGCTCTTTCGAGACCCCCGTTTGCCGCCCGATCCCTTGACCCCCACTTTCCCGCCAAAAGCTTCGCTACATCGACAAACTTCTTTTGGGGTCGATTAAAGCCCTCTTTCGCCGGGCGCGTCCTGTGGCATAAGTGCGCCGCAACAAATCACGGGTCCGACACGCGCATGATACGTCTTGAAAGCATTTCCAAGCAGAACGGTCAGCATCTCCTTTTTGTCGAAGCCTCGGCGGCGTTGATGAAGGGCGAGAAGATCGGCCTCGTCGGTCCCAACGGCGCTGGCAAGACCACGCTGTTCCGCATGATCACCGGGCAGGAAGCGCCAGACGAGGGGCAGGTCTCCGCCGATCGCGGCGTGACCATTGGCTATTTCAGCCAGGACGTCGGCGAGATGGCGGGCCGAAGCGCCGTGTTCGAGGTGATGGACGGCGCTGGCCCCGTGAGCGTCGCGGCGGCGGAACTCGCGCAGCTTGAGGCGCTCATGGTCGATCCCGAGCAAGCCGACGCCATGGATGCGATCATCGAGCGCTATGGCGAGGCGCAGCACCGGTTCGAGGAATTGGGCGGCTATGCGCTGGAAGGGCGCGCGCGGGAAGTGTTGGCCGGTCTCAACTTTACCGAGGAGATGATGGACGGCGATGTCGCCAAGTTGTCGGGCGGCTGGAAGATGCGCGTCGCGCTCGCGCGGATTCTTCTCATGCGCCCCGATGCGATGCTGCTCGACGAGCCGAGCAACCATCTCGACCTGGAAAGCCTGATCTGGCTGGAGCAGTTCCTCAAAGGTTATGAGGGCGCGCTGCTGATGACTTCGCACGACCGCGAGTTCATGAACCGCATCGTCAACAAGATCGTCGAGATCGACGGCGGCTCGCTGACGACCTATTCCGGCGATTATAACTTCTATGAGCAACAGCGCGCCCAGGGCGAGAAACAGCAGCAGGCGCAGTTCGAGCGCCAGCAGGCGATGTTGGCCAAGGAGGTCAAATTCATCGAGCGCTTCAAGGCGCGCGCGTCCCATGCGGCGCAGGTGCAGAGCCGGGTGAAAAAGCTCGACAAGATCGAACGGGTGGAGCCGCCCCGGCGTCGCCAGACGATCCTGTTTGACTTTCCGCCGGCCCCGCGCTCCGGCGAGGACGTCGCCAACCTGAAATCCGTGCACGTGCGTTACGGCTCGAAAATCATCTACGAAGGGTTCGATTTTCAAGTGCGGCGCAAGGAGCGCTGGTGCGTGATGGGAGTCAACGGCGCCGGCAAATCAACGCTGCTCAAACTCGTCGCCGGGGCGGCCGAACCCGACGACGGCGCGGTCGCTCTGGGAGCCAGCGTCAGACTAGGCTATTTCGCTCAGCACGCCATGGACCTACTCGACGGGGACCGCAGCGTGTTCCAGTCGTTGGAAGACTCATTCCCCCAAGCCAGTCAAGGGTCGCTGCGTTCGCTCGCCGGCTGCTTCGGCTTCTCCGGCGACGACATCGAGAAGAAATGCCGCGTGTTGTCGGGGGGTGAAAAAGCGCGCCTCGTGATGGCCGCAATGCTGTTCGATCCGCCAAATTTCCTGGTGCTCGACGAGCCGACCAACCACCTGGATCTGTTGACCAAGGAAATGCTGATCAAGGCGCTGTCGCAATACGAGGGCGCCATGCTGTTCGTCTCGCACGACCGCCATTTTCTCGCCGCCCTCTCCAACCGTCTTCTGGAGCTGACGCCGCAGGGCGTTCATCAATACGCCGGCGGATACAGCGAATACGTCGCCCGAACAGGCCACGAAGCGCCGGGGCTGCGAGCGTGACGCAGGGCTTGAGGCCAACGGGTTGATGGCCGAAGCCCGCCGCTCTGCTTGGCGAAGGGGAGCCGATGTTTATGCGACGCATGTTCCAGACGATTGATCGCGCCGCAAATGGAATTACAGTCGTCGCCTTCTGATCGGGGGAATCTTTTATGGAAATAGCATCCGCGAAGGCCGCTTCGGAATGGCTCGTACGCCACTGGCGGCAAGGCGAAGTCATCGACGCATTGCCTCCCGCCTTGCGGCCCGAAACTCGGGCCGAAGGATATCTGATACAGGCGCAGATCGAAGCTCTCAGCGACAAGCCGCTGTTCGGGTGGAAGATCGCGGCGACGAGCGCGGCGGGACAAAAACATATTGGCGTCGAAGGACCGCTCGCGGGGCGATTGCTCGCTGAAATGACGCACAGGGATGGCGACCTGATCCCGTTCGGCGCGAACCGGATGCGGGTCGCCGAGGCCGAATTCGCCTTTTGCATGGGCGTCGATCTCCCACCGCGCGAACAATTGTATTCGCCGAACGAAGTGCTTGCCGCCGTATCGGACCTCTTTCTCGCGATCGAGATCCCCGACTCGCGTTACGCCGATTTCGTCACCGCCGGAGGCCCTCAGCTTATCGCCGACAACGCCTGCGCTCATCGGTTCGTGCTCGGCCCGAAAGCGCCGGACGTGTGGCGCCGCATCGATCTGGCGGCGCATCGCGTGGTTGGGCGGATTGGAGATCATTTCGCGTGCGAGGGGGTTGGATCGAACGTGCTCGGCGACCCTCGCGTCGCCCTCACATGGCTCGCCAACGAATTGTCGTCACTTGGGGTCACGCTGGCCGCCGGCCAGATTGTGACGACGGGCACGTGCATAACGCCTATGGAGATCAGGCCCGCCGATGTCGTTGTGGCCGACTTCGGCGTTCTCGGCCGCATCGGCTGCCGCATCGCCGAAATCTAGCGCGCCAAGCGTCTGCGATAACGCGGCCCTGGACACAAATAATACGCTAAGCCATTGCTTTTCTTGGCAGGAGTGGAAGGACTCGAACCTTCAACCCCCGGTTTTGGAGAGCGATGTCCAAGGTAGAAATTACCCGAGTTTCTCAGGTAGTTGAGTGATCCCTCCTGGTGTGTCGTGGGAATTTTCGTGGGACTTTTCAACCTTGGCCGCAATGCTTTGGAGAGCGTCGGCGACCTCGGTGTCCAAGACGTGAGCGTATCGGGCGGTTGTCGCGATGTTTCGATGGTTGAGTGCCTTCTGAGCAATCCTCAGATTTCCGGTCTTGCGTAGCAGGCGCGTCGCCGTCGTATGCCGAAGGTCGTGGAACTTGAAATTCGTGACGTTAGCTTCCGCCCTGAGCCGCTGCCATTCGCTTTTTCCGCCCTCGTACGTGATCGGCTGTCGCTCACCTTTGACCTGCTCGTATTGCTTCCCCTTTACCTGATCACGGCGCGTGCGCTTCGCTACGTAAGTGAATACGAATTCTGGATGATGGCCCTTGAGCGGTTCTAACAGCGCCGATACGGCAGGCGTGATGGGCGTAGAAACGAGCCTACCGCCCTTGCCTACCGTCGAGATGGTCTTCGCCGTCCAGTTCACGTTTTCCCAGCGAATGAGCGTCTCCCGGCGGCGCAGGCCCGTCAAGAGGGCGAATTGCATCCAAGGTGCGTAGTCGCTTCGCATCGCCGCGTTCAATGCCGCCTCCTCATGGCTGTGTAGCTCGCGTACGCGGCCTTCGGGCTCCTTGAGCCAATGGCTTCGCCAG
>JANLPL010000058.1:0-57454 GCA_031367195.1 Bradyrhizobium sp.
GCTTGAATA
Source organism: Bradyrhizobium sp. (assembly GCA_031367195.1). Lineage (GTDB taxonomy): Bacteria > Pseudomonadota > Alphaproteobacteria > Rhizobiales > Beijerinckiaceae > Roseiarcus. The sequence goes on from JANLPL010000058.1 coordinate 10, forward strand.
GCGCGCCCGAATGACATCATATTTCGCCCGATCGGCTTCGTTCCAAGGCATCGCGAATCTCCCCAAGTTGTTGCAAACCCAGGGAATCAGCCCCAGCGAGGCCGGTCAACCGAATTTTCGGTCAGGCTCTTAGATGGCGGGAAAAATTCCAAAAATTTTAAACTGAGACACTACCAGGCATTCGTTGCTCTTGCAGCGAATGCCTGCTTAGAGGAGGCCATGCTCTCCCATTCATCCGCCCTGAAAACGCGGGCAGCGAGGCTCGGCTTCGATCTGTGCCGGATCGCCCCCGCCGCCGCGCCGCCGCTCGCGGCCGAGCGGCTCGCGCGCTGGCTCGAACTGGGTCGTCACGGCGACATGGCGTGGATGGCTTCGGATCGGCGCGGCGATCCCGGCGCGATGATGGCGAACGCCCGCGCTTGCGTGATGGTCGGCGTCAACTACGCCCCCGACCACGACCCCCTCGCCGTCACGCGCGCGCCGCTTGTCGGCGCCGTCTCGGTTTACGCCCGCCATCGCGACTATCACGATGTGATCAAGGGACGGCTCAAACTGCTAGCCTCGTGGCTCGTCGCCCGCGCCGGCGGCGACGTAAAAGTGTTCGTCGACACCGCGCCGTTGATGGAGAAACCGCTGGCGCAGGCCGCCGGACTCGGCTGGCAGGGCAAACACACCAATCTCGTCAGCCGCGAATTCGGCTCCTGGCTGTTCCTCGGCGCGCTGTTCACCACGCTCGACCTGCCGCCGGACCCGCCCGAGAGCGATCATTGCGGCTCCTGCCGCGCCTGTCTCGACGCCTGTCCGACCGACGCGTTTCCCGCGCCCTACCAGCTCGACGCACGCCGCTGTGTCTCCTACCTCACCATCGAGCACAAGGGGCCGATTCCGCGCGACCTGCGCGCCGGGATCGGCAATCGCATTTACGGGTGCGACGATTGCCTCGCCGTCTGCCCCTGGAACAAGTTCGCCAAGGACGGGCGCGAGGCGAAACTGACCGCGCCCGACTGGCGCGATCCGCCGCTGGCCGAACTCGCCGCGCTCGACGATGCAGGCTTTCGCGCCCGTTTCGCCGGCTCGCCGATCAAGCGCGTCGGCCGCGACCGCTTCCTACGCAATGTGTTGATCGCCATCGGGAATTCCGCCGATCCCTCGCTCGTGGACGCCGCGCGCGCGAATCTGGGCGATGCTTCCCCGCTCGTGCGCGGCGCCGCCGTCTGGGCCTTGTCGCGCCTCGCCCCGTCCGAGCCGCTCGACCTCTCCGCCGAGAGCGACGAGAACGTGCGCGCGGAAGCCGTCATATAAGAAGCCGCCAATTGGAACGCCGCGAAAGCGGTGCGCTTTCGCGGCGAAAAATCTAAACTCGGATCAGCGCGCGCTCGGCGGCGATCAACGAAAACAGCAACCTAGTGTCGAGTCTCTTGTAGGGGCGGATGCCTCAGTCGTTCGATTTCGTCCTTAAGCGAGAGCTTCTTGCGTTTAAGCTCGAGAACTTTGAGCTCGTCCGTAGCCGGGTGAGATTCTTCGGCCATGATGGCCTGCTCGATCACATGATGACGCCGCACGAGTTCCGACAGGTGCGATTCGACCGACATTCTCCAACTCCCTTGTGGGTTTCTGGACGACAAAAGTGTGACACAAATGCGCGGCGAAGCAACCCTTCAACTGTCATATTGGTGTATAATTTCACGCGGCGGCGATCACAATTTGTCGCAAATCCTGGCCTTGCGTTACGCCCCTTGCGCGCTGGCGCCCGATGCCAGCATAGTCGCTCGCGACGAGCAGGGGCGGGCTGCGCGACATGGCGCCAATGGGGTTGAACGAAGAGGAGAAGCAGGCGCTTCGAGACCAGATCGAGCGCCTGCGCGAGGAGCATCGCGACCTCGACGCGGCGATTGAGGCGCTGACCCTCTCCGGACCCTCCGACCGGCTGCAGTTGCAGCGGCTGAAAAAGCGCAAATTATCGCTGCGGGATCGCGCTGCCCGGCTTGAGGACGAACTTACCCCCGATATTATCGCCTGAGCGCGATCTCGGCCGCCTCGACCGGCCCATCGGCCAGCGCGTCCGCGCCCGCCGCGAGCAGTTCCTCGCGCGTTCCATAGCCCCATAGCGCGCCGATGCCGGTCACCCCGACCGCCCTGGCGCCGATCATGTCATATTCCCGGTCGCCGATCATCGCGACGGCGTCCGGCGCAAGCCTATGGGCTGCGATCACGTCGCCGATCAACTCCCGTTTGCCCGCGCGCGAACCGTCGGCGCGGGCGCCGTTGATCGATTCGAACCGCGCGGCGAGGCCGAAATATTCGAGGATGCGGCGTGCGTCGATCTCGTTCTTCGACGTGGCGACGAACAGCCGCGCGCCCGCCGCCGCCAGCGCGTCAAGCGCGTCGGTCACGCCTGTATAGACGTGGTTCTCGAACGCGCCGATCGGACTGTAACGCTCCAGATAGAACGCCATCAGCCGCTCCGCCTCCGCCGCGCCCGCCAGCCGGGCGAAGCTTTCGCGCAGCGGCGGCCCGACGATCCAGCGCAATTCGTTGTCCTCCGGCAGCGCGATCGCCGGCCCGCCCGCTTCCGCGAGACGCGCGAAAGCGTGCCGGACGCAGCGGAAAATGCCGAGGCTCGAATCGGTCAGCGTTCCGTCGAGATCGAACAGGACCGCGCGCGTCAACGCAGCAGCACGTAGATATCGACCTGCAGGTTCGGATCGTCGGAGCCGTTGGGCTCGTTCAGATATTCCTCCATGAACACGTCCTGCGCGTCGATCCCTTTCTCGTCGAGATAGGCGGTGACGGCGTCATAGGTGGAATCGATCTCGTCGTATTCGCCGCGATGCTCGAACCGCATCGCCTTGCCGACCGGCGTCTGGCCGAGTTTTATCGGATCGGCCAGTAGCAGCTTCGGGTCGGGCGCGGAATCGATCGGGACCATCGCGCGATAGGTGAAACCGTCGTCGTCGGCCAACAGGAACACAGCCACCGGGCGCCCCTGCGGCTTCAGCCCCGCCTTCGTGAGTTCGCTCCGGATTTTTGCGATGCTGCCCATGATCGCGCCGTAAACTTCTTCGCGCTTCGCCTTGGCCTCGATATAGGCGGCGGGACGGGTCGTCAGCTCGACGGTTTCCCCGAGCGCGCCGCTGTCGCTGGGACTCGGCGAAGCGGAAGGGCTCGGCGAAGTCGCGGGAATCGGCGCCGGCGAAGGCGTCGCGGGCGTGGACGGGGTTGGCGTCGCGGGCGGGCTTGGAGTCGTCGAGGCGGGGGCGGTCGGGGCCGGCGGGGTCTCCGCGCCCCAGGCCGGCGACAGAACCAGCCACGCCACAGCGAGCCCCAAAGCGCGCCAATTCGTCCCCGTCATGTCGAACCCGTTCCTTGCTCGGTACGCCGTCTCTAGGCGCGAGCGCCGGTCCCGCGCAAGCGCCTTTTCCGCCGTCCCGGTTCAGGCGCGAAAGCCGGAATCGACCCGGTCGAGTTTACGCAACAGCGCCGGCCAGACGAGCTTCTCGGCCGCGCCCGAAAGAGCGCCGCCGCGCACCAGCGCCGCGTTCTTCTCGATCACGTCGGGCGCGGTGGGATGATCGGCCTGGCGCCCGCCCAGCATCCGCGTGCGCACCTGCATCGTGCAGGCGCGCTCCAGGAAATACATACGCAGGAACGCCTCGGCGCAAGAGCGCCCGACGGTGAGCGTGCCGTGATTGTGCAACAGCATGATGTTTTTTGACCCCAGATCGCGCTGCAACCGCGGCCGCTCGTCGAGATCGAGCGCGACGCCCTCGTAGTCGTGATAGGCGAGGTCCGGCAGCACGAGTTGCGCCGTCTGGTTGAGCGGCAGCAGTCCCTCGTTCGAGGTCGAAACCGCCGTGCCGTCCGGCGTGTGCAGGTGCATGACGCAGCCCGCGTCGTCGCGCACCTCGTGCACGGCGGAATGGATCGTGAATCCGGCGGGATTGACGGGGTAGGACGAGGCCCCGACCTTCTCGCCCTTGAGATCGATCTTGACCAGGCTCGTTGCGGTGATTTCCTCGAACATCAGGCCGTAGGGGTTGATGAGGAAATGATGTTCCGGCCCGGGAATGCGGGCGGAGATGTGGGTGAAGACGAGGTCGTCCCATCCATAGAGCGCGACGAGGCGGTAACAGGCGGCGAGATTGACGCGGATTTCGGCTTCGGTCGCGGCGGGCGCATCGACATGGGCGTTCATGGGGGCTCCTCCCGGGAATTGGACTGAGTGTGCGGCGAAGCGGACGGCGAGGCAAGGGGCGCGCGTCTATCAGAGTCGTGGTTGAGCTACACCCGGAGATAGGCCGTGATGACTGCTGGATCGGATCGCACGTCCCCGGGGCTTCCGTCCGTGATTCTGCGGCCGAAACCGAGCACGATGATCTTGGCGGAAATATAAAACCTCCGTGGCCTTGAACACGATCCGCCAGGCGTCGGCGAAGGCGTGCGCATAGACGCTGCCGAACGCAGCCTGGTCCAGCCTCTGATCCAGAGTGCGCGCGCTCCAGCCCGGAAACCGGCGCTCCAGCGCTTCACGCATTCCACGACCGTCGCAGGCCTTCTCGGCCATCCCCCCCGCTTTACAGGCCCGGCGACACCGAATAGGCTACGCAAGGACACGTAAATCTACTTACAGGTAAGTATCGGTTCGCTTAAGTACCGCGAGGAGTTTATGCCGGTCGACCCTTGTTTCGCGCCCCTGCTGGCCGATCCGCGCAACGAGGCGCGTCCGCCGCCCGCCCATGTCTCGATGGAAAAAGCGCGTCGGGCCGCCAACGCCGCCATGGTGGGGTCGCCGGGTCCGCAGTTGCACGCGGTCGCGGAACTGGCTTTTCTCGCCGACGGCCGCTGGCTCCCGGTCAGGCTGTATCGTCCTTCCGCGCAGGCTGACCTTCCGATCCTTCTGTTCCTGCATGGCGGCGGTTGGGTGTGGGGAAGCCTGGATACGCATGACGCCCTGTGTCGCGAACTGGCGCAGCGCTCGGGTTGCGCGGTGGTTTCCCTGGAATACCGCCTCGCGCCCGAGACAAGGTTCCCCGGCCCAGCCGACGACGCGTTCGCGGCGCTGCGCTGGATTTGGCGACAGGCGCCGGCGCTTGGGCTCGACCCGACGCGATTGGCCGTGGGCGGCGACAGCGCAGGCGGCTGTCTGGCCGTCGCAACCGCGTTGCGCGCCCGTGAGGCTGGGATCGAACTGCGCCATATGGCTCTGATCTATCCCGCGCTGGACCCGGCTTGCGACAGCCCCTCGCAGCGCGAATTCGCCACCGGCCACATTCTGACGCGCGACGCGATGCGCTGGTTCTGGCGAAGTTATCTCGGGAGCGACGACCCGACGCCGGACCCGTTGTTCGCGCCGCTCGGCGCGGATCTCGGCGGGCTGCCGCCGACCAGCGTCGCCACGGCGGAATGCGATATCTTGCGTGACGAGGGCGAAGCCTTGGTGGACCGCCTTGCCGCTGCCGGCGTCCCCGCACGCCGCCGCCGCTATGCCGGAATGATCCACGGCTTTGTCTTGTTTCCTCAGATCACCGGGACGGCGACGGCGTGCCTTGAGGATCTTGCCGGCGATCTTGCGGCGGCGTTGAAGGGCTGAGGCATAAGGGGGTCTGCATGGTCGATTTTGCGAAATACCAGACGATCCGGATAGATCGTCGCGGCCGGGCGCTCATCCTGACGCTCAACCGTCCCGACAAGCTCAACGCCGTCGATAAGGCCATGCATGGCGAACTCGCGACGGTGTTCGCCGATGCGGCCGACGATCCGGGTTCCGACATTATCGTCGTCACGGGGCAGGGACGCGCCTTCTCCGCAGGCGGCGACATCCTGTGGATGCAGGAGATGATCGATCACGGATTCGGACAAACCGCGCGGGAGGCCAAGCGCATCGTCATGTCGCTGCTCGATTGCGAAAAGCCGATCATCGCCAAAGTCAACGGCCACGCGACGGGCCTCGGCGCCACCCTGGCGCTGTTCTGCGACGTCATTTTCGCGGCCGACCACGCCAAGATCGGCGATCCCCACGTTTGCGTCGGCTTCACCGCCGGCGACGGCGGCGCGGTGATCTGGCCGCAGCTGATCGGTTACGCCAAAGCCAAGGAATTGCTGATGACCGGCGATCTGATCTCAGCGCCCGAGGCGGCGCGCATCGGTCTCATCAATCACGCCGTCCCCGCCGCGGAGCTGGATGCGCGGGTCGATGCTTTCGCCGACCGGCTGGCGGCGGGAGCGCTGGTTGCGATCCGCACCACCAAAGCCTCCGTCAACATCGGCCTCAAGCAACTCGCCGCCTCGATCATGGACGCCTGTTTGGCTTTCGAGGAGCAATCCAATGCGAGCGCCGATCATCGTGAAGCCGTTGCGGCCTTCCGGGAAGGACGGACGCCCAAGTTCACCGGGCGGTGAGAGGAAGCCCAATTGCCGCGCGCGTTTTACCGTCGCCTCGCCCCGGCCTCGCGGCCCGGGCGCGCGCGGCTCAGTCTATGCGCCACCGCTGCGGCAAGACGCGATAACCCGCGCCGTCCTTTTCGACATGCGCGAAGGCGGGGAAATCCATGTGCATGCCGGCGACCATCATCTTGTCGGCGCTGACCCGGTCCATGATCGCTTTCCGCGTCGCCGCCGCCTGCTTCGGATCGACGTCGAAGGCGATGGTCACTTCGGGATGAGGGAATTGAATCGAAGGCGAATGGACGATGTCGCCCCAGATCAACAGCGAGTCCGCGCCGGAGCCGATGATATAGCCGGTGTGGCCCGGCGTATGGCCGGGCAAGGCGACCGCCGTAACGCCTTTGACGACTTCACCGTCTTTTTCAAACGTCCGTAAAGCCTTTTCGTAGGGTTGGAGCGCGTCGCGCGCAATCTTGAAGTAGCCCTGCCCGTCCTTGGGCGCCTGAGACATGATTCCGTCGTCTTGCCAGAATTTTCTCTCGGCCGCGCTGCAAATGAGTTCGGCGTTGGCGAAGCGAGCGGCGCCCGGCGCGGCCGTCAAAGCGCCGACGTGATCGAAGTGAAGATGCGTCATAACGACGGCGTCGAAATCCTCGGGTTTGAAACCGGCCGCGGCGAGCCGCTCGGGCAGCTTGGCGAGCGTGGGCGCGATACCGGGGACGGTGCCGCAATCGACGAGCACAAGGCTGTTGCCGGTATTTACGACAAAGGCGTTGACCCCAAGCCGCAATGTAGGTCCGGCGGCGCGGAAATCTTTTTCCAGCAGTTTGCCCGCCTCGGCCTCGTCCACGCCTGCAAACAGTTTGACCGGTGCGTCGATAAAGCCGTCAGAAAAGGCGGTGATCTCGATGTCGCCGAGCTTAACGCGATAGGTGGCGAGCGTTTGCCCAACCATCGGCGTCCTGGCGAGCGCGGGCGCGGCGGCGAGCGCTGCGGCGCCGGCGATGAACGAACGCCTTGTCGTGACCATGGTTTCCTCCTGCTCGCGGCGTCAGCCATCGACGATTTCGACCTCGTTCTAACACGACTCCGCATAGGAGAACAGGCCATCGGCAGCGCTGGAATTCCAGGGAAAAGCCATAAAAAACCCGGCCCCGCGGGTGCGGGACCGGGCTCGAAACCGCTGACGCGGTAATCCTTACTTCTTATCGCGAGCCTTCAGCGCCGCGCCGAGGATATCGCCCAGCGAGGCGCCCGAATCGGCTGAGCCGTACTGGGCGATCGCTTCCTTCTCCTCAGCCATTTCCAGCGCCTTGATCGACACCGCGACCTTGCGGGCGCGACGGTCGAACTGGATGATGCGCGCATCGACCTTTTCGCCGACCGAGAAACGCTCGGGGCGCTGGTCGCCGCGATCACGGGCAAGCTCGTTGCGCTTGATGAAGGCGGTGAGGTCGGTGCCGGTGATCTTGACCTCTAGGCCGCCTTCCTTGACCTCGATCACCTCGCAGGTGACGACCGAGCCCTTGCGCATTTCGCCTTCGCCGGCGGGCACGCCTTCTTCCCCGGCCTTCTTGGCGAAGGGGTCGCTGGCGAGCTGCTTGACGCCGAGCGCGATGCGCTCCTTCTCGACATCGACGTCGAGCACCCGGGCGCTGACCGTGTCGCCCTTCTTGTAGTCTTCCATCGCTTGCTCGCCGGGCTTGGTCCAGTCGAGGTCGGAGAGATGGACCATGCCGTCCACATCGCCGTCGAGGCCGACAAACAGGCCGAATTCGGTCTTGTTCTTGACCTCGCCTTCGACCGTGGAGCCGACGGGATACTTCTCGAGGAAGGCTTCCCACGGGTTTTGCAGGGTCTGCTTGAGGCCGAGCGAGATGCGGCGCTTGGAGGCGTCGACCTCAAGCACCTGAACTTCGACTTCCTGGCTGGTCGCGATGATCTTGCCGGGATGAACGTTCTTCTTGGTCCAGGACATTTCGGAGACGTGGATCAGCCCCTCGATGCCCGGCTCCAGCTCGACGAACGCGCCGTAGTCGGTGATGTTGGTGACGCGACCCTTCAGCTTCTGGTCGACCGCGTAACGCGCCTCGATGTTGGACCAGGGGTCTTCCTGGAGTTGCTTCATGCCGAGCGAGATGCGGTGCGTCTCGTGGTTGATCTTGATGATGCGCACCTTCACCTGCTGGCCGATGTTCAACACCTCGGTCGGGTGGTTGACGCGCCGCCAGGCGATGTCGGTGACATGCAACAGGCCGTCGATGCCGCCCAGATCCACGAACGCGCCGTAATCGGTGATGTTCTTCACCGTGCCGTCGATCACCTGGCCCTCGGCCAGATTGGCGACGATCTCGTGGCGCTGCTCGGCGCGGCTCTCCTCCAGCACCGTGCGGCGCGAGACGACGATATTGCCGCGACGACGATCCATTTTCAGGATCTGGAACGGCTGCGGCACGTTCATCAGCGGCGCGACGTCGCGCACCGGGCGGATGTCGACCTGGCTGCGTGGCAGGAAGGCGACCGCGCCGTCGAGATCGACCGTGAAGCCGCCCTTGACCTGATTGAAGATGACGCCCTCGACCTTTTCCTGCTTCTCGAACGCCTGTTCGAGCTTGACCCAGCTCTCCTCGCGCCGCGCCTTGTCGCGCGAGATGACGGCCTCGCCGAGCGCGTTCTCGATCCGCTCCAGATAGACCTCGACGGTGTCGCCGACGCCGGGCGCCGGCTCGCGGCCGTGATTGGTGAATTCCTTCAGCGCGACCCGACCCTCGGTCTTCAGACCGATGTCGATCAGCGCCATGTCCTTTTCGATCGCGACAATGCGACCCTTGACCACCGACCCTTCGAACGCCTCGTCGGCGCCGTAGGTCTCGTTCAGCAATGCGGTGAAATCGTCACGCGACGGCGTGAGCGTGTTTGCGGAAGCCATATAGTCTCCTGGGGGCCCATAGCGGGCGGACGCGCCGGCGGATCGGGTTCGAGTTGCGTAACGCGCGTTCCTCGCCGGCTCGGCCCATATCGGGCCGCGTCGCCTTGGCTAAAAGGCGGGCCGGCGCTGGGGCCGGCGTAAACGCGCGCATCCCGGGCCGAAGCGGTCCAGAACGCGCGCGATATAGCGGGCGAACAGACCGGCCGCAAGGCCGGAACCGGCGCGCGCGAAAATATCCAGTGGCGGCGCTGGCGCATCCGAGCGAAAAAACGCGAAAGACTGCAAGGCTCGGCGCCCCGATTTGGCATCCCCGCTGCGCTCGCCTGCCGCGCTCGCGAGCAAGATGTGCAATATTCGAAGGAACACGACCGTTCCTCGCGCGTTATACAGCCCTAACCCAAGTAAAGGGAGTGAGCTATGTCCGACTATGACCGCAATCTGCGCGGACCCGAAACTCAGAACCGCGTTCCGCTCGCCGCATGGGGCTCGGGGACCTGGATCGCCGGCGCCGTGATCGCCGTTTTGCTGCTGTTCGCAATCGGCTACGTGTTCAGCGACCGCGCCGCCACAAACTCGTCCATGGTCGAACACCGCGCGGCGGCGACCGACACGACCGCTCCGGCGGCCGCTCCGGTCATGCCGATGAACACTCCGGCGGCGGCGGCGACGCCGTCGGCGAACCCCGAAGCCGCGCCGAAGCCGTAACGAAATGCGCGCCCGCGGCCCTGCGGGCGCGCTTCCCTTCGCAATTCTCTGTGACTGAAACGTTGATTCAGCGCTGCCGTGATCCGCCGACAGCGCTTTTTGCGTCACGTAGCGGTACTTCGCATCGACAGGGGCTTCCCAAAGCGGCCTGACGCTTGCATGGAAAGCAGGCACCATAGTTAGGGGAAGCAAAACTTTGGCGATCCTAGTCGGGCTACATCACGCGACCTCGTACAGCTACGACCGCCCGGTCGAGCTTGGGCCGCAATCGATCCGGCTGCGGCCGGCGCCGCATTGTCGCACCAGAATCGCGAGCTATTCGCTTAAAGTTACGCCCGCCGAGCATTTTGTGAACTGGCAGCAGGATCCGCACGGAAATTGGCTCGGCCGCTACGTGTTTCCCGAAAAGGTGACCGAGTTCAAAATCGAGGTCGATCTTACCGCCGAATTGTCTGTCATCAATCCGTTCGACTTTTTCGTCGAACCCTACGCCGAGTCGTATCCCTTCCGCTACGCCGACGATCTGAAGGAGGAGTTGGCCGCTTATCTCCGGCCTGATCCCGTTGGCCCGCTCACCGACAAATACGTGGCGGAGCTCAGCCGATACAAGGGCCGAACGATCGACTATCTCGTCAAGATCAACGCCGAGCTGCAAAGTCAAATCCGATACGTCATCCGGATGGAGCCCGGCGTGCAGGAGCCCGACGAGACCCTCGCGCTACGCACCGGCTCGTGCCGCGATTCCGGCTGGCTGCTCGTGCAGGTTCTGCGTCGTCTGGGTCTGGCCGCGCGTTTTGTCTCGGGCTATCTGATCCAGCTCAAGGCCGATGTCGATCCGCTCGAAGGGCCTAGGGGAACGGACAAGGATTTCACCGACCTGCACGCCTGGGCCGAGGTCTATCTCCCCGGCGCCGGCTGGATCGGCATGGACGCCACCTCCGGCCTGCTGTGCGGCGAAGGCCATATCCCACTCTGCGCGACGCCGCATTACCGCTCGGCCGCGCCGATCACCGGCACGGTCGATCCGGCGGAGGTGAGTTTCGGCTTTGAGATGAGCGTGGCGCGGCTGCGCGAGGCGCCGCGCGTGACGGCGCCGTTCACCGACGAGTCCTGGACGAAGCTCGACGCGCTGGGAAGCCAAGTCGACCGCGACCTCGTCGCGCGCGACGTGCGCCTCACGATGGGCGGCGAGCCGACCTTTGTCTCGATCGACGATCTCGACGCGCCGGAGTGGAACACGGCGGCCGTCGGGGGACAGAAGGAGCCGCGCGCGGAGGAACTCGCCAATCGCCTGCGCGAGCGCTTCGGCCCCGGCGGCTTCCTGCATTTCGGACAGGGCAAGTGGTATCCCGGCGAGAGCCTGCCGCGTTGGGCCTATTCGCTGTATTGGCGCAAGGACGGCGAGCCGATCTGGTCCGAACCGTCGCTGATCGCCACCACCGCGCGCGGGAAGGGGACGGATGCGAACGCGGAAGGCGTCGCGTTCGAGATCGCCGAGCGGCTGGGGCTCGATCGCGACTATGTGCAGGCGGCCTATGAGGATGTGAACTACTGGCTGGTGCGCGAGGGCGAATTGCCCGTTAACGTCGATCCGGTCGATCCTAAACTTGAAGACCCCGAGGAACGCGCGCGGCTGGTGCGCGTGTTCGACCGGGGTCTCGGACGGCCGACCGGCTTTGTGCTGCCGATCCAGCGCTGGAACGCGAAGGCGTGGCGCAGCGAGCGGTGGCCGATGCGGCGCGGCAAGCTCTATCTCGTGCCGGGCGACTCGCCGCTGGGGCTTCGGCTGCCGATCAAGAGCCTGCCGCATGTGCCGGCGAGCGAATTACCTGTCACCTTCATACTCGATCCGGTTGTCGCGCGCGATCCGCTGCCGCCCGCCGCGCATTTCCGCGAGCCCGACCGTCGGGCGCAGGCGCAAAGCGAACAGTTCTTCTCCCCAGACGCGGTTCGCACCGCGCTGACGGTGGAGGTCCGCAACGGTTTCTTGAGCGTGTTCATGCCGCCGACCGAGCGGCTCGAAGATTATCTGGAAATCCTCGGCACGGTGGAGGCGATCGCCAAAGCGCGCAACACCCCCGTCCGAATCGAAGGCTATACGCCGCCGCCCGACTCCAGGCTCAATGTCGTCAAGGTGACGCCCGACCCCGGCGTGATCGAGGTCAACGTGCATCCCGCCAATAGCTGGCGCGAGGCGGTCGATATCACCACGACGCTGTACGAGGAGGCGCGGCTCACGCGGCTCGGCACCGACAAATATATGGTCGACGGACGCCACACCGGCACCGGCGGGGGCAACCACGTCGTGCTCGGCGGCGCCACGCCGGCGGACTCGCCCTTCCTGCGCCGGCCCGATCTGCTGGCGAGCCTCGTGCTCTATTGGCAGCGCCGGCCCTCGCTCAGCTACATGTTCTCCGGCCTGTTCATCGGCCCGACGTCACAAGCGCCGCGGCTCGACGAAGCGCGTGACGATCAGATCAACGAGCTGGAAATCGCGCTGGCTCAGGTGCCGGCGCCGGGCGTGCAGGCGCCGCTGTGGATTGCCGACCGGCTGTTCCGCAATCTCCTGGTCGATCTCACCGGCAACACCCATCGCGCCGAAATCTGCATCGACAAGCTCTATTCGCCCGACAGCGTGACGGGCCGGCTCGGGCTGGTCGAGTTCCGCTCGTTCGAAATGCCGCCCGACGCGCGCATGAGCCTTGCCCAGCAATTGCTGGTCCGCGCCCTGATCTCCTGGTTCTGGCGCGAGCCGCAGGGCGGCTCGCCGGTGCGCTGGGGCACGGAGCTGCACGACCGCTTCATGCTGCCGCATTTCGTCTGGGCTGATTTCCTCGGCGTGCTCGACGATCTCAAGCAAGCCGGCTATTCCTTCGATCCGCACTGGTTCGAGGCCGCGCGGGAATTCCGTTTTCCCCTGATCGGCATTATCGAACGCGGCGGCGTGAACCTGGAATTCCGCACCGCGCTGGAGCCCTGGCACGTGCTGGGCGAAGAGAGCATGACCGGCGGCACGGTGCGATACGTCGATTCCTCGGTCGAGCGGTTGCAGGTGAAGGCGAAGGGGCTGTCGCCCGGCCGCCATATCGTGACCTGCAACGGCCGAAAGCTGCCGATGACCTCGACCGGCGTCAAGGGCGAGGCAGTGGCGGCCGTGCGCTTCAAGGCCTGGGGGCCGGCCTCGGCGATGCACCCGACCATCCCGCCGCATACGCCGCTGACCTTCGACGTGCTCGACACATGGAGCGGCCGCTCGCTCGGCGGCTGCGTCTATCATGTGTCGCATCCGGGCGGGCGCAGCTATGACGGTTCGCCAGTCAACGCTTACGAGGCGGAGGCGCGGCGTCTGGCGCGGTTCCAGGACCACGGCCATTCGCCGGGACCGATGGCCGTCCCGCGCGACGAATTCTCGCGCGACTTCCCGCTGACGCTGGATTTGCGAAGGGGGGCGTGAGGTCTTCGGAGAGTGAAGATTGGCGACGGGAAAGGCCTATCGACGAGCATCACGGGAGCTTCGGCAGCAGGCGCATCATTAGGCCGCAACGACGCTTTCATGTTGCAGATAGTCGGCGGCGAAGGCGAGAGCCGCGCGAATGTCGTCCTCGGTCAGATGCGGATAGGCTTGCACAATATCGGCGAACGACCGGCCCGCGCCGAGCTTGAGCAGGATCGACTCGACCGTGATGCGCGAGCCCTTGACACAGAGCTTGCCAGCGAGAACGGAAGGGTCCGACGTTATGCGGGGATGGGACAAGGGCCGCCTCTCGGTGCAAGCCGAGAAAATACGCCAACGACGGCGCCAAAACAATGTCGTCGTGCGCCGCTTGCCTCCCGCGCCCCTTTCCCGCTAACGCGCGGGCCATGACAGGCGCGGGGACGGATCGAACGAGGGCGGCGAAGGGCGGCGGGCCGGTCGTGGTGCTGGTGCGGCCGCAACTCGCGGTCAATATCGGCATGTGCGCGCGCGCGATGGCGAATTTCGGGCTCGACGATCTCAGGCTGGTCAACCCGAAATCGGGCTGGCCGCGCGAGGACGAATACAAGGAGGTCGCCTATTCCGCCGCCGCCGGCGCGGCGCATATTCTCGATGCGGCGCGGGTGTTCGACTCGACCGAGGCCGCCATCGCCGATCTGCATTTCGTCTATGCCGCGACCGCGCGCGAGCGGGGCCAGGCCAAGCCCATTCTGACGCCCGCCGCCGCCATGCCGGAGGCGGCGCGCGCGCAAGGGCAGCGACGCGGCGTGATGTTCGGGCCGGAGCGGACGGGGCTCGACAACGACGAGGTGGCGCTGGCCGATGCGGTGATCACCTTTCCCACCAATCCGGCTTATGGCTCGCTCAATCTGGCGCAGGCGGTGCTGCTGACGGGCTACGAATGGTTCAAGGCCGCGCATGGCGATTTCGCCCCGGCGCCGGTCGCCCAGAAGGCGCCCGCGCTGCCCGCCAGGCGCGAGACGACGATCGCCTTCTTCGAATATCTGGAGCGGCATCTCGACGAAGCCGGATTCTTCAAGCCCGAAGGCAAGAAGCCGCTGATGCGGCGCAACCTGCGTAACATCTTCCACCGCATATCGCTGAGCGAGCAGGACGTGAGCACATTATGGGGCATGGTGGTGCGCCTCGTCGAAGGGCCGCGCGAGAGCGTGCAGACCCGCAAGCGTCACCGGCCGCCAAAAAATCAACCGTAGAACACCACCGTCTTGTGGCTGTTGAGCAGCACGCGGTCCTCCAGATGGAAGCTCAGCGCGCGGGCGAGCACGCGGCGCTCGATGTCGCGGCCCTTGCGCACAAGATCCTCGGGCGTGTCGCGATGGCTGATGCGCTCGACGTCCTGCTCGATGATCGGGCCTTCGTCGAGATCGCTGGTGACGAAATGCGCGGTGGCGCCGATCAGCTTGACGCCGCGCGCATGGGCCTGATGATAGGGCTTGGCGCCCTTGAAGCCGGGCAGGAACGAGTGGTGGATGTTGATGCAATTGCCCGAGAGTTTGGCGGCCAGCCCGTCGGACAGGATCTGCATGTAGCGGGCGAGCACGATCACGTCCGCGCGTGAGTCCCGCACCGTTTCCCATAATTTCGCTTCCTGCTCCATCCTGGTTTGTTTGGTGACGGGGAGATAGTGGAACGGGATGTCGCCGAAATCGATATGTTCATAAGTCTCGCGCGGATAGTTGGCGATGATGCACACCGGCTCCATCGGCAATTCGTCGCTGCGCCAGCGATAGAGCAGATCGACCAGACAATGATCGAAGCGGGAGACCAACAGCGCGACGCGCTTCTTGTCCTGCGTCGCGCGCAACGTCCATTTCATCTGGAACTGCGAAGCGATGTCGGTGAAGCGCGTCCGCAACGCTTCGGCGTTGGCGCTCGCGTTGGCGGCGTTGAACACGACGCGCATGAAGAAATTGCCGGTCTCTATGTCGTCGAACTGCTGCGCATCGAAAATATTGAAGCCGCCCTCGAACAATGCGGTCGAGACCGACGCCACGATGCCGGGCCGGTTGGGACAGGACAGAGTGAGAACGTAACGCGCGCCCGACATGATTGATCGCCCTGGGAGGGAAGTCGCGCCGGGGTCGCCGACCGCGTTGCGATTGTCAAGCGGCGCGGTCGAGCAAATACACTCAAGGGGGCGGCTCTATCAGGCGGAGAGGCGGCACGCGCCTCTCCCTCATGCGAGGCGTCGAACGCAGCCGCCCAGTCAGCGCGAATAGCCGTCGGGAGTTTCGCAGCGAATTCCGTCGCCATTGGGAAAGGAGTGCGGAATCTGGCCCGGCGGGCAATAGCGGTTCACGCCGCTGTCGCCGTAGGAATCGCGCGGGCAATCGTAACCCGAGGCGCCGCAACTATGCGAGCGTGTATCGCGTGCTTGCGCCGGAAGGCTGGCGGCCGCGAAAATCGCCGCGGCGATCAGGGAAGTCTTGAGCATGGGAAGTCTCCTGAGTGGCGGGCGGCAGGCATTGCGCTTGCGCCTCATCTCGGGATCAATACGTGTCGCGCCGCTGCCGGTTACCAAATGGGCGGTCACGATGACGTGACGCTTCACTCCTCGAACCGCTCCGCCGTGCCGACCTTGCCCTTCGGCGCGATAGCGGCGTCGGGCAGGCGCGCGGCGCCGCCGGGGTCGCGGAAGCGGTTGACAATGGGGTAACGCCGGTCGCGGCCGAAATTCTTCGAGCCGACTTTGACGCCCGGCGCCGACTGGCGACGCTTGTATTCGGCGAGATAGAGCAGCCGCTCGACGCGGCGCACCGTGTCGGGATCGAACCCCTGCGCGATGATGTCGGAGACGCGCATTTCCTGCTCGACCAGTCCGTTGAGGATGCCGTCGAGCACGGGGTAGGGCGGCAGCGAATCCGCGTCCTTCTGGTTCTCGCGCAATTCGGCCGAGGGCGGCTTTGATATGATGTCAGGCGGCACGACCACGCCGTCCGGCCCGAGCGCGCCTTGCGGCTTCCAGCGATTGCGTAATTCGCACAGCCGGAACACCTCCATCTTGTAGAGATCCTTGATCGGGTTGAAGCCGCCGTTCATGTCGCCGTACAGCGTGGCGTAGCCGACCGACATTTCCGATTTGTTGCCGGTGGTGACGACCATCGCGCCGAACTTGTTGGAGATCGACATCAGGATCAGGCCGCGCGCGCGGCTCTGGATGTTTTCTTCCGTGATGTCGCGCGGTCGTCCAGCGAACATTTCGCTCAGCGCGCGCTCGACCGCTTCGACCGGCCCGGCGATCGGCACCGTGTCGTAGCGCAGGCCCAAAGCCTCGGCGCAGGCCGCCGCGTCGCGCAGCGAGTCCGGGCTGGTGTATTTGTAGGGCAGCATCACGGCGTGCACGCGGGCGGCGCCCAAGGCGTCGACCGCCATCGCCGCGCAAAGCGCCGAATCGACGCCGCCCGAGAGTCCCAGCACCACGCCGGGGAAGCGGTTGCGCTCGACATAGTCGCGCAGACCGAGCACGCAGGCGGCGTAATCCCCCTCGTCGCCCTGATCGAGCGTCTCGCGCGGGCCTTGCGAGCAGACCCAGCCTTTCGGCGTTCGTTCCCAAACCGTGCGCGCGACCGCCTCGCGAAAGCCCGGCAACTGGCAGCCGAGCGAACAGTCGGCGTTGAGGGCGAACGAGCCGCCCTCGAACACCAGTTCGTCCTGCCCGCCGACCGAATTGAGATAGATCAGCGGCAGGCCGGATTCGACGACGCGGGCGACCGCGATCGCCTGACGCTGAGCGAGTTTGTCGCGCTCGTAAGGCGAGGCGTTGGGGACGAGCAGGATTTCGCCGCCCGTCTCGGCGATGCACTCGACCGGGTTGGGGCCCCAGATGTCCTCGCAGATCGGCACGCCGATTCGCACGCCGTTGAAGGTGATCGGGCCGGGATCGGGGCCGGGGCGGAACACGCGCTTCTCGTCGAACACGCCGTAGTTCGGCAGATCGACTTTGAACCGCACCGCCTCGATCCGCCCACCGCTCAACAGCGCGACGGCGTTGTAGAGCGCGCCGTGCTCGACCCAGGGCAGCCCGACCAGCACGGCCGGGCCGCCGTCGGCGGTGTCGCGCGCCAACGCCTCGCAAGCCGTGCGGCAGGCCTCCTGGAACGCCGGCTTCAGCACCAGATCCTCGGGCGGATAGCCCGACAGGAACAGCTCCGGCGCCAGCATCAGATCGGCGCCGACGGCCTCCGCGCGCGCCGCGCGCAGACGGGCGAGATTGCCCTCGATGTCGCCAACGATGGGCGAGATCTGGGCGAGCGCGAGGACGAGGCGGTTGGCGGGCAGCATGGAGCGGATGTAGCGCGGCCGGGGCGGGCGGCGCAATGCGGGGGCGGCGCTTTCTCGCGACGGCAGGCGTTGCCAACGAACGCCGTTAGGTTGCATTTACGCTGTTGCCGGCGCTCGACCTTTGCCGCCTTATAGCGCCTCGACCGGCCCGGATCGGCGGTCGTTAGGAAGAAAAATGCGTGCAAAGACCCTCAGCACCGGCGCAGTGGCGGCGACGATCGTCTTGCTGCTGCTCGGCCTGCCGCTCGCCATCTGGCTCGACGTCGAGGCGCTGACGCAGGCGAATTTGCAGCGTCAGGCGGCCGATTTCGATTCCGTTCTCAGCGGCGTGCGCGCCTATTACGCCGAAAATGTCGTGGGCCGGGTGCTCGCCGGCGGCGGCGCGCCGACCCAGATTCGGCCCGATTACGAAAGCGTGCCCGGCGCGATCCCGCTGCCTGCCACGCTCTCGCTCGAACTTGGGCGCGTGATCGCCAGCGAACAGCACGATGTCGCCTATCGCTTCGTGTCCGATCATCCTTTCAAGGGCCGCGCGCCGCACGCGCTCGACGCGTTCGAGCTTGGCGCGTTGGCCGCGCTGCGGGCCGACCCGACCGCGCATCCGACCGAACTCGGGCGCGGGCTTTGGAGCGACAGCGCCCGTCTGGCCTCGCCGATCCTGATGAAAAGCGCCTGCGTGGCCTGCCACAACGCCAACGCCGACAGCCCCAAGCGCGACTGGCGGGTCGGCGACGTGCGCGGCATTCAGGAGATCGTCGTCAAGCAGCCGATCGCGGGCAATCTGCTCTCCTTCAAATATCTGCTGGCCTATTTCCTCCTGATGGCGACCGCCGGCGTCGGCTTCATCCGCCACCAGCACGCCCAGACGGCGGCCGTCGCCAAGGCCAACGCCGAACTCGAAAGCAACAACGATTTCCTCGCCGGCCTGTCGATGAAGATTTCGCGCTATCTCTCGCCGCAAGTCTACAAGAGCATCTTCAGCGGACAGAAAGAGGTGACGATTCAGACCGAGCGCAAGCGGCTGACCATCTTCTTCTCCGACATCAAGGATTTCACCGCCGCCACCGAGCGCCTGCAACCCGAGCAGACCACCGCGCTGCTCAACGAATATTTCACCGAAATGGCGCGCATCGCGCAGACGCATGGCGGCACGATCGACAAATTCATCGGCGATGCAATCCTGATATTTTTCGGCGATCCCGAGACCAAGGGCGAAGTCGAGGACGCGCGCGCCTGCCTGCGGATGGCGTTCGAGATGCAGAGGCGGCTGGCCGAACTCAACGCCAAATGGCGCCACCAGGGCGTCGAACACCCGTTTCAGATACGGATGGGCGTCAACTCCGGTTTTTGCAACGTCGGCAATTTCGGCAGCGAGGATCGGATGCAATATACGATCATCGGGGCCGAGGCCAACTTCGCCGCGCGGCTGCAAGCCATCGCGGAGCCGGGCCAGATCGTCGTCAGCTACGAGACCTACACGGCGGTGCGCGACATGGCGAGCGCGCGTGCGCTGGCGCCGCTCCGCGTCAAGGGAATGAGCCGCGAAATCGTGCCTTATGTCGTAACGGGGCCGCTCGACGGCGAGGCCGGGAGGGGCCAGGTGTTTTCCGAGCATGGCGACGGCGTCGATTTCTACCTCGACCCCGGTGCGGTGGGAAAGGAATCGCTGCCGCGCGTGCGCGAGATGCTGCGCCGCGCCCTTTCGGCGCTCGAACCGCCCGGGCCCGAGACGGCGGGATGAGGCGTCCTTTGGGCTACGCGGCGGGAGTCACTTCGTGAGCATGTAAACCTCGGTCATCGGCCCCATGATCGCCAGGCGTGGCGAATGCCAGCGACGGACCTCGACGTCGAAGCCCGTCTCGCGGGCGACGCGCACGGGCAAGTCGTAGCCATAGCGCCAGGTGACGAGCGAGCCCTTCTTATCCTGCGGATTGCCGTGATATTCCGGTTCGCCGACGAAGCGCAGGCCGCCCTTTTCGAGGAAGGCGACCTGCTCGCTTCTCATCCGATCGGCATAGGTGGGGGTGGTGAACAGGCAAACGCCGCCGGTTCGCAGCGTACGGCGAATCTCGCGCAGGGCCTGAAAGGGCTGGAACACATGCTCCATCACGTCCATGTGGAGCACGACGTCGAACGCTTCGTCGGGAAAAGTCTGCGCCTCCAAATTCTCGTTCCGCAAATCGCCGACTTGCGCGCCGAACGGGTGATCGGGGAAAAAACCGCTGCCGACATATTGGGGGCAGTGAAGTTTCAGCCAGCGGCTGAACCCGACCGGACCGGGCGACGATTCGTGGATGTCGAGAGCGGGGACGCGCTCGCGCGGATAAAGCGAGAAAAGCGCGGTCGCGAGCGCGCGATGGCGCGTGATGCAATTGCGGTTCGGGCAGGAGGCGGCCAAGAGATCGCTGCGGCAATGCCAGTAATCGTCGTCGGCCTCGAACCTGTGCGGCTGGTCGCAGACAGCGCATTGGGCCACCACGGCGAATGACTTCTGGGTTTCGCCGGCGGACATGACG
Source organism: Bradyrhizobium sp. (assembly GCA_031367195.1). Taxonomy (GTDB): domain Bacteria; phylum Pseudomonadota; class Alphaproteobacteria; order Rhizobiales; family Beijerinckiaceae; genus Roseiarcus. The sequence continues at coordinate 20,321 of JANLPL010000058.1, forward strand.
CGCTCCGATAGGGCGCAGCCCTGCGGCGGCGCGAAGAAAATCCCTCGACTTTGCTTGCCGGGCTTATCGCCGACCCGCGCCACGCGGGCAAGCCGGGCGACGGCCGCAGATTTGTGCTAAGCTAGGGGTGGATTCACTCACGAGCCGCGCTTGTTCGTCCTGGGTAAAAACTCCCGCCTGCGCCGCGCCCTTCGGCGCGGCCTGCTCGCCGCCGACGCGTTCATCGATTCCTCGATGTACGACGCAAGCGTGCGCGCTCGCGCGCTCCTGTCGGCGATCGCGACCGCGTCTGAGCGGCTCAATCTGCGCGGCCTGCCCAGAATCGGCCTCGATCTCGCCTGCGAGGGCGCCAATGTCGGGCTGGTCGCGCTGGTTGTCGCCCTGGCGCTGGCGCAGCCGGCGTTCCGGGCCACCGCCGACGAGGATTGGCTCAAACGCACCGATTTCGCCGTCACCTTCCAGGATCGTTACGGCGCGGAAATCGGCCGTCGCGGCGTCAAACACGACGAGAGCGTGCCGTTCGACGAATTGCCGGAGCCCTTCATCAAGGCGGTGCTGGCGACCGAGGACCGGCGCTTCTTCCATCATTTCGGCATCGACGCGGTCGGCACCCTGCGCGCGCTGACTGTCAACGCCCACGCCGGCGGTGTGGTGCAGGGCGGCTCCTCGATCACCCAGCAGCTCGCCAAGAACGTGTTCCTCTCGAACGAGCGTTCGATCTCGCGAAAAATCACCGAGGCGTTTCTGGCTTTGTGGCTGGAGCAGCGGCTGGCCAAGAAGCAGATCCTCAGCCTCTATCTCGACCGCGCCTATATGGGCGGGGGCACGTTCGGCGTCGAAGCGGCCGCGCGGCATTATTTCGGCAAGTCCGCGCGCGACATCAATCTGGCGGAAGCGGCGATGCTGGCGGGGCTGTTCGAGGCGCCGACCAAATTCTCGCCCAGCGTCAATCTGCCCGCCGCCCGCGCGCGCGCCAACGACGTGTTGAGCAATCTCGTCGACGCCGGCTTCATGTCGGACGCGCAGGTCTATTCCGCCCGCCGCAACCCGGCTACCCCGGTCGATCACGACGAACAGACCAGCCCCGACTGGTATCTCGACTACGCCTTCAACGAGGTCAAGGCGCTCGCCGCCGCCGGCAAGCTCGGGTCCGATCGCGTGCTGACCGTGCACACCGGGTTCGATTCCGGCATCGAGCAGAAGGCCGAGGAGGTGCTGGAGGAGAAGCTGCGCGTCGATGCGCCGGCGTTTCATGCCCATCAGGCGGCGGCGGTGATCGCCGATACCGACGGCCTCGTGCGCGCCATCGTCGGCGGTCGCGATTACGGCGTCAGCCAGTTCAACCGCGCCACCGATGCGCTGCGCCAGCCCGGCTCCTCGTTCAAGGTGATCGTCTATCTCGCCGCGTTGCTGACCGACAAATTTCACGCCAATACGGCCGTCGACGCCTCCGCTATCTGCATCGGCGACTATTGCGTCCATAATTACGAGGACGAGCGCGGCGGGCGGATGGCGATGTACCGCGCGCTGGCGCTGTCCTACAACACCGCCGCGATCTGGCTGTCGCTGAAGATCGGCGAGGCCTATTGGCCGCCCGGCAAATCCTATCACATGGCGAAAATGGCGGCGCTCGGCCGCGCGAAAATTGTCGATCTCGCCAAGCTTCTGGGCGTGACAACGCCGTTTCCCGACACGGTGTCGCTGCCGATCGGCGCCGACGAGGTGAAGATGATCGACATGGTCGGCGTCAATGCGACGCTGGCCAATGGCGGCAAGCGCGCGGCGCCCCACGCGGCGACGGAAATCCGCAACGCGCAGGGCGACGTGATCTACGAATTTCACCGCGACGGCGTAAAGCCCGATCAGATCGTGGCCGCCGACAAGATCGCCGAGATCAACAACATCATGACCCACGTCGTCACCGAGGGCACCGGGCGCGCGGCCCAGATTCCGGGGCTCGTGATCGCCGGCAAGACCGGCACGACCAACAAATCCACCAACGCCTGGTTCAACGCCTTCACCGGCAATCTCGTCGGCAGCGTCTGGTTCGGCAACGACGACGGCTCGCCGATGGGCGAAATGACAGGCGGCACGCTGCCGGCCAGAAGCTGGCATGACATCATGGCTTACGCCCATCGCAATCTTGATCCCAAGCCGCCGTTCGGCGTCGCCGCGCCGCCCGCCGCCGCCGTCGCCGCCGGCGCGGCCAAGGGCGCCGCCGAAACGGAAGCGCCGACCCGCTCGGCGAGCCTCGCGCCGCAGACCAGCCGCGCTTTGCTGGAGATCGCCGAATTCGTTCGCGCGGCGCAGAAACACGCGCAAGCCGCGCCGGCCGCCGCCGCGAGCCGCCTGCTGTCGCCATGAGCGCGTCCGCGACGTGAAGACGCTCGCTGCCGCCGTCGTGGTCGCCGCCGCCGGCCTTTCGCTCGGCCTGTGGACGACGCAGGCCGCTCTCACCGGACGGTTGCCGATCGCCGTCGACCGGCTCGGCGGCTGGACCGTCGAGGCGCGCGCGGGCGCCGCCGACGCCGATCCCTACACGCGCGCGCGGCTGGAACGGAATGGCGAAATCCCGCTCGCGCTCGGCGAGGGGCTGCGGCTGACGACCCGGCAGGACAGCGAGGGGCGCGCGCTCGATCCGGGCTGCCTCTACAAGGTCGGCTCGCACGCGCCGCCCTCGCGCTATTGGACGCTGGAGGCGATTGACGCGGCCGGCTTCCCGATTGAGAACGCCGCCGAGCGTTACGTGTTGCGCTCGAACGAATTGTTGCGCGAGCCGGACGGCGCGTTCTGGATCTGGGTCTCGCCCTCCGTCCATTCCGGCAACTGGCTGCCGGTGGCGCCAAGCGCGCGTTTCGGTCTGGCGTTGCGGCTGTACGATCCCGCGCTCAGCGACGCCGCCGTCGGCGTCGAGCAGACCTCCGCCCCGCGCGTGATCCGGGATCATTGCGCATGAGGGCGCCCTCGCTGGCGCGGGCGCTGTACGGCGCGGCTCTGGTCGGCGTCGTCGCGGCGCTCACCCATCTCGTCGCGCTGCTGCTGATCCCTTCTGTCGCCGAACACGACGCCTATGCCCAGGTCAAAGCCCTGGGGCCGCCGTTCAAGACCGTGGTCTTGCCGCCGCCCGGACCGAAATCACGTGAATTTCCCTATGCCGATCCCGCGGTCGCCGCCTCCGTCTGCTTTTACGATCTCGGCGCCGGCCCGGTGCGCGCGCGCGCGCCGCTCGGACGGGCGGGGTTCGCCTCGCTGTCGTTTCATTCGCGGCGCGGCGTGGCCTTCTATGCGCTGACCGACCGGGCGGCCAACAAGGGGCGGATGGAGGCGCTGATCGTCACGCCGGAGCAGTTGCGCGCCCTGGTTTCCCGCGATGACGAGGATAATCCCAGCGACGACCTTCGTATTGTCTCGCCGACGCAGAAAGGCTTCGTGATGGCGCGGGCGTTGAGCGGGGGCCAGGCTCTGCTGGCCCAGGCCATCGAACAGGCGGCCGCAATGACCTGCGCCGCCGAGCCGATCGTGGAGGCGGAGAAATAGCCTTGGCAAGAAACAACCTTGGATAGACAAAGCGGCGCGGCGGCGCGATGCTCAGGCAGACGCGCCCGATTCTGGGAGGAACGCTTGACCACGCTGCTCGTCTCCCATTCCGCCTGTCTCGATCACAATATGGGCGAAGGCCATCCCGAGCGTCCCGACCGGGTTCGCGTCGTCGAGCAGGCGCTCGAGGCCGAGACGTTCCAACTGCTCGCGCGCGAAACCGCGCCACGCGCGACGCAAGCGCTGCTGACGCGCGTGCACCCGGTGGAATACGTGCAGGCGATCGAGCGCGCTTCGCCGGCGCAGGGACGGGTGCGGCTCGACGCCGACACGGTGATGTCGGCGGGCACCTACGAGGCCGCGCTGCGCGCCGCCGGGGGCGCGGCCTACGCCGTCGACGAGGTGATGACGGGCAAGGCGGTCAACGCCTTCGTGGCGACCCGCCCGCCCGGCCACCACGCCGAACTCGCCACCGCGATGGGGTTCTGCTTCTTCAACAACGCCGCGATCGCGGCCCGCCACGCGCAAAAAGCACACGGCGCCGAGCGCGTCGCGATTATCGATTTCGACGTCCATCACGGCAATGGCACCCAGCATATCTTCTGGGACGATCCCAGCGTCCTTTACGCCTCCACCCACGAGATGCCGCTTTATCCCGGCACAGGCGCGCGCGACGAGCGCGGCGAGCACGATCAGATCGTCAACGCGCCATTGTCGGCGGGCGACGGCGGCGAGGTGTTTCGGGAGGCGATGGAGGCGGCGATCCTGCCGCGCGTGCGGGAGTTCGCGCCCGACCTCATCATCATATCGGCCGGGTTCGACGCCCATTACCGCGATCCCCTGGGCAATCTCCAGCTTAGGGAAGAAGATTACGCCTGGGCGACGCGCGCGCTGATGAAGATCGCGGCGGCGCGCTGCGGCGGCCGGGTGGTTTCGCTGCTGGAGGGCGGCTACGACTTGCAGGGGCTGGCGCGCTCGGCGGCGGCGCATGTGCAGGCGTTAATGGGTCAATAACCGAAGTAAGCACTTTTTCGCGATTGCATCGAAACTTTATTCATATTTGTTGCGCAAATATCGCGCGATACATTGGCGTGTCGTGGCGGAGGCGTATTTTGGCAGCTCAGTACACAGAGGCGAGCAGCCCCGAGCGGCGGGTGAGAAAGCGCCGCCCCGCCAACACTTTGGCCTGGGCCGATCCCGGCGGGATCTTGCCGGTGATCGACTGCAAGATCATCGACATCACCGACGGCGGCGCGCGTGTCGCCGCGCCGATCGGGTTCGATCTGCCGGACGTGTTTCAGTTGCAGATCGATTCGTCGCGCATCCTCGGCGCGGCCGAGGTCGTGTGGCGCGGCCCCCATCATGTCGGGGTGAAGTTCCTCACCCGCCTTTGACCGCGCCAAGTCGGCCTCGCGCAAGCCTGTCGCGAGAGGATGGAGGGAAACGTCCGAGCTTGCCTTCGCCCGTCCTGGAGCGGCCATGAACACGACCAGCACTTATCTCTCTGTCGTCAACAACCTTCCCCGCTTTCAGAAATTCGAGGCCGATCAGACCTCGGTGAAGTCGGCGACCGCCTATTATCAGGCCAATATCGGCAAGGTGAAATCGGTCGACGATCTGCTCGGCAATTACCGCCTGCTTTCCTACGCCCTGAGCGCCTATGGGCTGGGCGACCAGATCAACAACAAAGCGCTGATCAAGAAAGTGCTGGCGGAAGGCACGTCGCGCCCGGGCGCGCTCGCCAACACGCTGCCCAATGTCGCGTGGAAGACGTTCGCCAAGGCGTTCAATTTTTCCCATACGGGCTCGGCCGCGCCCACCTCGTCGGCGTCGGTCGCGACGGCGGTGAGCGGCTATAACGAACAGCAACTGGAAGTCGATCAGGGCAGCACGAATGTCGGGGTCCAGCTCGCCCTGTATTTCAAACGCGTCGCGCCGACCATTAGCAACGGCTATAGCGTGCTCGCCGACAAAAACCTGTTGCAGGTCGCGCAAACCATCTTCAACCTGCCGCCGACTTCGAACGTCGACCTGATCGACAAGGGAGCCAAGCAGATCGAAAAGCTGATGCCGGCGTCCGACTTGCAAGACCCCGTCAAAATGGCGCGGCTCACCTCGCGCTTCACGGCGGCCTATGACGCCAAATATGGGCCGGCGGCCAATCCAACTAGTTCCCTAACGCCGGTCAGCGGCAACACGCCCTCGACCGTGTCGGCGGCCATCAGCGTCCTCTCCGGCATCGTCAGCGGCAATTCGCAGCTGCTCGCGCAGCAATCCTCCTACAACCCGCTCATCAGTCCGTCCCTGCTGTCGGGGCTGACGCTGGGCGGGTTCTAGGCCTTCAACCAGACCGCAACGCCGCCGCTGGCGAAGGCCTGCGCGAGCAAGGGCCCGGCGCCGCCCCAAACGCAGCGAAAGCCCGTCAGATCGAATGGCAAGACGGCGTCGCCGAACATCTTGCCCAGCTGCCGCTCGGCGCCATACAAGGCCGCGCCCGCCCGCAAAACGACCGCCGCCACAAGCGCCTCGCCCGCGTGGCGGCGCACGAACGCGAAGGTCTCCACGCCCTCGCGCTGCTCAATTTGAAGCGGCACATAGTCGCCAAACGCAAACAACTTCGGCGCCGCGCGACGCAACTCCAGCAGGCGGCGGATCAGCGCCTGTTTGACGCCTCCATCGCTTTCGCCATGCGAATCCCGCGCGAGCAGACTTTCGCGCAGTTCATAGTCAACTGACCGGCGATTGTCGGGATCAACCAGCGTGAAGTCCCATAATTCGCAACCCTGATAAAGATCGGGCAGGCCGGGCGCCAGACAGCGCAGCGCTACCTGCGACAGCGAATTGTTGGCGCTCGCGATGGATATGTCGGCGACAAAGCGTGCGACGTCGTCAAGAAACGCCGCGTTGACCCCGGGATCGAGCAGCGCCGCGACAAACTCCGCCGCGCGTTGCTCGTAGGCGGGATCGGGCGTGAGCCAGCTCGAACGCACCTTCGCCTCGCGCAGCGCCTTGGTTTGCCATTGCGCCAACCGCTCGGCGAAGCCGCGCAATCCGTGCGCGTCGCGTGGATGCAGCCCGATAGGCCAAGCCCCGACGATCATCTGCAACAGCATGTATTCGTCCGCCGCGGCATAGTCGTCTCCGCGCAGCCGCGTGTGCATCGTCGACCATTCGCGGCATTTTTCGATCCAGATAGCGGGAATGTCGCCGAGCACGGCGAGCCTTGCGCGGACATCCTCGCCGCGCTTGTGATCATGCGTCGCCGTCGTCAGCATCGCATGGGGCCAGTCCCGCGCACGAAAGATCATGCGCTGATGAAACGCCGCGATTTCCATGCCCAATCTTCCGGCGTCGAAGCCCACATCGTTGCGCGAAAGCAGCCGGCCGTAGCGATAGAACGCGGTATCCTCCACCGCCTTCGCCGCAACCGGCGCCGTCAACTGGTTGAAGCGGCGGATCGCCTCGCTCCGTGTCTGGCTGTCGTCGCTCGCGTTCATCAGATCGCGCAACACGCGGATCTCGGCTTCGTCGCGCGTCGGCTCCCGCAACGCCGCCGCGAAGGCTCTCTCCAGCGCTTCGCCGGCTTCGGAATTGGCGGTCCCGCCGAGCGCATAGGAGCGATAGACGCGCAGATTTCGGATCACCGCGACGAGCGCGCGCCGAATGGCGCCGCGCGTGATGTCGCGATCATCAGACATTTCCAGCGCGCAACGGTGGACGAGATCGACGACTCCGTCGAGTTGTCCAGCAAAATTGCGCTCCAGTAGTTCGTCGCGCGCGGCTCGCTCCTCTTGCTCGAAATCCGCTGGGCGCTCCGATATTTCGCGCCAATATTTCGTCAGCGCGGATTCGGCGACAGGGGCGTGTTGCAGCGCTGAGACCTCATTCATAAAGTCGTAGCCGGTCGTGCCGTCGATGCGCCAGGGCGGCAACTTCTCGTCGCGGCCGAGGATTTTTTCGACCACGACGTAAGGCGCAAAGGGCCGTCCATCGCGCCGCGCCTCCAGCGCCGCCCGCAGCTTCGCGCAATAGCCGGCGGGATCGGTGAGGCCGTCGACATGATCGACCCGCACGCCGTCAATCAGCCCCTCCGCGTAGTATTGCAGCGGGACTCGATGCACCTTGTCGAACGCCTCCGGCCGCTCGATGCGAACGCCGGCGAGCGTCGTGATCTCGAAGAAACGGCGATAGTTGATGAGATCGTTCGCCGTGCGCCAGCTGGCGAGCCGGTAGTGTTGCGCTTCGAACAGCGCGTGCAGACGCTCTGGCGCACCGGCGGCTTCGACGCCGCCCTGCCTGATCGCGGGTTGATCGACCGCGCGCAGCGGGAAACAATGATCGTGATAATAGACCGCGAACTCCTCGCCGCCATCGCGTCGTCGAAGAGCGAATTCGCCCGTCTCCAGGGTCTCGCGATAGGAGGCGTCGAGCAGGGGCACGAGAAGTTTTCCATTCAGCCCGGGCGCGTCGAAATCGACATCGAAGAAATCGGCGTAGGCGCTGTCGCGGCCATTTTGCAGCAGATCGAGCCAATAGGGATTGTCGCGGCCCCCGACCGCCATGTGATTGGGAACGATGTCGAGGATGATCCCGACGCCCGCGGCGCGCAGCGCCGCCGCCATCTCGCGAAAGCCGTCCTCGCCGCCGAGTTCGGGGTTGACGCAGGCGAAGTCCGTGACGTCGTAGCCGTGCGGCGAGCCGGCCGTCGCTTGCATGATCGGCGAGAGATAGACATGCGAGACGCCGAGTGCGGCGAGGTATTTCGCGCGGGCGGCGGCGGCGCGGAAGTTGAATTCCTTGTGAAGCTGGAGCCGATAGGTCGCGGTCAGGCCGATGTTGAAGTCGTCGTCCATTCGCGCGCCCTTTGCGAAATCCACGAAACGCAAACATCCCCGTGGCGGGTTCGTTCCCGCGGCGGTCGCTTCAAGCCTCCTTGATGCGGAACCAGGCGGCGTAAAGCGCGGGCAGGAACAGCAGCGTCAGCACGGTGCCGACGACGATGCCGCCCATCATGGCATAGGCCATCGGCCCCCAGAAAATCTCGCGTGAGATCGGGATCAGCGCGAGCGTCGCGGCGGCGGCGGTCAACAGGATCGGCCGCATCCGGTGTTCGGTCGCCTCGATCACCGCATCCAACGGGCGTCGGCCCTCTTTCCGGAGTTCCTCGATCTGGACGATGAGGATGACCGAATTGCGGATCAGGATGCCAATCAGCGCCAGCACGCCGAGAATGGCGACAAAGCCGAGCGGGGCGTGGGCGGGCAGCAACGCGGCGACGACGCCGATCAACGCCAGCGGCGCCACGGCGAACACCAGGAACAGGCGCTGAAAACTCTGCAACTGGATCATCAGGATCGTCGCCATGATGAACAGCATCAGCGGCGCGACGGCGGCGATCGGCCCCTGCGCCTTGCCGCTCTCCTCAACGGCGCCGCCGGCGACGACGGAATAGCCGATCGGCAGCGCCGCGTTGAGCCCCGCGATCTTCGGCGCGAGTTGATTGACGACGGTCGCCGGCTGCACCGAGCCGCGCACGGCGGCGGCCACGGTCACGGTCGGCTGGCGCGAGCGGCGCCAGATTTTAGGTTGCTCCAGACTGTAGCCGAACTTAGCGACCGCCGCGAGCGGCACGGACTGGCCGCCGGAGCCGGTGAGTTGCAGGCCGCGTAGGGTCGAAATCGTGCCGCGCTCGGCGGCCTCGGCGCGGGCGATCACGTTGATGAGATAGATGTCGTCGCGGACTTGGGTAACGGTTGCGCCGCTGACGACATTGTTGAGCGCGGTCGCGATGTCCTGGCTGGAGACGCCGAGCTGGCGCGCCTTGTCCTGCAACACCTCGACTTTCAGCACTCGCGCCGGCTCCATCCAATCATAGACGGGTTCGGCGAGATTGTCGCTTCTGGCCATCGCCGCCGCGACCTTTTGCGCCAGGCCGCGGACCTGCTGAACGTCGGGGCCGCTGACGCGATATTGCACCGGCCGCCCGACCGGCGGGCCGATGTCGAGCAGTTTTACGTAAGCGTCCGTGCCGGGAAAATTGCGTGTCAGATAGTCCTGCAATTTGGCGCGCAGTCTGTCGCGCACTTCGAGGCCCTTGGTCAGGATGATGGTTTGGCCGTAGCTGGCGTCGCCGAGCTGCACGTCGAACGACAATACGAAACGCGGCGCGCCCTGGCCGACATAGGTCGACCAATGTTCAATATCGGCATTGCCTTGCAGCATGTCCTGCTCGAACCGCGCCATCTCCGCGTCGGTCTCGTGGATAGAAGCGTTCTGGGCTAAGTTCCAATCGACGATCAGTTCGGGCCGGTCGGAGGAGGGGAAGAACTGCTGCTCGACGAATTTCATGCCGTAAACCGAGCCGCCGAAGACGATCAGCGTCAGCGCGATGGTCGCCCATTTCCAGCGCGTCGCGCCGACCAGCGCGAAATGGAAGGCGCGCGCGAACAGCCCCTTGTGTTCGCCATGCGATTTCCATTTCTCTGGCAGCAGGGTGACGCCCAGCAGCGGCGTGAACAACACCGCGACGATCCACGAGGTCAGCAGCGACACGGCGATGACAACGAACAAAGTGAAGGTGAATTCGCCCGCCGCGCTCGAATTGAGACCGATGGGGATGAAGCCGGCCACCGTCACCAGCGTGCCGGTCAGCATCGGGAAGGCGGTCGAGACATAGACGTGGGTGGCGGCCTGCCGCAAGGTGTCGCCGGCCTCCAGCCGCGCCACCATCATCTCGACCGCGATCATCGCGTCGTCCACCAGCAGACCCAGCGCGATGATGAGCGCGCCGAGCGAAATGCGCTGCAACGAAATGCCCCAGATCGACATCACCAGGAACGTGATCGCCAGCACCAGCGGAATCGCGATGGCGACAACTAGCCCCGCACGCAGCCCCAGGCTGATGAAGCTGATGCCGAGCACGATGGCGATGGCCTCGAACAGCGCTTCCGTGAAGCCGGAAACCGCCTTCTCCACCACCGCCGGCTGATCGGACACTTTCTCGACGCTGACCCCGACCGGCAGATCGGCGACGATCTCGCTCATCTTCTTTTCCAGCGCCTTGCCGAAATCGAGCAGGTTGGAGCCGGCCTTCATGCCAATCGCCAGCGCAATGCCCGGCTTGCCGTTGAAGCGGAACAGCGTGTCGGGGGGATCGACGAGGCCGCGGCGGACAGTGGCGACGTCGGTCAGCGGAAAGAAGCGGTGGTTGACGCGCAGATTGATGGCGCTGAGGCTCTTCTCCGAGGCGAATTGTCCATCGACCCGCACGGAAATGCGTTCCGGCCCGGCCTCGATCGTGCCTGAGGGGGCGATCGCGTTCTGCGCCCGCAGCGAAGCGGCGATCGCCGGCCCGTCGAGCCCGAGCGCCGCGACCTTGCGGGTGGAGAAATCGAGATAGATCGCCTCGTCGCGCGCGCCGAGGATTTGCAACTGCCCGATATTGGGCACGGTCAACACTTTCGAGCGCGCGAATTCGACCTGATCCCGCAACTGCCGGTCGGTCAGCCCGTCGGCCGTGAAGGCGAAGATGTTGCCATAGACGTCGCCGAAACGGTCGTTGAAGAACGGCCCGATCACCCCGGTGGGAAACGCGCCCTGGATGTCGCCGATCATGTTGCGCACGGTGAGCCACGCGAAAGGCACGTCCTTCGCCTTGGTGGTCGGCAGCAGATTGACGAACACGATGGTCTTGCCGGCGGTTGTGACGCTCTTGGTGTAGTCGAGCGATTCCAGTTCTTCGAGCTTCTTTTCGATCCGGTCGGTCACCTGTTTGGCGACCTCCGTCGCGCTGGCGCCGGGCCATTGCGCCTGGATGATCATGGTCTTGATCGTGAAATTGGGATCCTCCTCGCGCCCCAGGCCGAGATAGGAGAACACGCCGAGAAGCGCGAACACGATCATGAAATACCAGACCAGCGAGCGGTGCTCGAGCGCCCAGTCGGAGAGATTGAACGGCTTCAAGGGTTCGCCCGCTGTTCGATTCGCACCTGCTGGCCCTCGGCGAGGCTGTGGACGCCCGCCGTCACCACCCGCATCGCCGGCTCCAGGCCGCTCGTCACCTCGACCGGATCGACGCTCGCGTCGGCCAGCGTCACGGCCCGCGTCGCCACTGTCGAGGTCGCGGGGTCGACGATCCACACCAGCGTTTTGCCGTCCTTGGTCAGGATCGCGGAAGCCGGCAGGCGCACGGCCGCGCGCGCGGAATTGACCGGCCAGGCGGTGATGGTGGAGCCGAGCCGGAACGCGTCGGGCGGTTGATCGAGCGCGATTCTCACGCGGCGCGACCGCGTCGCCGCATCCGCCTGCGGGCCAATCTCGCGCACCTTGCCGGCGACGCGCAGGCTCGGGTCGAGTTGGGCGGCGACCTCGAAGGCGTCGCCCACGACAAGCGTCGCGGCGGCCGAATCGGGCGCGTCGATCACGGCGTCCCGAAAGGCGGGATCGGCGATCTCGACCACCATCTGGCCGGGCGATACGGTCTGGCCGATCTCGGCCCCGGTATTGGTGACGACGCCGGCGAAATCGGCCTTCAGGACGGCGTAGCTCAGCTCCTCCCTGGCTTTGGCGAGCGCGGCGCGGGCGCGATTCTGGCCGGCGAGGGTAGAGGCGCGCGCCTGTTCGGCGGCATCGACCTGCGCCTGGGTTGTCGTATTGGTCTTCAGCAAGGTCGATTGCCGTTCGGCGACGCCGAGCGCATTGGCGAGTTGCGCTTCGGCGCTGGCCAGATCCGCCTCGGCCGAGCGCACGCCGAGTTGCAGCGCCAGCGGGTCGATGGCGGCGAGCGTCTGATCCTTCTTCACGAGTTCGCCGATATTGACCGGCCGCGCGGTCAACCGGCCGAGCACGCGGAACGAGAACGGCGTCTCCAGCCTAGCGGCGACCATGCCGGCGAGTTTTAGCGGATTGACGGTCGTTTCCGCCGCCAGCGTCGAGAGCACGGGCCGCACGGGCGGGGGCGCCGAGGGCGGCTTGTCGCAGGCTGTCAGCGCCAGCGCCAGCGCCAGCGCGGCGAACAAAGCAAGGCGCGTCACGGGGCCTCCTGCGGCATGACGACTTCGCCGGGATAAAGGAATTTTCCGCCCGCCGTGACGACCCTTTCCCCGCCTTCGAGACCGGCGGAGAGGATCAGCGTCTCGTTGTCGAACGCCTCCGCCGTGACAGGCTTCATGGCGACGGCGCCGCTGGCGGGATCGACGATCCAGACCGCCAGCGCGCCCGCGTCGGAGGCGGCGGCCGTCCACGGCAATTCCACCACCTTGCGCGCCGCGAAGTCGGCCCGGCCGATCACCGCCGCGCCGAGCGGCATTTTGTCGGAATCGCCCTCGATGCCGACCTTCACCGCGACCGTGCCCGTTTTCGGGTTCACCGTCGGCGAGATCTCGCGGACATGGCCGATGGCGGCGACCGTGGGGTCCGACACCAGCGCCAGCTTCACCCCGCCGCCCGAGGGCCGCGCGAAGAAGATCGATTCAAACACGTTGAACACGGCGTCGCGCGGCCCGTCCTGCGCGACGGTGAAGGCGGTTTGCGCGGCCAGCGCAATCTGGCCGACCTCGATCTGCCGCGCCGTGACCACGCCTGGCCTTTCCGCGCGAAGCACGGCGTAGGTGAGCGCGTCGGCCGCCGTCGCCGCTTGCGCCCTGGCTGCGTCGAGCGCGCCTTGCGCGGTGCGGAGATTCTGCTGCGCGGAATCGAAGCCGGTCCGCGTGGTGAAGCCGGCGCCGAGCAATTGCTTCTGCCGCTCGAACGAGGCGGTGTTCTGCTTCAGCATAGCTTCGGCGGAAGCCACCGCCGCATTGGCCCCGTCGAGATCGGATTGGGCGGAGGCGGGATCGATCCGGGCCAGCACTTCGCCGGCCTCGACATGGGCGCCGACATCGACCTTGCGCTCGATCACCCGCCCGCTGACGCGGAACGAGAGGTTAGAGCTGACGCGGGCGGCGATTTCGCCGGTGAGCGAAAGGGAGGGCGCGTAATCCGTGACCTTGGCCGCGACCACCCGAACCGGCAGCGGCGGCCTTTTGGAGACCTGCGGCGCATTGCAGGCGGCCAGCGAAAGCGCCGCCAACCCTGCCCCTGCGTGCGATCTCCAGCTCCGCGTCATCGTCAACCCCGGCCGTACAGCGCCGCCAGCGCGGCCTTGTCGGCCCGCGCCAACCCCCGCTCGGTGATGATCCCCGTCACCAATTCCGCCGGCGTCACGTCGAAGGCGGGATTGGCCGCGCGCGTTCCCGGCGGCGCCAGCTCGACCTGCGCCACGCGCCCATCCGCCAGCCGGCCCCAGATATGGGTGACTTCCCTCGCGTCGCGCTCCTCGATCTCGATCTCGGCCCCGTTATCGATTGTCCAGTCGATCGTGGTTCCCGGCGCCGCGACATAGAACGGCACGCGGTTTGCGTGAGCGGCGAGCGCCTTCAGATAAGTGCCGATCTTGTTGGCGGCGTCGCCGCGCGCGGTGACGCGATCGGCCCCGACGATACAGAGATCGACTTGCGCCTGTTGCATGAGATGGCCGCCGGCGTTGTCGGCGATCAGCGTGAACGGCACGCCATGCTGGCCGAGTTCGAACGCCGTCAGCGCGGCGCCCTGATTGCGCGGCCGGGTCTCGTCGACCCACACATGCACCGGCACGCCGCGATCATGGGCGAGATAGATCGGCGCGGTCGCGGTGCCCCAATCGACGGTGGCGAGCCAGCCGGCGTTGCAATGGGTCAGCACATTGACTGGCCGTCCCAAGGTTTTGTGCGCCGCCTCGATCAACTTGAAGCCGGCCTCGCCGATGGCGAGGTTCAGTTTGACGTCCTCCTCGCAGATTTCATCGGCGCGCCGAAACGCCGCCTCGCCGCGCGCAGCCGCCGGCAGCGGCGCCACAACCTTGCGCACGTCGTCGAGCGCATGTTTGAGGTTGACGGCGGTCGGGCGGCTGGCGAGCAGCGCGCGGTAGGCGGCCTCCAGCGCGTCGTCGTCGCCGGCCCTGGTCAGCGCGATGGCCAGACCGTAGGCCGCGCTGGCGCCAATCAAGGGAGCGCCGCGCACGACCATGGTCTTGATTGCCGATACGGCGCCTTCGAGCGTGTCGATTCGCTTGAAGCGGAGTTCATGCGGCAGCCGTGTCTGATCGATGGTCTCGACTGCGGCCGGACCCGCGCGCCAGATCGTGCGATACGCCTTGCCCTCGATCCGCATGTCGCCGTCTTTCCTAAAAATCGTCGCGCGGGGACGGTTTAGGTGGTTTCGCGGCAGGTCACAATGATGGTACGAGGCTTTAATAACCATTGTGTAGGGCGTGAAAAGGTCGATGCCGACGAAAGAGGGTTACGCTATGGATCAGGTCACGCCGCCGCCGGAACGCGCAGCCAACAACGAGGTGCGCGCCTACACCGCGGACGAATTGAAGCAGGCGGTGCTCGCCAAGCTCCGATACACCGTCGGTAAGAACCCGGTCGCGGCCAGCCAACGCGACTGGTTTCTCTCGGTGGCCGCGGCGACCCGCGACATCGTCGTCGATAGCTGGATCCAATCGACCGACCGCTCCTATACGGATCAGCGCAAGCGCGTCTATTACCTCAGCCTCGAATTTCTTATCGGCCGCATGTTGTTCGACGCGATGACCAATCTGGGCATCGTGGAGCCGATGACGGCGGCGATGGCGAGCCTGGGCGTCGATTTCGGCTCGCTGCGCCGAATCGAATCGGACGCCGCGCTCGGCAACGGGGGCCTCGGACGGCTCGCCGCCTGCTTCATGGATTCGATGGCCACGCTGTCCATCGCCGCGCACGGTTACGGCATCCGTTACGACAATGGCCTGTTCCGCCAGATTATCCGCAACGGCTGGCAGCAGGAGGCGCCGGAGGATTGGCTGAACCATGGCAACCCCTGGGAGTTCGAGCGAGCGGAAGTCAATTACTCGATCGGCTTTGGCGGCTGGGTCGAGGCGATCCATGGCGAGGGCGACGCGGTGCGACAGGTCTGGCACCCCGGCGAGCGCGTCGAGGCGCTCGCCTTCGATACGCCGATTGTCGGCTGGCGCGGCCGTCACGTCAACACGCTGCGGCTGTGGCATGCGCGCGCGCCCGATCCGCTGAAGCTCGACGTCTTCAACGCCGGCGACTACATCGGCGCGCTTTCCGACAGCGTCCGCGCCGAGGCGATCTCCAAGGTGCTCTATCCCTCGGACGCCACGCCCGCAGGACAGGAACTGCGGCTGCGGCAGGAATATTTCTTCGCCTCCGCCTCGCTGCTCGATCTGGTGCGCCGGCATGTGCGCAACTACAAGGACGTGCGCACGCTGGGCGCTCATGTCGCGGTGCAGCTCAACGACACCCATCCCGCGATCGGCGTCGCCGAACTGATGCGCATCCTGCTCGATCTCAACGGTCTGCCGTGGGACGAGGCGTGGCGGATCACGCATTCGGTGTTCTCCTACACCAACCATACGCTGCTGCCGGAAGCGCTGGAGAGCTGGCCGGTCGGCCTGATGGAGCGTCTGCTGCCGCGCCACATGCAGATCATTTATCTCATCAACGCCATGCATCTGGAGAGCGTGCGTAAGAAGGGCATGACGGATCCCGGCTTCATGGCGTCAATCTCGTTGATCGACGAACATGGCGGCCGGCGCGTGCGGATGGGCTCGCTCGCTTTCGTGGGCAGTCACAAGATCAACGGCGTGTCGGCGCTGCACACGAATTTGATGAAGCAGACCGTGTTCCACGATCTCAACAGCGTCTATCCCGATCGCATCGTCAACAAGACCAACGGCGTCACGTTCCGTCGCTGGCTGATGGAATGCAATCCGCGCCTGAGCGGCATCATCCGCGCCGCCGTCGGCGAGAAGGGGTTCTACGACGCCGATGTGTTGCGCGGCTTGAGCAGATACGCCGACGATTCGTCGATGCAGGAGCAGATCGCGCTGGCGCGGCGCGCCAACAAGATCGCGCTCGGCCAACTCGCGGCGGAGGCGCTCAACCAGCGGCTCGACCCGGATGCGATGTACGACGTGCAGATCAAGCGCATCCACGAATACAAGCGCCAGTTGCTCAACATATTGGAGACGATCGCGCGCTACAACGAGATCCGCGCCAATCCAACCATCGACTTCGCGCCTCGGGTGAAGATTTTCGCCGGCAAGGCGGCGGCGAGCTACACCCAGGCCAAGCTCATCATCAAGCTGGCGATCGACGTCGCCCGCGCCGTCAACGCCGACCCCACGGTGCGCGGCCTGCTGAAGGTCGTGTTCCTGCCCAATTATAACGTGAGCCTGGCCGAGACGATCATCCCCGCCGTCGACCTGTCGGAGCAGATTTCCACCGCCGGCATGGAGGCGTCGGGAACCGGAAACATGAAGATGGCGTTGAATGGAGCGCTGACCGTCGGCACGCTCGACGGCGCGAATGTCGAATTGAAGGATCTGGTGGGAGACGAGAACATCTTCATCTTCGGCCTCACGGCGCAGGAAGTGGAGGCTTCGCGCGCCAAGGGGATCGACTCGACGCCCTATATCGAAGTCTCGCCGGTGCTGCGCGACGTGCTGGACGCGGTCGGCTCGGGCGTGTTCTCCGCCGACGACCGTGGGCGTTACCAAGGGCTGGTCGAGACTTTGCGTCATCACGATTATTTCATGGTATGCGCGGATTTCGACGCCTACTGGACCACGCAGCAGAAAATCGACGCCGCGTGGCGGGACCGCAAGGCCTGGTTGCGGTCGAGCATCATCAATACGGCCAATACGGGGTGGTTTTCATCCGACCGCACCATTGCGGAATATGCTGACGAAATCTGGAAGGCGCCGTACAAGCGTCTGGCTTGACGGGGAGACGAGACTTGCTGCAATCCTGGCGTGCCGACGAGAACGACATCGACGCCCTCGCGGCGGCGCGCCATTCCGACCCGTTCTCCTTCATGGGACCGCATCTGACGCCGGAGGGCTGGGCGATCCGCGCCTTCGCGCCGGATGCGATCTCCGTCCGGGCGCTGCGACGCGACGGCGCGGCGTTGATCGATCTCGAACGGCGCAAAGGGGATTTCTTCGAAGGCCTGCTGCCGCCGGACTCGCCACGACCGACCTACCGGCTTGAGGTGACGCGCACGCGCGGGCTGTCGGCCTACGAGGACGCCTACGCCTTCGGTCCGGCGCTGGGGCCGCTCGACGATCACCTGATGATCGAAGGCAACCATCGCGAGCTTTACAAGCGGCTCGGCGCCCAGATCACCACCCATGAGGGCGAGGGCGGCGTGCTGTTCGCGGTCTGGGCGCCCAACGCCAGCCGTGTCTCCGTCGTCGGCGATTTCAACGATTGGGACGGCCGCCGCTGCCAGATGCGAAAGCGCTACGACAGCGGATTGTGGGAGATCTTCATTCCCCATCTCCAGGCCGGCGCCGTCTATAAATACGAGGTCGTCTCCGGCAGCGGCGAGTTGCAGCCGCTCAAGGCCGACCCGTTCGGGTTCGAGGCGGAACTGCGGCCCTCGACCGCCTCGATCGTCGCCTACACCAACGATTTCAGCTGGACCGACGAAGCCTACATGAAGACGCGCGCTGAGGGCCAGCCGCGCCGCAAGCCGATGACGATCTACGAGTGCCATCTGGGCTCGTGGCGGCGCGGCGAGAACGGGCGCTGGCTGACCTATGACGAACTCGCCGGCACGTTGATACCTTACGTCGCGGAAATGGGTTTCACCCATATCGAGCTGATGCCGGTCACCGAGCATCCGCTCGATGTCTCCTGGGGCTATCAGCCGATCGGCCTGTTCGCGCCAACCAAGCGTTTCGGGTCGCCGGAAGCGTTTGCGCGTTTTGTCGATAAAGCCCATGCGGCCGGCGTTGGCGTCATTCTCGATTGGGTGCCGGCGCATTTCCCCGTCGACGCGCATGGGCTGGCCCGGTTCGACGGCTCGGCCCTCTACGAGCACGCCGATCCGCGCAAGGGTTTCCATCCCGACTGGAACACCGCGATCTACGATTTCGGCCGTCGCGAAGTCGCCAATTTCCTGCTCGCCAGCGCGCTCTATTGGATCGACCGGTTCCATATCGACGGCCTGCGCGTCGATGCCGTCGCCTCGATGCTCTACCTCGACTATTCGCGTAAAGCCGGGGAATGGCTGCCCAACGCGGATGGAAGCAACGAGAACCACGACGCGATCGCCTTCCTGCGCCGCACGAATGAGGCGGTCTATGGCCAGTTTCCCGGCGCTTTCATGATCGCCGAGGAATCGACGGCTTTCCCTGGCGTGTCTAAACCGACCCACCACGGCGGCCTCGGCTTCGGCTTCAAGTGGAACATGGGCTGGATGCACGACTCGCTTGAATATATGGAGAAGGACCCGGTCTATCGCCGCTGGGCGCATGACCGCATCACCTTCAGCATGGTCTATGCCTTCAGCGAAAACTACGTGCTGCCGATCAGCCACGACGAGGTCGTCTATGGCAAGAAGTCCGTCGTCGCGAAGATGCCGGGCGACGAGTGGCAACGTTTCGCCAGCACGCGCGAATATTACGCTTTCATGTGGGCGCATCCCGGCAAGAAGCTGTTGTTCATGGGGCAGGAGTTCGGCCAGACCAGTGAGTGGGATTGCAACGCCGATCTGCCCTGGTGGCTGCTCGACCACCTGCCGCATCAAGGCTTGAAGCGGCTCGTTCGCGATCTCAACGCGTTCTACAAATCTCGACCCGCGCTTTATGAGCGCGACTGCGAGCCCGAAGGGTTTCGCTGGATCGTCGTCAACGACGAGGACCAGTCGGTGGTTGCGTTCCTGCGCTTTGCGGCCGAGGGCGGGAAGCCGATCGCGGTGGTGTCCAATTTCACCCCCGTAGTCCGGCGCAATTATCGCATCGGACTGCCGGCGGTCGGCCATTGGGCGGAGGCGATCAATACGGACGCGGCGGAATATTGGGGCTCGGGCGTCGGCAATCTGGGCGGCGTACATGCGGAGCGGGCGCCGATGCACGGCCTGCCGGCTTCGGCGGCCTTGACGTTGCCGCCGCTGTCGACGCTTTATCTGGAATGGCGCGCGCAGGGGTGAGCGCCGCCCGCAAGGTGAGCCGACGCAGAAATTGTGTCTTCAATTCATGCCAGACTCGGCGCAAGAATGACGCCGGGCAGCGTACCGGGAGGAAGTGAGTATGAGCGCAACCAGAGAGACGCCGCCGACGGCGCCCTTCGCGCGTCACGCCATGGCCTATGTGCTGGCGGGAGGACGCGGCAGCCGGCTGATGGAGCTGACCGACCGCCGCGCCAAGCCCGCGGTCTATTTCGGCGGCAAGTCCCGCATCATCGATTTCGCGCTGTCGAACGCGCTGAATTCCGGCATCCGGCGCATCGCGGTGGCGACGCAATACAAGGCGCACAGCCTTATCCGCCACATGCAGCGCGGCTGGAACTTCTTCCGCCCCGAGCGCAATGAGAGTTTCGACGTGCTCCCCGCCTCGCAGCGCGTGTCGGAGACGATGTGGTATCTCGGCACCGCCGACGCGGTCTATCAGAACATCGACATCATCGAGAGCTACGGCCCGCTATTCATGGTCATCCTCGCCGGCGACCATATCTATAAAATGGACTACGAGAAGATGCTGCAACAGCATGTCGAGTCCGGCGCCGATGTCACGGTGGGTTGTCTGGAAGCTTCGCTCGAAGAGGCCAAGGGTTTTGGCGTGATGCATGTCGACGAGCACGACCGCATCATCAACTTTCTCGAAAAGCCCAAGAACCCGCCGCCGATGCCGGGCCGCACCGACGTCTCGCTGTGCAGCATGGGCATCTATGTCTATGACACCAAATTCCTGATCGAGGAATTGCGCCGCGACGCCGCCGACCCCAATTCGAGCCACGATTTCGGCAAGGATCTGATCCCCTATTCCGTCGCCAACGGCAAGGCGGTGGCGCATCATTTCTCGCGCTCCTGCGTGCGTTCGCGCGAGGAAGCCCACCCCTATTGGCGCGATGTGGGGACGGTGGACGCCTATTGGCAGGCCAATGTCGATCTGACCGCCGTGGTGCCCGATCTCGATCTCTACGACCGCGAATGGCCGATCTGGACCTATGGCGAGGTCACCCCGCCGGGCAAATTCGTGCACGACGTGGAGGGACGTCGCGGCACGGCGATCTCCTCGCTGATTTCGGGCGGCTGCATCGTCTCCGGCGCGGCGATTTCGCGCTCGCTGCTGTTCACGGGCTGCCGCATCCACTCGTTCTCGCATATCGACGAGGCGGTGATCATGCCCTATGTCCGCATCGCGCGCGGCTGTCGCCTCAGCAAGGTGGTGATCGATTCCGGCGTGCAAATTCCCGACGGCCTCATCGTCGGCGAGGACCCGGAGGAGGATGCGCGCCGCTTCCGCCGCACTGAAGCCGGCGTCACGCTCATCACGCAGCCGATGATCGACAAGCTCGGCGTCTGATGTTGCGTGTTCTCTCGATCGCCTCGGAGGCCTTCCCGCTCGTCAAGACGGGGGGGCTCGCCGACGTCGTCGGCGCGCTGCCCCTGGCCTTGACCCGCGAGGGGGTCGTGATGCGGACGCTGCTGCCGGGCTATCCCGCTGTCATGGCCAAGCTCGAAGGCGCGGAGCCGGTGCACGCCTATCCCGCGCTGATGGGCGGGCCGGCGCGGCTGCTGGCGGGCAGGGGCGGCGGGCTCGACCTGTTCGTGCTCGATGCGCCGCATCTCTACCAGCGGCCGGGCAACATCTACCTCGGCCCCGACGGGCGCGACTGGCCCGACAATCCGTTCCGCTTCGCAGCTCTCGCCCGCGCCGGCGCCGATCTCGCCAAGGGCCTCGTGCCGGCCTATGCGGCGCAAGTCGTCCACGCCCATGATTGGCAGGCCGCGCTCGCGCCCGTTTATCTCCATTACGACGGCGGCGCGCGGCCGGGCACGGTGCTGACGCTGCATAATATGGCGTTCCAGGGCCATTATTACGGCGACCTGTTGCGCCCGCTCGGCCTGCCGCCGGAGGCCATGGCGGTCGATGGCCTCGAATATTTCGGCGGCGTCGGTTTTCTCAAGGGCGGCATCCTGTTCGCCGACAAGGTGACGACGGTGTCGCCGACCTATGCGCGCGAAATCCTCACCCCCGAATTCGGCATGGCGCTCGACGGTCTGCTGCGAACGCGCGCCGCCGATGTCGAGGGCATCGTCAACGGCATCGACGACGAAATCTGGAACCCCGAGACCGACCCGACGCTGGCGAAAACCTACAGCGCGTTGCGGTTGGAGGATCGCGTCGCCAACCGCGCCACGTTGCAGGCCAAATTCGGGCTCGCGCCTTCTCCCGATGCGCCGTTGTTCGGCGTCGTCTCGCGCCTCACCAGCCAGAAGGGGCTCGATCTGCTGCTCGCCAACATGCCTGGCCTCGTCACGCGCGGCGGGCAGCTTGCGCTGCTTGGCACGGGCGAGCCCAGTCTGGAGCAGGGTTTTCGTGCGCTGGCGGCGGCCTTTCCTACCCAAGTCGGCTGCGTGATCGGCTATGACGAGACGCTGGCGCATTGGATTCAGGCGGGCGTTGATTTTCTCGTCGTTCCCTCGCGCTTCGAGCCCTGCGGGCTGACGCAGCTCTGCGCCTTGCGCTACGGCGCGGCGCCTTTGGTGGCGCGGGTCGGGGGCCTCGCCGACACCGTGATCGACGCCAATGAAGCCGCGCTCACCGCCGGCGTCGCCACCGGCTTGCAATTCTTTCCGCCCGAAATCGGCGCGCTCGATCATGCGATTTCGCGCGCGTTCGACCTTTGCCGCGATCCCGTGGTAATGCGGAGGTTGCGTCTGAACGGGATGCGCGCCGACGTCTCCTGGCGCGCGCCCGCCAAGCGTTACGCCGCGCTCTACGAAACGCTCAGGAAGGCCCCATGACCGACGTCGCCGCCGACCCCAGCCCCATGATTCGGCTGGAGGGCGGCGAGGTCGCCGTCTATGCGCCACATGCGAGCGGCGTGCAGGTCTGCCTGTTCGACGACAAGGGCGAACGCGAGACCTTGCGTATCAACCTCACCGCCGACGGGCAGGGCTCTTACAAAGGCTTCGCGCCCGGGTTGATCGAGGGCGCGCGCTACGGGTTGCGCGTCGATGGACCATTCGATCCCTCGCAGGGCCATCGCTTTGACGCCGCCAAGCTGCTGGTCGATCCGCGCGCGGCAGAACTCGACCGCCCGTTCGTGCTGCATGGCTCGATGTTCGAGCGCGGCGCCGACAGCGCCGCCGCGATGCCGAAATGCGTCGTGCGCGCGTCGCCCGGCGGCGAGCCCGGCCATGCGCGCATCCCGCCCGCCGACAGCGTCATCTATGAACTCAATCTGCGCGGCTTCTCGCGCCTGCGCGCCGACATTCCCGAAGCCTCGCGCGGCCGCTTCGCCGCGCTGGCCGAGCCCACGCTGATCAACCATATCAAATCGCTCGGCGTCACCACGGTCGAGATCATGCCGGCCGACGCTTTCATCGACGAACGGCATCTGCCGCCGCTCGGCCTGTCGAACGCCTGGGGCTACAATCCGGTGTTCTGGGGCGCGCCCGACCCGCGCCTTGCGCCCGACGGCTGGCGCGAGGTGCGCCGGGCGACCGACGCGCTGCACGCGCAGGGGCTGGAGGTCATTCTCGACGTGGTTTTGAACCACAATGGCGAGAGCGACGAATTCGGCCCGACGCTTTCTTTCCGAGGGCTCGACAACGCCGCCTATTTCCGGCTGCTGCCGGAGGACGCCTCGCGCTACATCAACGATATGGGCTGCGGCAATTGCGTCGCGCTCGACCGACCGGCGGTAGTGGCGCTGGCTGTGGCGGGACTGCGGCGCTGGATGGAATGGGGCGGGATCGACGGCTTCCGCTTCGATCTGGCGCCCGCGCTGGGACGCCGCGCGACCGGCTTCGACGCCCATGCGCCGATGTTCGCCGCTTTGGCGCAAGACCCGGTGCTGTCAAAAGCCAAGCTGATCGCCGAGCCGTGGGACATCGGACCCGGAGGCTATCGCCTGGGCGAATTCCCTGGCGGCTGGGGTGAATGGAACGACCGCTTCCGCGACGCCACGCGCCGCTTCTGGCGTGGCGATGCGCGGATGCGCGGCGAACTCGCCACCCGGCTGTCAGGCTCGCGCGACGTGTTCGCCCATGCCGCCGACTCGACCCAGAGCGTCAATTTCGTCGTCGCCCATGACGGCTTCACGCTCGCCGATCTCGTGTCCTACGCGCACAAGCACAACGAGGCCAACGGCGAACACAACCGCGACGGGACCAACGACAATCTCTCGTGGAACCATAGCGTCGAAGGCGCGACCGAGGCGTCGGCCATTCTTGCCGCCCGCCAGCGCGACCAGCGCAATTTGCTGGCGACGCTGTTTTGCGCGCGCGGCGCGCCGATGTTCCCCGCCGGGGCCGAACTCGGCCATAGCCAGCAGGGCAACAACAACGCCTATGCGCAGGACAACGAAATCTCCTGGCTCGACTGGGCCCGCGCGGACATGGATCTGGCCGCCTTCGTCAGCCGTCTCGCCGTCGTGCGCGCCGCCCATCCCGCGCTGCGTCGCGCCGTCTGGCTCAGCGGCGCCGCGCTGGCTGAAGGCGGCCCCGTCGATGTGGAATGGCGCGACGCGGAATTGCCGCTGCTCGACGCCGGCCACTGGGAATCCCCCGTCGGCGAAGTGCTGAGCGCCGTATTCGCCGCGCCGACCGAGAAAGGCTACGACCGCGTGCTCGTCGCCTTCAATCGCGGCGCGGCGACCTCTTTGCGGCTGCCCGAATCCCGCGCGGGCTTCGTCTGGCGCGTGCGGCTTGACACCAGCGATCCCGCGCGCCTCGACGCCCCGACCGAACTCGCCGACCGCACCCCGCTGGCGGAGCGCTGCGTCCTCATCATCGCCGAAACGCCGATCTCGGCCAATGTCGCCCGCGCGCCCGACGCCCGCGATGTGGAGGCGCTCGCCGATTCGGCGGGCATCGCAGGCGAATGGTGGGACGTCGCCGGCGCGCATACGCTGGTCTCGACGACAACCAAACTGGCGCTGCTCGACGCCTTCGGCCTGCCTGCGCGCACGCAAGGCTTGGCGCGCGAATCGCTCGACCGATTGATGCAGGAGACGCGGGCGCGCGCCTTGCCGCCCTCGCTGACAATCCCGCTCGACGGGCCGCCGCGCGCGACGCTGCGCGCCGATCCCGCCGCGCCGCAGCGCGAAATCGAATATCACATCGCGCTCGAAGACGGCTCGACCCACTCCGGCGTCACGCCCGGCGCCGATCCGCGCCGCATCGGGCTCCCCAATGGGCGCCAGATCGACGAACGCCATTTCGATCTGCCAGCGCTGCCGATCGGCCGCCATCGGCTCGAAGTCGGCGGGGTCGTCTGCGCGCTGACGATCGCGCCGCCCGAGGCGTGGCGGCCGAAGGCGACGTGGAAGCGCCGCTTCGGCGTTTCCGCGCAGCTTTATGCGCTGCGCCGCGACGAGGGCGATCAGGGCATCGGCGATTACACCGCGCTGGGATTGGCCGCCGCGACCGCCGCCCGTCACGGCGCCGCCTATTTCGGCCTCAGCCCGATGCACATGCTGTTTCCCAACGAGCGCGGCCGGGCGAGCCCCTATCACCCCTCCGACCGGCGCTTCCTCGATCCGATCCTGATCGACGCCCTGGCCGAAGACGATCTGCCGGTCGACGAGGAATGGAGCGCCGCCGCCGCCACGCTGGGCGAGCGCCTCAGCGTCGTCGCCAGGCTCGGCGCGATCGATTACGAAGCGGTGTGGGGCGTCAAGCGCATCGCGTTGCAATATCGCTTCGCCGCCTTTCTGCGCGCCCGCGCCGCGCGCTCCGACGACCCGTTGTTCGCCGAGTTCGACGCCTTCGTCGCGGCGGGCGGCGAGAACCTGTTCCGCTTTTCCGTGTTCGAGGCGATCCATCGCGAGCGCAGCGGCGAATATTGGCGGCTTTGGCCGGCCGAATTGCGCGACGCCGACGCGCAAGCGCTCGTCGCCAAAGCCGAGCAGCGCGACTATGACGTGCGTTTCGCGCAATTCTGCCAGTGGGTGGGAGACCGCCAACTCGCCGCCGCCGCTGGCCGCGCCCGCAACGCCGGGCTCGATATCGGCCTCTATCGCGATCTCGCGGTCGGCTCCGCGCCGGACGGGGCGGAAAGCTGGTCGCGTGCGGCGGAACTGGGCATTGGCGCCACCGTCGGCGCGCCGCCCGATCCGTTCTCGGCTACGGGCCAGAACTGGCATCTGCCCCCGCCCGACCCGGTGGCGGGCGCCCGCACCGGTTGGAAATGGTTCCGCGATCTGCTCGATGTCAATATGCGCCATGCCGGGATGCTGCGAATCGATCACGCGATGGGACTGACCCGCCTGTTCGTCATCCCCGACGGCGCGAAGCCGTCTGAGGGCGCCTATGTCGGCTATCCCGTCGACGAATTGATCGGCCTGATCGCGCTGGAGAGCCAGCGCAACCATTGTATGGTGATCGGCGAAGACCTCGGGACCGTGCCCGACGGCTTCCGCGACAAGCTGACCAAGGCCGACGTCTCCGGCATGCGCGTGCTCTATTTCGAGCGCAACGGCGTGGGCTTCAGCGAGCCGCGCGACTATCCCGTCCACAGCGTCGCCTGCGTGACGACGCATGATCTGCCCACGCTGGCCGGCTGGTGGCAGGCCGCCGACATCGCCGAGCGGATGAGCCTGGGCCAGCTTGGCCCCGACCACGCCGTGAGCGCGCTCAACCAAAGGCTGGCCGAAAAGCAGGCGCTGGTCGATGCGCTGATCGCCGGCGGCGCGATGGCGGAACGCCCCTCGCTCGATTTGGCCATGACCGACGCGCTCGCCGCTTGCATCCATTCGTGGGTGGCCCATGCGGGCTCGGCGCTGGCGAGCGTGCAGGTTGACGATCTGATGGGCGAGACGGTGGCGACCAATCTTCCCGGCACCGACCGCGAGCGGCCGAACTGGCGCCATCGCAGCCCCGACGACGCCGGAAAATTGTTCGACGCCCCGCGCGCGCGGGCGATTCTGGCGGCGATGCGCGTCGTGCGCCCGCGGCCGTAAATTGGCGATAGTTATAGTTCGCGCCGCATTTCCGGCGCGGACCTCTCCTAACTCCTGTGCATAGCGCCGCCGCGCGGACGCGATCTGGAGGACGGAATGCGTATCTGGATCGCAGTCGCAGCGGTTTTGGCCATGACCGGCGGGGCGTCCGCCGCCTCAGTCGTGAAGGTGAAGCTCGGCGATCCCGCGGGCGTTCGCGAATTTGCGCTGCAAGCGGACCAGACGTCCGTGAAGGCGGGCGCGGTCGCGTTCGAAGTGACCAACCTGTCGAAGTCGATGGTGCATGAATGATCGTCGTGGCTCTCAAAAGCAAGGACGAGAAATTGCCCTACGACACCAAGAAGGACGCGGTTGACGAGGCTAAGATCAAGGATCTCGGCGAGGCGTCCGACCTTGCTATCGGGACCAACAAGACCCTGACGCTCACGCTCAAGCCGGGACTCTACCGGCTGATCTGCAACCAGCCCGGCCACTAAAAGGGGGGCATGAGAGCGGATTTGACCATCACGCCATAAAGCGGACAAGGGGGCCGGACATTTGCTAGAGCGGCGGCTCGCCCCTCGGTAGAGCCGCCATGCCCCGCCTTTCCATCGAAGACCTGGTCGAACGTTTCCCGCAATTCCGCGTCGCGGTCGTGATCGCGGAGGGGCTGACGATCGGCGAGCGCGACGATGCGCTGGACGCTGAGATCGCCGAGGCGGAAGCCCGCGCGTGCGTCCGTTGGGCCGGCGTCGACCTCTCCGCTATTCCCGGGGTCGCGGCGTGGCGGGTCGCCTATCGCGCCTTTGGCGTCAAGAAGACGAGTTATCGCTCCTCGGTCGAACGGCTGCTCAAACGCGTGCTGGCGGGAGAGAGATTGCCGCGCGCGAATGCGCTGGTCGATCTCTACAACATGATCTCGCTCGACGAGGGGCTGTGTCTTGGTTGCGACGATCTCGACCGGGTGACGGGCGATCTCGCCTTCCGCTTTTCCCGCCCCGGCGACAGTTTTATCGACATGGGCGCGGAAGGGGCGCAGGACGACCCGCCGAAGTCTGGCGAGGTCGTTTATGCCGACGCGGCGCATGTGCTGTGCCGCCGCTGGAACTGGCGCCAGGACGCCCGCAGCGCCGTGACGAAGGACTCCCGCCGCGTCGTGCTGACGGCGCAATCGAACGGATATGGCGACGTCGAGGCGGTCGCGGCGCGGCTCGCCGCCTCGGTTGCGCGCGTTTGCGGCGGCGGCGCGCGCGCGTTGGTGGCCGAGCGAGGGCGGCCGAAGGCGGAATGGTGAGGCGCTAAGGCCGTCGGCGATATGCGCCCGACAGCCGCGAAATGGGTTCGCCGGCGTGCCGAATATTTGCAGCAACGCGACGTTGGGGCGCCTGTCGGCTTTCGCCGTGGTGAATCTTTTTGACTGTGGGGAAAGCTAATACCAGATTCACCGCAATGCAGTGTTTTCAAAAGCAATACAATTTTTATCTAACCGCTTAAGCCGACGTTTGAAGCGGACCCGTAGTTTCCCCTGGGACAAATTACTCAGAGGAACGGCGTTTTACCAAGCGCCGGCGGAAGGCTCTTATGATAAACTTTGCGGCAACCATGGCGACCGCGCCTGAGCGTACCGCCGCCGAGATGCCGGGCCGCCTCGACGCGCAGTCGTTCTGGTCGTTCGCCGCCTTCGCCGATCTCATCGCCATTTCCTGCGCCGCGGTGCTGTCCCAGGTCGGCTATAACGCCATCGTTCACAACTGGGTGGCGATGGGGACCGGCGGCGTGCGCCTGTGCGGCGTCGTCGCGGTCGTCTTCGTGCTCGCCAACGCTGCCCGCCGCCGCTACGGGCTGGCCGACTATCTCGATCTCGGCGCACATGCGCGGCGCACCGCCAACGCCTGGAACCTCGCCTTCATGGCGGCCACGCTGATGGGTTTTCTCGACCGGGCGCATGACGACGTCTCGCGCGGCGCCTATGTCGCTTTCTACGCCATCGGACTGGCGCTGGTGATCGCGGTTCGCGCCGGGCTCGCCAACTGGGCGCGCGGGGTGGCGCGCTCGGGGCGGGCGGTCGTGGCGCGGGCGGTGCTGGTGGGCGCGCGCGCCGATGTCGAGGCGCCGGCGCGGCGGGCGGAAATGCGCGAGGCGGGACTGTCGGTCGAGCGCGTGTTCGCGCTTTCCGATGACCCGGCCGAGCGCGGCGCCCAGCTCGCGACCGCGGTGCGGTTTGCGCGCCGGCGCAAGGTCGGCGAGGTCGTCGTCGCCGCGCCGGTTGGTCGCGGCGACCTGATCGAGGCGTGTCTGGCCGCGTTTCTCGAAACACCCGTCCAGGTGCGACTGAAACTGTCGCCTTCGAGCGCGAAATCGAAACTCGCCACCGAGCGGCTGGCTGGCGCGATTGGCGGCATCAGCCTGCGTCGCTCCATGCACACTCTGTCCGACGCCGATCGCCTGATCAAGCGCATCTGCGACATCGCGATCGGCGCCCTCTCGCTCGTCGTCTTCGCGCCGTTGATGGCGGCCGTCGCGCTGGCGATCAAGATCGACAGCCGCGGGCCGATGTTGTTCATCCAGACGCGCCGCGGCTACAACAACCGGCTGTTCCGCATCTACAAGTTCCGCACCATGACGACGATGGAAAACGGCCGCAACGTCGCCCAAGCCAAGGCGCGCGATTGTCGCGTCACCCGCATGGGGCGCTGGATGCGTCGCTATAACATCGACGAATTGCCGCAGCTCCTCAACGTGCTGCGCGGCGAGATGTCGCTGATTGGTCCGCGCCCGCACGCGATCGCGCACGACCGTCAATTCGCGCGCCAGATCGATTTCTACGCCCGCCGCGCCAATGTGCTGCCCGGCATGACCGGATGGGCGCAGGTCAATGGGCATCGCGGCGCGATCGAAACCGAGGACCATATCGAACGCCGCGTCGAGCACGATCTGCACTACATCGACAATTGGTCGTTGCTGCTCGATTTCTGGATTCTCGCAATGACGCTGTTCTCCCGCAACGCCTACCGCAACGCCTTTTGAAAAAGTCGAATGAAACATTTGGCTTAGGACTTTACCGTTCCTTCACGTCAATCTCGCAAAGTCGCCCCAGTTTCAGGGCGGCGCCCGCCCGTCCGCGCCGCGTTGCGTGTTCGCATCGCGGCCTTGAGGCAGGCGCCGGGGCGAGGGCAAGATGCAGGGATCGACCGTCGAGCCGGAGTTGCGGCTTGACCCTGCCTGGACGCCCGCGATCGGGCAATGGATCGGACTGGCGCGGCGCTGGCGCGGCCGCCTGCTGTTGTGCGCGCTGGTCGGCGCGGGGCTTGGCATGGGCGTGCGGCTGGCCTTTCCCGGCCAATATCTCGCCGGCGAGCAATTGCTGTTCGATCCCATGGGCGTGAAGGGGTTCGCCTCCGACGCGACGCCGACCCGGCTCGACGCCAACGCCCAGATCAATTTCGTCGAAAGCCAGATGGGCGTGCTGTTGTCGGAGCGCGTGTTGACGCGTGTGTTGAACCGCGCCTGCGACCCCAATCGCGAGCCGCCGCCGGCGAACTTCGCAAAACTTTGCGCCGAGGCGCAATCGCACAAGGCCCCGGCGCGCGCCCTCGACGCCTTGCGCCGCGCGCTCTCGGTCAAGCGCGCCGAACGCAGCTTTCTGGTTGATGTCAACGCCGTCGCGCAGACGCCGGAGTTCGCCGCGCGGCTCGCCTCCGATCTGGTGCAAAGCTACATTGATGAGGACGGCGCGACCCGGGCCGCCGCCGCCGCCGCGCTCGGGGGCGAACTCGACGGCCGCATCGACGCCCTGCGCCGGACGCTGGCCGATTCCGAAAAGAAGGCGGAGGCCTATCGCCGCGACGAAGACCTGACCCGCATTGGCGAGAAATTGCTGATCGAAGTCAAGCTGACCGACGCCGCCAACAGTCTCGACGCCGCGCAGGGGCGGCTCGAACTCGCGCAGGCGCGCGTCAACCAGCTCGCGGACACGCCGCAAGAGGCGACCGGGCTCGGGGCGCTGGGCAACGATTCCGAAACACGGCCGCTCTCACTGCTGCTGGAGCGTCGCGCCGCGGCGCGGGCCGATCTTGCGCCGCTGGCTTCACGATTGGGCGCGCGCAATCCCGAACTGATCCAGGCCCGGAGCCGGCTCGCCTCAGTCGAGCGCGACGTGACGCGGGAGCTGGCCTCGATCCGCGCCGCCGCGCGCGCGCAGCGCTCGCGCGCCGAACGGGAGCGCGACGCGTTCCGCGCCACGGTCGAACGGCTGACGCGCGAGCTCAACCGCGCCCGGCAATCGCAGATCGCGTTGCAGGCGCTCGATCAGAGCGTGGCGGCCAATCGCAGGCTGTTGGAGAATTTCGAGAGCCGGTCGCGCGAAGTGGCGGAGATGGGGCGGCTCGATCTCGCCAATCTGCGCGTCGCCTCGCAGGCCCAGCCGCCGGTGACGCGAAACCTGCTCAAGGGCCTCGTCTTCTATGGCGCGGCGGGTTTTGGCCTCGCGCTCGTGGTCGCGCTTGCGGCCGTCGCGGCGGTCGCGACGCTCTTGAGTGGCCCCGGCGCTGTCCCGGCGCGCGACGCCGATCCGGCCGATCTGCTGCGCCAAGCCTCGGCGCGTCTGCGCGCCAGCGCGGGTTAGGGCGCCACGACGCAGCTAAATTGCGTCGCTCTACATTAAGCCGATCGCTACTTGCCCGAGCGTAAGAGTTGGCAGGGCGTCGCGCGGGCGCGGGAGAGGCGCATGCCGGTCACGACCGGAAAGGATAAGCGGATTCTCGGCTGGCTCGGTTGGGCCGGCGCCGATGCGATTGGCCGCCTCGCGCTGCTGACGGGCGGCACGGCTTTGTTCTCGCGGCTGTTGAGCCCGCGTGATTTCGGCGTCACGGCGCTGGCGCTGACTTTTGTCGCGGTCGGCGCGGTGTTTGTCGGTATGCCGTTCGAGGAGGCTTTGGCGCAGCGCAAGCGGCTGCGCCGGGTGCATCTTCAGGCCGCGCTGGGCGTCTCATGCCTCGTCGGCGTCGCGGTGATGGTTGTGTCGGCCGCGCTTGGTTGGTTGCTGGCGCGGCTCTATGGCGAGCCTGAGATCGCCTGGATGATCCCGGCGGCGATGATTTCGGTGTTCTTCACCGGCCATACCGCCATTCTCATCGCGCTGGCGCGGCGCCTGCGGCGCTTCAATGAGGTGGCGATTGCTTCGTTGATCGGCCATCTCGTCGGCGTCGCGCTGTCGCTGGCGCTGGGTTTTGCGGGCGCGGGGCCGTGGGCGCTGATCGCCAATCGCGTGCTGATCAGCATCGGCGTCGATGTGGCGCTGCAATGGCGGCTCGGCTTTCTCGTGTTGCCGCGCTGGGCGCCGCGACACGTCGATGGGTTCGGCCGGTTCGCCGGCATCTCCTTCCTCGACCGTCTCGCCGACAATCTGACTTACCTCCTGTTCAACAATGTCGTCGAGGCGCTCTACGGCGTCACCACGCTCGGCTATGTCAATATGGCGATGCGGGTGGTCGAGCCGATCCGCGGCGCGGTCGCCGCCACCGGCCACAATCTCGCCTTCGCGTTTTTCGCGCCGCTTTCGCGCGATCCGCGCCGCCTCGCCGGCATGGCCGACGAGGTGGTCAGCCAATCCTCGCTGATCGTCGCGCCGATGTTCTGCGGCTTGGCGGCGGTGACGCCGGTGCTGCTGCCTCTGCTGGCCGGGCCGGGCTGGGACGAGGCGATCAGCGTCGCGGTCTGCCTGTCGGTGGGCTGCGCGCTGGCCGCGCCGCCGCGCCTGATCTTCACCGCGCTTTCCGCCGCCGCCAAGCCCGAATATGCGCTCGCCGCCACGGGCGCGAGCCTGGCGGCGACGCTGGCCGCGCTGCTGGCGCTGGCGCCGCTCGGGCCGTTGAGCGTGGGCCTCGCGCGCATTGTCGGCGACGCGGCGCGGCTCGCCGTGGCGCTTTCGCTGCAATCGCCGGCGCTGGCTTGGCCGCGACGGGCGCGGATGCGCACGCTGGCGCCGTCGTTCGCGCTGTCGCTGGCGATGGCGCTGGTGGTGGCGTGGCTGGGCGCGACCAATCCGCTCGGCCGGCCGCTGCCGTGGCTGATTCTGATGGTGCTCGCGGGCGTTGCGACCTACGCGCTGCTGCTCGCCGTGTTCGCAAAACCGTTTTTCGCGCGGATCATCGCGCTGGCGCGGCCGGCCTGGGCGACGCCGTGACGGTTCTGGTCACGGGCGCACGCGGTTTCATCGGCGCGGCGACGACTGTCGCGCTGCGGGAGGCCGGGTTTCACGTCAAGGCGGGCGTGCGCGGATCGCCCGAAGCCGCGGGCGCGATCCCCTGCGATCTCGACGCGCCGTCCAGCTTGCCCGAAGCGCTGCGCGGGGTCGAGACCGTTGTTCACGCCGCCTATGGCGACATCGCCGCCATGCCGCGCCAGATGCAGGCGCTGCTCGACGCGATGAGCGTGGCGGGGGCGAAAAACCTCATCCTGCTGAGTTCGATCGCCGTCTATGGCGAGGCGGCGGGGCCGGTGGACGAGGCGACCCCGCCGCGCGGTCTTGATCCCTATGGCGCGGCGAAGGTCGCCTGCGAGGCGGCGATCCGGGTCTGGGCGCAGGGCGAGCGCCGCGCCGTGCTGCTGCGGCCCGGCATCGTCTATGGCGCCGGCAGCCTGTTCTGGATCGACAAGCTCGCCCAGCGCCTCCGCGCCGGCGCGTGGGGCGAGATGGGCGCGCGAGGAGAGGGCGTGGCCGCGCTGATCCATGTCGATGACTTGACCGCGATGATCGCGGGGCTGGCGAGCCAGCTGGAGGCGCCCGCGCGCACCGACCTCGACCGCTGCCTCGCGCTCAACGCCGTCGGCCCGGCGACGCCGAGCTGGAACGCCTATTTCGTCGCGCTGGCCGAGGCGCTCAACACGCCGCTGCCGCGCTGGGGCGCGAGCCAGATTTGCCGCCGGCGGGCGTTGGCCTTGCCGGCCAAAGTCTGGCGTCGGCTCGGCCTTCCCGGCGGCGGCGCGCTCGCGCTCGGGCCGACGGGCGGCGAACTCGCCTTGTTCGCGCGGCGAGCCAGCTATGCGACGGGCGCCGCGCGGCGTCTCGGCCTCGTCCCCACGATCGGCCTCGCCGACGGCCTCAGCCGCTCAAGGCTCGTTTAGCCGTCACTTGCCCGCGATCGGAAATGCGTCGATGAAAGCGCTGTTGTACAGGAGACGCACATGCGGCAGGCGCTGATCGTCTGGGGCGGATGGGCCGGCCATGAGCCGGAGCAGGGCGCGCATATCGTCGCCGATATGTTGCGGCCGCACGGCTTCGACGTTCGCCTGGAAACCGCGACTAGCGCCTTCGCCGATCCCGCGCTGGACAGACTGCATCTGATCGTGCCGATTTACACGATGTCGCGCATTGAGCGCGCGGAGGTCGCCAATCTGAGCCGCGCTGTGCACAGCGGCGTCGGCTTTGGCGGCTATCACGGCGGCATGGCCGACGCGTTTCGCGACAGCACGGATTATCAGTTCATCTGCGGCGGCCAATGGGTCGCCCATCCCGGCGACGTGATCGACTATCGCGTCGACATCACGCGACCGGACGATCCCGTGATGGCGGGACTGTCGAGCTTCCCCTATCGCTCCGAGCAATATTACATGCACGTCGATCCCGGCAACGAAGTGCTGGCGACGACGACGTTTACGGGCGCGCACGCGCCGTGGATCGACGGCGTTGTGATGCCGGTGGTGTGGAAACGCCGGCATGGCGCGGGCCGGGTGTTCTATTCCTCGCTCGGTCACGTCGCGTCGGAATTCGCGGTTCCGCAAATGCGTGCGATTCTCGAACGCGGGCTGCTTTGGGCGGCGCGCGAGGGTTGATCGGGCTAAAGCCCGAGCACGTCGGCCATCGAATAGAGTCCCGGCTTGCGGTCGCGCGCCCATAGCGCGGCTTTCAGCGCGCCGCGCGCGAACAATGTGCGGTCCTCGGCGCGATGGGTCAGTTCGATGCGCTCGCCGTCGCCAGCGAAGATGACGCTGTGATCGCCGATCACGCCGCCGCCGCGCAAAGCCGCAAAGCCGATCGCACCGCGTTGCCGCGCGCCGGTTATTCCGTCGCGGCCGCGCTCGGAATGGGCGGCAAGCTCGATCCCCCGGCCCAGCGCCGCCGCTTCGCCCAGCATCAGCGCGGTGCCCGAGGGCGCGTCGATCTTGTGACGATGGTGCATCTCGACGATCTCGATGTCGAATTCCTCGCCGAGCGCGGCCGCCGCGCGGCGCACGAGGCCGGCCAGCAGATTGACGCCCAGGCTCATGTTGCCCGAGCGCACGATCGCGGCGTGGCGCGCGGCGGCGGCGAGCTTTTCGAGGTCGCGTTCGCTGAGGCCCGTGGTGCCGATCACATGCGCGATGCGCGCCTGCGCCGCCAGCGCGGCAAGCTCCACCGTCGCGGCCGGCGCCGAGAAATCGACGATGCCGTCGGCGTTGACGAGCAGCGGCAGCGGATCGTCTATGATGGCGACGCCCAGTGGGCCAACGCCGGCGAGCGAGCCGGCGTCTTCGCCCAGGTTCGGCGCGCCCGGCCGTTCCAGCGCGCCGCACAGGGCTAGGCCGGGCGTCTCGTGGATCGCCT
Organism: Bradyrhizobium sp.; assembly: GCA_031367195.1. Taxonomy (GTDB): domain Bacteria; phylum Pseudomonadota; class Alphaproteobacteria; order Rhizobiales; family Beijerinckiaceae; genus Roseiarcus. Next base: position 55,424 of record JANLPL010000058.1, read on the forward strand.
TGATCAGCGTGCGACCCATCCGCCCCGCGGCGCCGGTGACGACCAGACGCATGTCGGACATGTGGTCCCCTATACCGGCTGCGGCCCGTCGTAGCCCTCGGCGATGACGAGATCGCCGTGGCTGGCGGTATCGCGCAACGATTTCGCCACCTGATATTCGGGCGACCGATAGCAGGCCAGCGCCGTTTCGTAATCGGCGAATTCGATCACCACCTGCCGCGACCGGGTCGCGCCTTCGGCTGGCTCATAGCGGCCCGCCCGCACGAGAAATTTCGCGCCGTATTTGCTGAAGGCGGCGGCGTTAGCGGCGACGTAACCCTTGTAGGCGTCGGCGTCGGCGACGTCGACATGGGCGATCCAGTAACCCTTGGCCATCAGACGCCCTCCACCAATACGATTTCCATCTCGGCCGCGCCCTCGCGATGCGCCTTGGCGGCCTGATATTCGGCGGAATTGTAATAGGCCCGCGCCGCTTCGTAGCTCTCGAACTCCAGCACGACGTTGCGCTGGCGGGCGTCGCCTTCCAGCGCCTCGTGACGTCCCCCGCGCGCGAGCGCCTTGCCGCCGTGCAGGAGAATCGCCTTCGTGCCGGCCTCGGCGTATTTGGCGTAGGCCAGCGGGTCTTTGATATCGACGCGCGAAACGATGTAGCCCTTGGGCATTTCGGCTCCCCTTTTGCGGCGCGAGCCTAACCCGTCGCGGCGCGCGGGGAAAGTCTAGCGTGCGACCTTAGCGGGATTGGGGCCGGGCGCCGCCTGCGCCATCAGCGGCGGCAGGTCGCCGCGTCCGTTGAGCGCGCCCGGCGCCCAATAGAGGCCCGGCCGCATGGCGTAGAAAATGTGCAGGCCGATGCGGTCGAGCTTCTTCAGCGTCGGCGCCCAGAACGGGCGCACATAGGCGGCGTGATAGTTGATCGCCGAGGCGAGCTTCGCGTCGTAGGTCGTTCCCTTGGCGACCGCGTCGGCGATCCGGGTCGCGATAGCCCAATAGGCGGGCTCCTCGACGCGCAGAGACTTGCCCTCGCAGGCGAAGGAGAATTGGCAGGCGAACGGTCGCTCGCGGTCCTGATAGACGACGCCGCAGACGGTGGTGGGGTAGATGCCGCTACGCACGCGGTTGAGCACGACCTGCGCGACGGCGGCCTGTCCCGCCTCGGGTTCGCTGCGCGATTCGAAATAGATCGCCTCGGCGAGGCAGCGCATTTGCCGCGCGGAATCTTTCGGGTCGATCAGCCCGACATAGCCGGGGCGGTCGGACAGATCGGTGTTGGCGGCGACGAAGGTCGGGGCGCCGAGGCTCAGCGAGGCGGCGGCCTTCGTCCCGGCTGCGATGAGGCGGCCGTCGGTCGGGCTCGGCGAGACCGAGGCGAGCGCGAAGGCGAGCGGCGTCGACGGGGTGGCGCCGTCGGTGAAGATTGTGTGCAACACCGCCGAGGCGGCGCGCGACGGCGCCGGGGCGCTTCCCGCGGGGCTCATCGATTCCGAGGGAAAATCGCTGTCGCGGGCGCGTTTGGCGCGCGCTTCGTAACCGGGTCGCAGCGAGATGAACGGGTCGCCGCGATGCGATCGGTTGACGATCGGCGCGGCGTAACGCACCCGCTTGGCGGCGTAGCGCGGTTCGATTTCGTCGGGCACGGCGCCGAGATCCTCGCTCGCGCCTACGGCAAAGCGGGCGTGGATCAGTTTGGCGTCAGCGGGGAAGGTTACATTGAGGCGGGACGCGCTGCGGGCGGGAAGCGTGAGGCCGCCGGTCTCGGGGTCCGGATCGGCGCGCGCGGAAAGCGACACGACCAGCCCGAAAGCCAAGGCCCAGGGCGCGAAAGTCGACGCCGCCCAACCGATACGCGAACGACCCATACGCCTCAGCCCGCGAAAGATTCGCCCTCGCGCAGCCGCGATTTAACCCGGCCGGCGCCCGCCTCTTTATGGACCCTTAGGGTTGCGCCGATGTTACCTCCGGGAAAAGCTCGATGTCCCGATCTGGCACGAAACTCAAGCCGTCAGCGCGAGGCCTTCGTAGATGGCGGCGAGC
>JANLPL010000062.1:0-2086 GCA_031367195.1 Bradyrhizobium sp.
CCAAACGAGAGCGAGCAAAACGATCGCGTTTTCGCTCATGACGCCTCTCCCGATGTAGCCAAGAAGACCAACCCAGAAGGGGCTTTTTGTACGCCATATCCATGTACAATCAATGAAGCGATCAACTTTCGGCCATCGTGACGTCTCCTCCGGGTCAACAAGAGCCAGTTTGCAGACCTCGACTTCGGCAATAGTACCCCCGATGGCGGACGTCATCAATAGCGTGGGCGGTGATCTTGGTGGTCAACTGACGATCGGCAGCTATCGGGAGGTCTCGTCGGCTCGGCCTTGAGGCGCGCCTGCCGCATGGCCAGCTCGTCGAGCTGCTTGGTAATGACGGCGAGGTTGGCGCGCGTGACGGTCTCGTCGAGGCGGATCAGCAGATCGCCGGTCTTGACCCGGTCGCCATCGCGTACGCGGATCTCACCGACGATGCCGCCGGTCGGGTGCTGCACCTTCTTGACGTTGCTGTCGACGACGACCGTGCCATTGGCGAGCACGGCGCCGGCAAGCTCCGTCGTCGCCGACCAGCCACCGACGCCGCCGACAAGCAGCACCGCCATGGCGAGGCCGCCAGCCATCAACCCCGCGACGCTGTCGGGAGGTGGCGCAAGGTCGGGGTTGCCCGAGGTCGAAGCCGCCGCACTCGTCGTCGCGGGATGGCGCATCAGGTGCATGAGACGGCTTCGCCGCCACAGCAACGCGGCAGCAATCAGCAAAAGAACAATCTGGATCGCGACGAAGGCTTGCATCTCGCGACTGAACGACATCACTGAAATCGCGGCAATGTCCTTGAGCCAACCAAGCCATCCATCCGCAGCAGCCATGGCGACGTGCTCCTAGTCCTACTCGGAAACAAGCTTTAGGGCGACCGGCGGCGCCGTTGGCGTGGCCGGCGCCGGCGATTGTGTCCCAGACGGCGGCGACCCGGTCACTTTTCGCAGCACCTCGTCCTTGGGCCCGAGCGCCTGAACCTGCCCGGCGTTGAGGACCAGAACGAGATCGAGCCCTGCCAGCGCCGACGGCCGATGCGCGACGACGATAACGATGCCGCCACGCTTGCGGACGGACCGGATCGCCTCCGTCAGCGCCAGGTCGCCCGGCAGATCGAGGTTCGAGTTCGGCTCGTCGAGCACGACCAGGAAGGGATCGCCATAGAGCGCGCGCGCCAGCGACACGCGCTGACGTTGCCCGCCTGACAACGCCGAGCCGCCCTCGCCGATGCGCGTGTCATAGCCGTCGGGCATCTGCAGGATCATCTCGTGCACCCCCGCAAGCCTGGCGGCCGCGATGATGCCCTCGCTGGCGGCGGCCGGGTCGAGCCGCGCAATGTTCTCCGCGATCGTGCCGTCGATCAGCTCGGCTTCCTGCGACAGGTAGCCGATGTCGCGGCCGAGCGCCTCCAGCGCGTACTGATCGAGCGTCGCCGCGTCGAGCCGCACGGTGCCGCGCTGCGGCAGCGCCGGCCAGGCGCCGACGATGGCGCGCCGTAGTCCCATTTGCCCGAGCCGCTCGGGCCGATCACGCCGAGGCCGTCGCCGGCTTTCAGCGATAGCGACACATTCTGGATGATCGGCCGCGTCGTGCCGGGCGCTGCGACCGACAGGCCCTGCACGATCAGGCTCGACGCAGGGCGTGGCAATTGGGTCATGGGCTCGTCTTGCGGCATGGCGCGCAGCAGGAACGACAGCCGCGACACGCTTTGCCGGGCGGCCAGGAAGCCGCGCCAGTTGCCAATCGCGATCTCGATCGGCGCCAGCGCGCGGGCGGTGAGGATCGAGGCCGCGATCATGACGCCGCCGGTCGCCTCGCCCGCGATCACCAGGTAGGCGCCGAGGCCGAGCACCAGCGACTGCAGCAGCAGGCGCAGCACTTTCGTCACGGCGCCGAGGCCGCTGCCGATGTTGGCCGCGCGTGCCTGATCGGAGAGATGTCGCGAGTTGAGGCCTGCCCAGCGGCGGGCGACGCGGCTCTCCATGCCCATGGCGCGGATGATCTCGGCGTTGCGCCGGCTTGCCTCGCCGAAGCCGTGTCGCGTGGCGCCACTCTGGGCCGCTGCCCGCATCGGCGCGCGGGTCCGGGCCTC
>JANLPL010000097.1:0-3604 GCA_031367195.1 Bradyrhizobium sp.
CGTGGCCGCAGGGCGGGCAAAGCGCCGATTCGTAGTCGGCGAAGACGCCGATTTTTTCTCTACGTCCCGCGCCGACGCCGGCGATTTCGCGCATCAGGCGATGACTCGGCTCGTCCTCGTTGTCGGGCATCTGCACGGCCAGACAGCCGCCCTCGGGCAGCGCAGCGGCGATGCACGCGAGCACGCCGAGATGATCGGGAACCCAATGAAACAGGGCGTTGGCGAATACGAGATCGAAGCCGCGCGTATCAAAATTCGCCCCGTCGGCCGCGATGAAACGCACGCCGGGCAGGCGGCGCGCGCGGGCGGCGAGCATGTCGGGGCTGAGATCGACGCCGACGATCTCAGCCTGGGGGTAGGCGCGGCGTAGTTCGAGCGTTGACAGGCCGGAGCCGCAGCCGAGATCGAGCACGCGGGCGGGGGCGCGCAGGGGGATGCGGGCGATCAGGTCGCGCGAGGGCCGGGCGCGCTCGGCCTCGAAGTGGTCGTAACTTTGGGCGTCCCTGAGTGGCATGGGCTGGCCTCAAACGAAAGAGCCGGCGGAAACCGCCGGCTCTTCCCACGCGAGGAACGCTTACGCAAATCAGAACTTGCGCAAATCAGAACTTGTAGTTGAGGCCCACGCGCGCGAGCGACATCGACATGTGGTTGGTCTCCTGGTCCGGCGTGCCGGCCCAGTAGGTCTTGTTCTGCAACGGCGCCCAGAGATATTCGGCCTTGGCGCTGATGTTGTTGGTGAAGGCATATTCGATGCCGCCGCCGATCACGCCGCCGCTGCGCCAGTTGTTCTGCGCGCCCGCGAAGGCGTTCGGGACATCGTTGATCGACGCACGGGTCGAGACGCCGGCATAACCGCCGGTGACATAGAACAGGGCGCGGTCGACGGCGTAGCCGAGGCGCAGGCGCTCGGTCGTCATCCAGTTGGTCTTGTAGCTTGTGGAGACGCCGCCGAAATTGTTGCTGGCGCTCAGGAAGCCGTAGTCGAGATCGGCCTCGCCGCCGAATACGAACTGGCCCATCTGCCAATTATAGCCGATCGTGCCGCCGACCACGCCGCCGCTCGGGCTGGCGAAAGCGGTGTTGCCGATACGGCCAAAGCCGATGCCGCCGTTGATGCCGAGATAGAGGCCGCCCCAGGTGAAGGCCGGCTGACTGTAAACCGGCTGCGGCGCCATCGGCGTCTTGCGGGTCGGCAAATCCGCCGCCAGCGCGCTGGTCGCCGCGCCGGCCATCAAAACCGCGAGAAAAAGAGACTTCATACCCAAACTCCTGAATTCAACCCGAAACGAGGGCGAGGCCTCATTCCGTTGACAGGGTCAATACGCGCTCGTTGGCGAAAAGTCTGTTGCGCTGCGACCACAATAGAGTCAGCGAATGTGACGACAATCTGTCAATAATGGTCATGATACGGGCGTGAGCTAAATAGGTAAGTAGATTTGATTTATTTATGTGAATTCCACAATATATTTAATCACATCCGCGTGATATTGCAGTCGTGGATGAATTTAGTACGGTGAAGGAACAGTTAAAATGACCGTTATCATTTTCCGGGCCACAATCTCGCCGCACGATTGAACCCAGATCGCCTTGTGCGGCGCCGCATTTCGCCTTGCCCCAGCGCGCGAGGACGCTGCGGCGTCTCAGACAAAGGCCAGCCCTTTCCGCAGCGGAATCGAAATCCTAGATAGGGCGCTGTGAAAAACCCCATGGGGACGATGCCTTTCCTCGAAAATCTCGCCTCCGAAGCCGGCCTTGTCGCGCGTTCGCTCGGCGATTACCTGCGCGGTGGCGCTTTGCGGCTGGGCGTCACCGGGCTGTCGCGCTCGGGCAAGACGGTGTTCGTCACTTCGCTGGTCAACAATCTGTTGACGCAGGCGCGGCTGCCCGTTCTCGCGGTCGCCGCCGAGGGGCGGCTTGTGCGCGCGCAACTCGATCCCCAGCCCGACGATGCCGTGCCGCGATTCCCCTACGAGGAGCATCTGGCGGCGCTGAGCGGTCCCGACCGGCATTGGCCGCAATCGACCCGTCGCATTTCGCAACTGCGGCTGCGGATCGAATACGCGCGCGCGGCGGGCTGGAATCCCGGGCCGGCGCGGCTCGATCTCGACATCGTCGATTATCCCGGCGAATGGCTGCTCGATCTCACCTTGCTCGACAAATCCTATGGGCGCTGGTCGAGCGAGACGATTCTGGCCAGCCGTGCGCCCGCGCGAGCGCCGCTCGCCGGCGCCTGGCTCGCTCAGCTCGACGGGCTCGCGCCCCAAGGCAAATTCGACGAGGACGTCGCTCGAGCCGCAGCGACCCTTTTCACCGAATATCTGCGCGCCGCGCGTGGCGACGCCTACGCGCTCTCCACGCTGCCGCCGGGGCGGTTCCTGATGCCGGGCGATCTCGAAGGCTCGCCCGCGCTGACTTTTGCGCCGCTGCCAGTGGAGGAGAATGTCGAGCCTGCGCCGGGCTCGCTGGCGGCGATGATGCAGCGGCGCTACGAGTCTTATAAGACCCATGTCGTCAAACCGTTCTTCCGCGACCATTTCAGCCGGCTCGACCGGCAGATCGTGTTGGTGGATGCGCTCGGCGCGCTCAATTCCGGCCCCGCCGCGCTGCGTGATCTCGAAAACGCGCTGACCGACGTGATGCGCGCCTTCCGCGCCGGCCGCGCCTCGACATTGGGCTCGATCTTCCGCCCGCGCGTCGACCGGATTTTGTTTGCGGCGACCAAGGCCGATCATCTCCACCACGCCAGCCACGACCGGTTGGAAGCGGTGCTGCGAACGCTGGCGGGCAAAGCCTTGGCGCGCGCGAAAGGAGTCGGCGCGGAGATCGACGTGATCGCGCTCGCCGCCGTCCGGGCGACCCGCGAGGCGACGATCCGGCATGGCGGCGACGAACTACCGGCGATCATTGGCGCGCCGGAACAGGGTGAGCGGATCGGCGATCAGGTGTTCGACGGCGTCGCCGAGGCAGCGGTGTTTCCGGGCGAGTTGCCGGATGACCCCGAACGGCTGTTCGAGGGCGACGCGCTGGCGCTGCCGGAGGCTGACAACGATCTGCGCTTCGTGCGTTTTCGCCCGCCGATCTGGCGCAAGGGCGAAGCGCCGCCGCACATCAGGCTCGACCGCGCGCTGCAATTCCTGATCGGAGACCGCCTCGCATGAGCGATTACCGTCCGCGCCCGCGCGCGTTCCGGCTCGATGATTCCGGCGTCGCCTATGACGACAGGCCGACCGCGCAGGCGCCGCGCGCGGAGGTTCGCAGCGAAACCGCGCCGATACCCGACCACGCGCCCGAGCCGCTCGACGAGGGCGAGCGCGAGATCGAGGCGGCGCAGGCGAGCGGCATGGCCCGACGCTGGCGCCCGACGCTGGCGACGCTGATCTGGACCGGGCTCGGCGGGCTGGTGTCGTTAGGGATCGGTTTGTGGGTCGACGATCTCATCGTGGCCCTATGGGCGAAGGCGCAAGGTTTCGGCTGGCTGGCCTTGGTCTTTGCCGCGCTGTTGGTCGCGGGCGTGCTGGGGCTGGGCTTCAGGGAATTCTTCGCGCTGATGCGCCAGCGCCGCATCGCGCAATTGCACGCCGATCTGGCGCAGGCGCACGCGCGT
>JANLPL010000114.1:0-6423 GCA_031367195.1 Bradyrhizobium sp.
CGGCGCAGGAATCGACCAGCGCCAGACCCGGCGTCGCCGCCAGACGACGGGAATGGGCCAGCGTAAGCTGCACGCCGGGCGAGGTCTCGGCGTAAGCCTCGTCGTAGGCGGTCTTCCAGTAGAAGGCGCGGTCGGCGGCGATCGCGGCGCCGTCGAGGCGCAAAGCCAGCGCGTCGAGCCGGCCGGCGCGCGCGACGTTTTGCAGCGCGGCTTGCGCGAAGGCGAGCCGCGCAGGATCGTCGGCGAGCGCGCTGCGGCGCGCGCCCTTCCAACCTTTGCGCTCGACCTCGAAGAAAGCGGCGACGGCTTGCGCGCCGGTGGCCTCGTCCATCTTGCCAAGCGTCGCAAGTTTACGCGCCTGACGCGCCCATTTCGTGCGGCGCTTTGGATTCAGGCTGGCGTCGAACGCCTCCGCGCCGGCGAGCCGCAGCGCGGCGCGGTGCGTGCTCCCAGCGCATAGCGGCGTTGGCGCCTGCGCGGCGGCGAGGGCGCCGTGCGGCTCGACCAGCGGCCAGACGACACCCACGAGGCGCGAGGGGGCGAGCAGGGCGCAGAGCGCGGCGAGCGCCTCAGCCGCCGCTTCACGATCGAAAGCGGCGGCGGGCAGGGCGGCGTAGGGGCTCATCCAGATGCGGGCGAGGCCGACGCGCGGCAGCACCAGCGCGGCGAAGCCGATCAGCCGACCATCGTCGCCACGGATCAGCGCGAAAGCGAGGCGTCGCGGGCGCTCGTAGTCAATCAGCGGCAGCAGGAAGCCGGGCTCGGCAAACGGGTTCGGCTCGGCGCGGGCGCAGAGATCGGCCCATTCCGACGCGGCCACGCGCAAAGTCGCGAGATCGACGAACGCGGCGTTCACAAGCCCTGCGCGCCTGAGACGATGGCCTTGTAGAGCGCTGCGTCGAGCCGCCGATAGAGGCGGGCGGCGCGGTCGTCGAAGAACAGCGGCTCCTCGATCTCAGCGGGATCGAACCCTTCCGCGACCAGCGCGCTCTTCTTCGGCTTGAACGTGCCTGTCGCCTCAAGCTCGGCGCGAAAGCGCAGGAACAGCGGGCGCGCGTAATAGGGCAGGGTCTTTTCGACATGGGCGCGCAAGCCGTCGAGATCGAATTCGGCGATATTGTCGACCACCAGCGCCGCCATGCCGGCGCGGCCCTCGTAACCCGGCGCCGCCACGCCATAGACGATCGCTTCCCTAACGCCGGGAAAGGTCGAGATCGCCTCGGCGACTTCCGTGGTCGAGACGTTCTCGCCCTTCCAGCGAAAAGTGTCGCCGATCCGGTCGACAAAATAGAAATAGCCGCGCGCGTCGCGCCGCATCAGGTCGCCGGTGCGGAACCACGCGTCGCCCGGCTTGAACATGTCGCGCAGGATTTTGGCCGATGTCGCGGCGGCGTCGGCGTAGCCGTCGAAACGGGCGGCGGGATAGCGCGGATCGTCGCGGATTTCGGCCAGCAACTCGCCGACCTCGTCTGCAGCACTCATGCGGGCGTAGCCGGCGGCGTCGCGCGGATGGGTCTCGGCGTCGATGTCGTAGGCCGCCAGCGTCATGGGAAAGCGCGTCGCGGCCCAGGAGGGAATGCGGCCGATGGCGCCGGGCTTGAAGTCGAAATTGACCATCACCGCATTGCCTTCGGTCGAGCCGTAGAATTCCAGCACGGCGCGGATGCGGAACCGTTTCTGGAACGCTTCGTAGATGTCGGGCCGCAGGCCGTTGCCGATGCAGGCGCGGATCTTGTGGCGGCGCTCGTCGGGCGAGGGCGGGCTGTTGATGAGATAGCGGCACAATTCGCCGATATAGACGAACAGCGTGCATTTCTCGCGCACGCAATCGCTCCAGAACGCTTTTGCCGAGAATTTCTCCCTGATATAGGCGGAGCCGCCGACGCTGAGCGTCAGCCCGAGCGCGATGATCCCTCCATTGGTGTGATACATCGGCAGGCACATATAGACGCGGTCGCGCGCGCTGGCGCCGGTCGCGGCGGCGAACCCCAGCATGATCCGAAGCGCGCGCGAATGGGTTATGCGCGCGGCTTTGGGCAGGCCTGTCGTGCCGGAGGTGTAGATATAGAGCGCCGCGTCGGTCAGGTTCAGCGCGGGCTTCTCCTCCGGGCTGAGGCCCTTGTCGGAGAAGGCGGCGATTTCGAGATCCAGGCGCGGCCGGCCGTCGGCCGTCTCGCCATAGACAAAGACAGGCGCATCCGTCACGAGGGCGCCAAGCAGCGCGCTATCGACGATGACGGCTTTCGCGGACACCACGGCGAGGCTGTGGGCGAGGCCGGCGCCGGTGAGGTTGGTGTTGACCAGCGCGACGCCGAGCCCGGCCCGCACCAGGCCGAACCAGATCGCCACATATTCCGGACGGTTGGGCATCAGCAGCGCGACCGTGTCGCCCTTGGCCAGACCCCGCGCGCGCGCCCAGCGGGCGTAGGAATTGGCGCGGGCGTCGAGCTTAGCGTAGCTGTAAGCCTCGCGCTCGTTCGAAAGCGCGGGGCGGTCGCCGTGCTGGGCGGCCCATTCGCTCAGGTGGTCGCCGAGGGTGCGGTCGGGCCGCTTGGTGGCGATGCGGGTGGCGCGCACCACGCGCAGCAGTCCCGCGGCATAGGCGAAGTCGCTTCGCAGACGGGAAAGCATGGGATTTGGGCTCCAGTGGGCGCTAACTCGTCTCAAAGCGTTGAGGCAGCGTCAAGGCTCGTCGTCGAGCCCTTGGCCGGCGAGAATGCGCGGTTCATGCTTTTCGATGCGCCCCGCGCGCGTTTTCGCCTGCTTGGGCGCCGAGAAGTGCAGGAGATAGGCGCGGCGGCGACCCGGCGTCAGCGCTTCGAACGCGGCCTTTAGCGCTGGCGATTCGGCGAGCCGGCGCTCGAATTCTTCCGCGACTGGCTCGGCGGAGGCCGCGCGCGGCGGGACTTTCAGCCCGGCCTGCTCGACGGCGATGGCCTGGGCGATGGCGGCGCGGATGGAGTCGGCGCGAGCGTCGATCTCAGCCAGCGAGGCGAAGCGCATCTGACGGGCGGAGTTCACATTCTCGGTCTGGCGGATGAGCCCTTCCGCGTCGAGCAGCGCGCCTTTGAAGAACAGCAGGGCGCAATAATCCTTGAAGCCGTGGATCATCGCGACATTGGCGCTGCCGGCGACATAACAGGGCTGGCCCCAGCGTTTCTGGCCGGCGAGAAAAGCGTCAACCCGCGCGTCGCCCGTCACGCCGCCGTTCCCGCCAAATCATAAGCGTCGGCGCGCTCGATTTTGACGCTGACGATGTCGCCCGGCCGCAACGGGCGGCGCGAGGTCACATGCACGGCGCCGTCGATCTGCGGCGCGTCGCCCTTGCTGCGGCCCTTGCCGCCCTGGGGGGTCGCCTCGTCGATCAGCACCGACAACCGGCGGCCGATTTTCGCCTTCTGCTTGGCCAGCGAAATCACGCTCTGCTTTTCCATGAAGCGGCGCCAGCGGCTCTCCTTGATCTCGTCGGGCACCGGCTCCAGCCCGAGATCATTGGCGCGGGCGCCGCGAACCGGCTCGTATTTGAACGCGCCGACGCGGTCGAGCCTGGCTTCGTCGAGCCAGTCGAGCAGCAGGCGGAAATCCTCCTCCGTCTCGCCGGGGAAGCCGACGATGAAGGTGGAGCGGATCGTCAGGTCGGGCGTGATTTTCCGCCAGGCGCGGATGCGGTCGAGCGTCTTTTCCTGATTGCCCGGCCGCCGCATCGCCTTCAACACCTTGGGCGAAGCGTGCTGGAACGGCACGTCGAGATAGGGCAGCAGGCCGCCGCCGTTCATCAGCGCCACCACCTCGTCGACATGCGGATAGGGATAGACATAGTGCAAGCGAATCCATGGGCCTAGACGCCCAAGTTCGCGCGCGATGTCGAGAAAGCGGGCGGCGACTTGCGTGTCGCCCCACGGGCTCGTGGCGTAGCCGAGATCGAGGCCATAGGCGCTAGTGTCCTGGCTGACGATCAGAATCTCTTTCACCCCGGCGCGGGCGAGCTTCTCGGCTTCGCGCAAAACTTCCGCCGCCGGGCGGGACGCCAGTTTGCCGCGCAATTTCGGGATGATGCAGAAGGTGCAGGAATGGTCGCAGCCCTCTGATATTTTGAGATATGCGTAATGCCGCGGCGTCAGCTTGACGCCCTGCTCGGGGATCAGGTCGAGGAAAGGGCTATGCGGCGCCGGCGCGGCCTCGTGCACCGCCGCCATCACGCTTTCATAGTCTTGCGGGCCGGTTACTGCGCTGACCTGGGGATAGGCTTCGCGGATCGCGTCGGGCTCGGCGCCCAGACAGCCGGTGACGATGACGCGGCCGTTTTCGTTCAGCGCGGCGCCGATCGCGGCCAGAGATTCCGCCTTGGCGCTGTCGAGAAAGCCGCAGGTGTTGACGATGACGGCGTCCGCCCCGGCATGGGACTTCGACAATTCGTAGCCTTCCGCCCGCAGCCGCGTGAGAATACGTTCGGAATCGACCAGGGCCTTGGGGCAGCCTAGCGAAACGAAGGAAATGCGCGGTGCGGCGGTGGACATGGCCCCGCTTGCCACGGGGCGCGCGCCGCCGCAAGGGAGCCCGCGATTGGGCTTGGCGTCGTGGCCGTCGCGCGGTAGGGCCAGCGCGCCGGCGCCCGCGCCGCAACATAGGGTTTGACGAATGCGAGAGACGATCCGCGCCGTGTCGGCGCTCGGGGCGATCCTTTGGCTGGCGATGAGCGGGCCGACATGCGCGCAAGTTCCGCCGAGCACGGTTTCCGACTACGCCAATGCACTGAACGCGCAGGCCGCGTTGCTCGACACGCAGATCTCCGAGCGCCAGCGGCGCGGCGATATGGCGGCGGCGCAGCGCTTGGCGCTGATCGCGGCGATGGTGCGACGCGCGGGAGAGGAATTCCGCGCCGCCGAACAGGAAAAGCTGACGGACGATATCGCGACTTTGCCGGCGCCCGTTCCCGCGCGGATCAAGGCGGCGCTGGAGATGGCGACCAAGGCGGTCGAAACGGGCGCCGACCATCCCGAATTCGTCGACCATGCGCATGAACTCGCCAACGCGCTGATCGCCGCCGTGCCGGCGCAAGTCGCGCATCCCGTGATCTACGGTCTGTTGGCGCGCGATCTCGCCGGTTCCGACTGGGCCCGGCCGGGCGATATCGTGTTTTACGGCTATCGGCTGTTCGATCCGGTGTTTAAGACCGTTCCCGCCGTTCTCTATGGGCGGACCGAGTTGGAGCCAGCTTTGGTCGCCGTGAAAGACGACCGGATTGACGTGACCTTGCCCGAGGACATTCGCAAAGCCGTCAAATTCGCGCCCGACGCCTGCGATCAGCGACCAAGTTTTTCGCTGCGGGTGCGAGATACTTACGCACGGCCGCGCGGTTTCTGGCCGATCGTCTGGAATTTCGAGGTGCTGACCAACACGGACTTCAACGTCCTGCAATCGCCGGTGAAGTATGCCGCCAAAGCCGTCGCCAGCGTCGAGGCGATCAAGCTTACGGTCGAGACCGCGACATTCCGTGAAAAATCGAGCTTCGCCAGCGCGGAATGCGAAAGCACGGGCACGGCCGAGGCGGTGGTTTCGCTGCCCGAAGGCGCCACGGACGCGGTTTGCGCCGCCAGTTGGGTCGATACGAAAAACGCGACGAAACTGGTGAGCCGATGCGTCGTCGAGGATGGCGCCGCTCGAGCGACGGGGCAGATTACGGCGGGCGCGAAATCCTGTTCGCCCGACAAGCTTTGCGCCTGTTCGACGCCAGCGCAGGGGTGGCTGGTGGCGAGCGGCAGCTACCGCATCCCCAGGGTCAGCAGCGAGATGATGGTTTCGACCAACACGCAACCGCTGTCTTTTCCCGCGGGAGGCGTCGCCGAGGGCAAGCTCGCCACGGCGAGCAGCGAGAAACTACGACATGTCTCGCTGGAAATTTCGCGCCGCGCCTGCGCCGCGGTGGTGGACACGATCGACCTCACCATCGGCGACGAACCGGACGCCCAGTCGGCGGGCGTCTCGAAGACGGGCGCCTTCCGCGCAGCGTTCAAGGACGGGTCGCTGCGGGTGGGGGCCGCCGACGCGTTGGCGGAAGTCGGCAAGGCGCCCTGAGGCCGGTGTGAACAGGCGTTGCCAAACCGCCTTCCCAGCGCCGTAATTGGGCCAAACTTCGGACCGGCGAGACCCGCAGAGGTCGCCGGTCCCAAAGTCGCCGCAAGCGATTTGGCAAGCCATCTCGCAAGCCATCTCGCAAGCCATCTCGCAAGCCATCTCGCAAGCCATCTCGCAAGCCATCTCGCAAGCCATCTCGCACTCCATCAGCAATTCTAAAAGTAGGAAATTTTCGGGATTCGCGAATCAGCAAAAGTCTGATTCAGGGTTGGGATGCAGCTCCTGACCTCACTATTGTCTGGCCTGAAGGCCGTAAGCTCGACTTTTCCTGACGCGCGAAAAGGGCGT
>JANLPL010000121.1:0-9788 GCA_031367195.1 Bradyrhizobium sp.
AGCCGCGACCGCCAATATGGCTCTTCCGAACGCCGCAAAATTCTCACCCAGATTGTCGCGCCACAGAAAAATCCGAACGGGCAAGGCCTGAAGAAAAAGGCGTCTCGATGTCACGGAAATCCGCGACCTCCATGGCGGCCAGCGCCTGCAAGGCACGCCGTCGTTGCGGTTCGTTCAGATCCGAGATCCAACCAAGCCACGTCTCAAATGCCGTCTGATCCATCGTCGCCCCCTGCCGAAAGGCCACGTTAGCCGATATCAACAAATACCGCTACAAGAGCCTAGAAATTTGAAAGCGGCGTAATCTCCAGTTTGTGAAAGCAAACCAGAATCGGCGTTAGCGCGCCGACGGAGATCACGCCATGACGATAAATAGCATAAGGCGCACCGCAAGCTCCACGGAAGGTGAGCATTTTCTCTGCGATGATTGGTTCGATCCCCTGGAAAATGGGGTGCGGACACGCATTCGCGGCTTTATTGAGGACCTGCTCGAAGCCGAACTCGACACCGCGCTGGGACGGGGGCGATATGAACGGCCCGGGGCGGTCGGCGACGAGTCTCCCAGGGGCGCGGTCGGCGCGCGTCACGGCCATCGGGAACGGGGCCTTTTGGGCGCTTTCGGAGCCACGACGGTTCGGGCGCCGCGCGCCCGGTTGACGACCCCTGAAGGCAAGACGAGCGAATGGCGGAATGCGACCATCCCCGCCTACCAGCGGCGGACGAAACGGGCCGACGCGTTGATCGCGGGCGCTTATTTATCCGGGACCAACACGCGTCGGGTGCGCCGCGCCCTGGCGGCGCTGTTCGGCGGCGCGGTGGGGAAGGACACGGTCAGCCGAGTCTGGCGCAAGACCAAGGGCGACTGGGACACGTGGAACGCCCGACCGCTTGCCGACGAGCCGATCGTTCGGTTGATCCTTGACGGCACGGTCGTGCGCGTGCGCCTCGACAGACAAGCGACATCTATCTCGCTGCTTGTGGCGCTTGGCGTGCGCGCGGATGGCCAGAAGGTGCTGCTGGCGATCAAGAACATGGGTGGGGAGAGCGAAGCGGCCATAGCCCGTCGTTTAGACGGGCGTCTTTCGAAGCCCTTGGGCGGGCTTTGCTCGACAACCTGATTTCGCGCGGCTTGAGGACCCCGGAACTCGTCATCGTCGATGGCGGTTCCGGTCTGGATAAGGCGCTCGCCGCGCTTTGGCCCGACGCGCCGGTCCAGCGCTGCACTGTGCACAAACATCGCAACTTGCTTGCCCACGCGCCGGATCGGCTGCACGAGGAAGTGTCCGCCGATTACAACGACATGATTTACGCCGCCACCCGGCAAGAGATCGAGGCCAAGCGAAAAGCCTCGCCTCGCGAAAATGGCGGCTCAAATGTCGCGCCGTCGCCGACAGCTTGGAGGAAGCGGGAGATCGATTGTTCACTTTCGCGCGCTTCCCGCAAAGCCAATGGAAATCGATCCGAACCACGAACGCCATCGAACGCTTGCACGAGGAATTCAAGCGACGGATCAAGACGCAGACCGTCCTGCCGAGCGCTAAAAACCGCCGCCATGCTCTTCTGGGCCTTGCTGGCCTCGGGGCAGATCACAATGCGAAAGGTCGACGGTTGGCCAACCCTGGCCCAGAAGCCTTCCGATCAGATTATTGACCTCGCCGCATGATCCGATAATCTCAAACCGCTGGAGATCGCCTTAAGCCAATTTCAACACCGATTGCGACGGCGCCGAAGCGACGGTTGAGAAACTTGTCTCGATGATCCAACGCGGGCAGTTGCGTCTGCCTGAAATGCAACGTCGCTATGTCTGGCGGTCGACACGCGTGCGTGATCTCCTTGACTCCCTCTATCGTGGTTATTGGCGGCAAGACAAACCGCGCGATCAGCGACAAGTCACCGGAAGTTTATTTGCCGCCGATAATCGCCCAGCACGGCGCGACGCCATTCGCGGCTCAAGCTATTCCGACGGAGAGCAGCGTGTTGGCAGTCGCAAACTACAAAAGTTTCCTTTTGGGCCGTCGGAAACTTATCGCTGAGCGTCTCAATCAGTTTCTTGTGCCGTCGGCCCGGGAGTAGCATTGGTTCCACGGCCTATGGTGCGAGCGCACTATGCGAAGCTTAATACAGTTGCCCGGCTCGACCGCGAAAGAAAACCGGATCACCGTGCGCATCCGCTGACAGCTGCCCCTTGATCAACCGCTCGTTCGCGAGACCCGTATCCCACACGTATTTGATTGCGTTCCTGACGACGCGCTTGTTCATGTGCATGACGAGGTCGCGCGGTGGCATGGATTGAAAGTCCGCGGTGGTCTGATCGTTATTCGTCGCGATAAAAATCCTGGTTGGGCTGAGCGGTACTGCAAGGTGGGACTCTGGTTTGTTCAGCCCGTCCGTCCTGACCACGGGCCGGTCGGAGGTGAGAAAGCGGTACCCTGTCCCGGCAACGTCGACCATGCCCCATTGCAGGCTGCTTACCTTGTCGAGCAGGCTCTTGTTGTTGATGATTGTTTCGAGGGACAACAACGTGATCTTGAGTGTGTGAAGCGCATCGATGCTCTCGAATGGCGCGGCTCCCGGCTTCCTGGCCGCCTCATACTCCTGCCGCCCGTAGCGCTTGAGCTCGGCTTTGATCCGTTCGAGATTTTCGGGGTTGCGCATCATCAGGCCGACGATAAAGCGTGACCAAGCCTCCTTGCGCGGGAGTGTCCAACCTTCGAGCCGACCCGCGAGAAAGTTCCGGAGAGCCTCCGCAGCGAGGTCGTCCATCTTCGTCATGAATTTCTGTTCGATGATCTCGGCGAGATGCTCCGGCACGTCGGGGATACGGTAGAGGCCGCGCTCATAGCCGGTTTTCTTCGGGGAGGTCGGCTCGTGCTTAACCACGCTGCCATAGGGCCGCGAAAATTTCAGTAGGCGGCCATCGCCGTCAGCCCACTGGTTCAAGTAGAAGACGGGAATGTAATGATGTTTCCGAAGCTTTTGCATTGAGGCGAGGCCAAATCAGGCGCGTAGCATATCGATTTTCCGGAGCGGGGCCCAGAGGGCCGGGCTCTCGCATGGCGAGCCGCACGCGTCTCGGCCCTACAGGCGTCGATCCCTCGCGGGCGAACAGGGTGTGTTTTCATCGATATTTAGCGGCTCAACGTCCTGCGGGACTGTGCCGATCGCGGCTCACAAATTTTTTTAAACTAGGTATCTCTTTGAAGTGTCGAAGCCCGTCACTGTAGAACCCGATCATGTCCAAACATCCGGGAGGAGATTGACATGAACGGGGATGAGACCAATCTGACAAGCAACGCGCAATCGGACCTTGTGGTGGCACGCGTAGAACGGCCCGACGTGCGTGAGGCCGGGACGCCCATTGAGTACCTCAGTCAACGGGGAGCTATGCAACTTGCGCGCCGATTGCAGGCGCATTGGAGCGAAAAAGGCTCGCTGGCAGCCCGGTTTTGGGTGGTTCCGATCGACGAGCGCTTTTCGAAGGTAGGAAGCTATCAATTGTACAGAGTCGAATGTAATTTCGTAAACGGGCTGCCGCCTGACTGGCCGCTGAACAGCAAGAAATAAACGATCTGCCTGGGGCCTACAGAGGGCCTGATAGAAGGTCATACGTCTTATTGATCGTGCCGCGCCTGTCGGGCCGGGCTCTCGCGCGCCGAGCCCTTCGGTCTCGACCCTCCGGGCGTCGATCCCTCGCGGGAGAGCGTCCCCGGCGAGCCGCGCTTCCCCGCTCGCCCTCCTCATTGCCAGCCTCGCCGATCTCGACGCTGGTCAGCTTTGCCTACAATGGCGAAATCACTTGAGCGGAGCCCCTCCCATTCATCTGCCGCGCTGGCTGCTGGCGAGGGTTCTCGCTCAACGACTGCAGGCCGCAACGTTGGGCGATCTCGACAAGGCGACGCTCCGGATGCTGCGGCAAGCCAAGGGCAATGGCGACGAGTCAATTCACCGCCCCTTCGCGTCGCGCGAGGCCGCGACAAAAGACGGCGTCAATCTGAAGGCGGGCGCGCTGCTGGTTCGCGAATGGAACGGCGCGCTGCAGCGGGTGATGGTGTTGGAGAGTGGCTTTGCCTGGAACGGCAAGACCTATGGCAGTCTGTCGCAAATCGCCAAGGCGATGACGGGCACGAGCTGGAACGGCCATCGTTTCTTCGGTTTGCGGCCCGCGAGGTCGGGGCGCGGTGGGAAAGGGACGCGGCCCGCTGAAGCCGCTCGATCTCCTCAGTTGGAGGCGACTTCATGAAGCCTGTGGATCGCAAACCGACCCTGCGTTGCGCGATCTACACCCGCGTCTCCACCGAGCACGGCCTCGAGCAGGAGTTCAACTCCCTCGACAACCAGCGCGAGGCCTCCGAGGCCTATCTCAAAAGCCAATCCCACGAAGGTTGGAAACTGATCCGCGACCGCTATGACGATGGAGGTTATTCCGGTGGATCGATGGAGCGGCCGGCTCTGAAGGCCCTCCTCGACGACGTTCGCGCCAGGCGGATCGACGTCATCGTCGTTTACAAGGTCGACCGGCTCACTCGATCCCTCGCCGACTTCGCCAAACTGGTGGAACTCTTCGACGCCCATGGCGTGTCCTTCGTCTCGGTGACCCAGTCCTTCAACACCACCACCAGCATGGGACGACTGACCCTCAACGTGCTGTTGTCCTTCGCCCAGTTCGAACGCGAGGTTACCGGCGAGCGCATCCGGGACAAGATCGCCGCCTCGAAGAAGAGGGGAATCTGGATGGGTGGGGTCGTTCCGCTCGGCTATCGCGTTCAAGACCGGGCGCTGCATATCGTCGAGCAGCATGCCGTCTCTTTCGTCGCTATCTTGAGGTCGGCACGGTCGTTAGTCTTCAGGCAATCCTCAATAGCGAGAATGTTCGCCTACCCGTCCGGATCGACGGGAAGGGAAAGACGACGGGAGGCGGCCTTATCAGCCGCGGCCATCTCTACAAGATCCTCTCCAACCCGATCTACGTCGGGCGGCTGAGCCATAAGAAACAGGTTCACGAGGGCCAGCACGCGGCGATCATCGACGGGCCCACCTGGGATCGCGTCCAGAGCCAGCTCGCGGCGCATGGGAATCGTCGCAATAACGCGCGCCAGGATTCGGAGGCGCTTCTGGTGGGCAAGCTGTTCGACGATCGCGGCAACGCGATGAGCCCCAGCCATGCGACGAAGGGCGGCAAGCGCTGGTGCTACTACGTCTCACAAGTGCTGCTCCAGGGCCGCAAATCCGATGCGGGTTCAGCCGCGCGAGTTCCCGCGCCCGAAATCGAGAAGCGGGTCGCGGACGCAATCGGCGGGCGCGTCGAAGCTGACGACCGTGCCGCAATCCTCCGCGCCGCGATCGAGCGGGTCACGATCAGCCGAACCGCGATCACCATCCAACTGACAAGCGCCGTCGCTACCGAGAGCCGGGATCGAACTTTGACCGTTCGCTGGACGGCGCCGTCGCCGACCCGGCGCCGAGAGATCCTCCAGGGCGAGGGCGCGCAAACCGCATCGATCCGCCCGATGCGAGAGAAGGCCCGCGTCGGCATCGTCAAAGGATTGCGCGACGCCCATCGCTGGCTTGACGAGCTGATGGCGGATCGGCATCAGAGCATCGAAACCATCGCCGCCCGCGAGGGTAGGACCGAACGCTCGATCCGGATGACACTCTCGCTGGCCTTCCTCGCGCCCACCATCATCAAGACCGCAATTGAGGGGCGCATGCCGCGGGGCTTCGGCGTCAATCGGCTCGCCGATGCGACGCCCTGCGCACGCCGCATCTTCACGGAACGCTTTGACGATAACATTCTAAAGCCGTGGGCTAGGCGCACGGCTCGGCTCGATGATATTGTCCACTGCCTGGCGCTGGCTCTGGGAGGCCGGCCAGCGGCGAGCTTTGCGCGCCGCTTGAGCATGCCGGTCAGCAACGACACCCTGCTGCGCGCCCTGCGCAGGCGCGGCAGCCCTAGCTTTCCGCCGCCCTCGGTCATCGGGATCGACGACTGGGCTTGGCGTCGTAATCAGCGCTATGGAACGCTGATCTGCGATCTTGAGCGGCGAAAGACTATTGCGCTTTTGCCAGACCGAGAACCGGCCACCGCCCAGGCTTGGCTTGCCGCTCAGCCGCAAATTGGATTCGTCGCTCGGGATCGCGGCGGCGGTTACGGGCTGGCGGCGCAAAAGGCCCTCCCGCATGCGGTTCAGATCGCCGACCGGTGGCATTTGATGGAGAACGCGAGCCAGGCGTTTCTCGATGCGGCGCGCAAATCGATGCGCGACATCCGCGCCGCTGTCGGAGCGGCGACGATCACCCCGGAACTGCTGACTTCGGCAGAGAAGCTTCAATATGAGGGTTTTCAGCGCCGGGAGGAGACGAACGCCGCCATCCTGGCGATGAGCCAGGAGGGCGCGACGATCAAGCAAATCGTCCGCCGCGCCGGCTATAGCCGCGGTCTAGTCCGCAAGGTCCTGCGCGGTCAGAGGTCAGATATCTTCCGCGTGCGCGGCAGTTCGCTTGAGCCCTGTCTCCCCTGGCTTGACGAACAATGGGCGGCAGGCCGACGCCATGGATCGGAGCTATGGCGCGCCCTGAAAGCCCAGGGGTTCCGTGGATGCCTGCGTGTCGTCAGCGAGTGGAGCGGACGTCGTCACCGATCGGAAAAGACGGACGCGAGCGCGCTGGGGCGCGCGCCTTCGCGATGCGCCGCCGGCCAATCCGGCTCCGCGTGGAGCCGATGTCCCCGCTTGCTTCTTCGATTGGCATAGAGCGCCGCCTCCAGTTCGGCGTCGCTGACGCCTTCCCGAAGGGGCCAGGAAAGCCCGGCGCTCGCCAGCCGGCTCAATGTCTCCCTGACCGTGGACGGCGCAAGGCCGAGACGCCGCGCGATCTCGCGTGTCGCCAATCGGGAAGAAAACTTCAGGCGAATAATCTCGCCCGCTTAGCGCATAGGCACTCTTTCCGCTGGCATCGGTCACCCCCTTGGATTGCCAAAGGAGCTAACCTTACTCAGGCCAGCGGTGGCGCTCGTCGCCGTGTCAGACCCCCGGGCGGCATCATTCCGTTCCGATGGGCGGCATCATCTCGTAATGGGTGGGCGGCATCATTCCGTTACGACGGGCGACATCATCTCGTTTTGGTGGGCGGCTTCGCCAGGAATCAGCAACAAGGAGCCCTATTTGATCCGGCGCCAACTCACCGAGGGCGCAGTCCGGGCCTCCGACCGCCGCGCGCGGTTCGTCGGCATGGATGTCTACGAAGTCGCCGGCGGCGTGGTCATGCGCGACCTCTTCCAGCATGACGATGGCGGCTGGCTGCAGGATCCGGCGCTGCTCGATCGGCTGGTGACCGAGAAGGCCCAGGCCGAGGCCGAGACGCTGCGGGCGGAGGGTTGGAGCTCGATCGCGGTCGCCACCGACTTCCCCTATGGCCACGCCGCCGGTCTACGCCGCCTCACCGGCGAGACGGTCGAACTCAGCGAAGAGGAGAACGCCAGCTTCGCCGCGCTGAAGGCCGAACAGGACGCGCTTGAGGAGCAATACGCGCAAGCCGACGAGTTGCCCGACGAGGTCGATCAGCGCCTCGGCGAGATCGAGACCGCGATCGCGGCGTTCGAGAACCGGCCCGTCCGCTACGATCTGTCCGAGATCGCTCGCGCGGGCATCTTCGTCAGCATCGACAACGACGGGGCGTTGCACATCGAACGCGCCTTCGTCCGCCCCGAGGACGAAGCACCGGTCGAGCCGGTCCTGGGCGGCGATGGCGATGCACCGGAAACCGCCGCCACCGCCGGCGGCGCGATCCAGCGGGCCGTCATCACCATCGGCGGCGCGCCGACGGGTTCCGAGATCGACACGCCGGAGGAGGACGAGACCATCCGTCCGCTTTCGGATCGGTTGGTGACCGAGCTGACCACCCATCGCACCCTGGCGTTGCGGGATGCGCTGGCGAGCGATCCACACATCGCCTTCCAGGCGGTGCTTCACGCCCTCTGCCTCAACGCTTTCTACCGCTACGCCTCGAACACTTGCCTCGAGATCACGGCGAAGCACTCCGGCTTCAGTGCGCAGGCGCCGGGATTAGCGGAGACCGCCTCGGCCAAGGCGATCGATGCACGGCACGCGCAGTGGGCCAAGCAGTTGCCTGAAGCGCCAGCGGCTCTGTGGGACTCGCTGATGGCGTTCGACAGCGACAGCCAAGCTGCGCTCTTCGCTCACTGCGCCGCCCTCACAGTCAATGTCGTGAAGGAGCCTTGGAACCGGCGTCCCGACGCTTTCGCGCATGGCGACCAGTTCGCCCGGACCGTCAATCTCGACCTGGCCGCCGCCGGCTGGGCGCCGACCGTCGATAACTACCTCGGCCGGGTTCCGAAGGCGCGCATCCTCGAAGCCGTGCGCGAGGCCAAGGGCGAGCAATCGGCGGCGCTCATCGACCACCTCAAGAAGACCGAAATGGCCAAAGAGGCCGAGCGGCTGCTTGCTGGCACGGGTTGGCTGCCGGAGCCGCTTCGTCTCGTCGAGGTCGCACCCGTCGTCGACGAGTCGACCGGCGAGTCCGAGGCGCTGCCGGACTTCCTCGCGGGTGACGAGGACGAAGCGCCCGCCGACGCCGACGAAGAGCCGGCGCACATGGTCGCGGCCGAGTGACTATCGACGTGCGGGGTGGCTTCGGCCGCCCCGCACCCGTTTCTCTATCCAATTCCACCCGAAAGCCCGGCCATCGCGCCGGCCTTTCTCGTTTTCGGAGCCATGCTATGACCGAGCATTCCCCCATCATCCCAATAGCCGCCCCGACGCTCACCGATTGGGACGTCCAGCGCGGCGAGCACGATCGCCTTAACGCCGAACTGCGTCCCACGAACAAGGCGGTCGTCTTCGACGCGCTCACCGCCGCCGGCCTCACCATCGTCACCGTCCGTTTCGACGGCTATGGCGACAGCGGGTAGATCGAGGACATCGAAGCCAAGGCCGGTGACGATGTCGTCGCCCTGCCGCCCGGCAATATCGAGATCGCCGCCGCCGTCTGGGGCCACGCCGAGCCCGAAGGGACGGTGATGTCCGTCCGCGACGCAATCGAGCGGCTCGCTTACGATTTTCTCGAGGAAACCCACGACGGTTGGGAGAACAGCGACGGCGCCTATGGCGACTTCATCTTCGACGTCGCCGAACGGCACTATAGCTAGATTCTATTACTTGATCACGTACGGACGTACCGTGACCGGATTGGACCTTGACGGCGCCAGCAGCGTGTTCCCCTCAAACATCGCTTCCGTATCCAGGGAAGCCGCTCCGGCCGGAGCAACCAGATTCAGCGAGTATGTGCCGCCCGCCGCCAGTGTCGCGGGCACCCAGCGGGCTTTCTGGTTGTTGAAGTTGATCCGCACGCGAATCACGGTACCAGCGCCCGGATCGGGGCTGACGGCGCCGGCGATGCCGACGCTGTTGTCGTACCAACTGCCTGTGACGGTGGTCTTGGTTCCCAGTCTCGGCCGGATCTTGTAGTGAACCGCGCCCCACCGTTCCACCGATTCCCCGGTCTCGCGCCATGTGACAAGGGTAAATTCGTGGTCGTTGAGGCAACCGGCATCGATGACCTGATCGTCAAGCTCCAGCTTCAGATGAAAGATCGCGGTCTCCTTCGGCTTGATCATGCGGCGCACCGGTGAGACGTAATTGCTCAGGGGGGTGTTCTGAAGGCCGGCCGGCTGGCGTTTGACGCGGGACTCGGGAGTTGATTCAAGCTTCCGATGGATCGGGAAGCGCTTGAATCGCTGGACAAGGAATGCCTGATTCGGCTGGTTTTGGCGC